>NZ_JBMKIA010000001.1:0-478412 GCF_049238215.1 Enterobacter cloacae complex sp. IR5441
CGGCTTTAGCGCGGTGGTCCCACCTGACCCCATGCCGAACTCAGAAGTGAAACGCCGTAGCGCCGATGGTAGTGTGGGGTCTCCCCATGTGAGAGTAGGGAACTGCCAGGCATCAAATTTAGCGTGCTGATATGGCTCAGTTGGTAGAGCGCACCCTTGGTAAGGGTGAGGTCCCCAGTTCGACTCTGGGTATCAGCACCACTTTATACTTAGGTTAAAGTTCGGCAAGAAGTAAAAGAATTTGTCTGGCGGCTTTAGCGCGGTGGTCCCACCTGACCCCATGCCGAACTCAGAAGTGAAACGCCGTAGCGCCGATGGTAGTGTGGGGTCTCCCCATGTGAGAGTAGGGAACTGCCAGACATCAAACAAGTAGAAAGGCCATCCGAAAGGATGGCCTTTTTGCGTTATCGCTCCAGCCAAACCAATTCCCTCATTCGATATTCCTGCTGTCGCCATTAATACCTTACGGACGTATTAAAGCGTTTTACCCTACTGAAACTGAAGTTGTGGAATGCATTATGCTGGCTCGCAGCAGCGTTAAATCAATTAAATGTTATGTACAGGTATGGGGTATAGCGGGGAGTAAGGTAGAGTATTGAATTTAATTAATATCTGATGCTATTCGTGATGAGGAATATACGTTCCTTATATCAGGGAAAAATAAAAGCGCGGCGATGGCCGCGCTTTTAGAAGCCTTATTTAGTCAGGGCGACAATACCGAGTGTCAGGCCAGCGATTGCCGCGGCGCCACCAGCAATCGCACCTGCTGTTTCCCAGTTATCCTGGGTAGTGCCCTTCATACAGGTATTGGTGTGAACCAGTCGCCCCTGATCGTCGTATACCGGTACACATGGAGAGTCGTGCGCGCAACCAGCAAGCAGCGCAGCGAGAAGTGCAACGGAAAGGAATCTTTTCATGATGTTACCTCAATATGATCGCTTATTCGCTAAAGAGCCGATACAGCAATTAACGAACTGATGATTATTTTACCACCGCACTAATACCATGCAGCACGGGGAATAATCTCAATTTGTGTGGATTGTAAAAATTATGAAGAAAAAAGCGCGGGCACTGATTATTAATGGAGGAAATGTGAAGAGGGGAAGTGTTTTTACATTGTTTTCAGGAAATAAAAAAGGCACCAGAGGTGCCTTTATGGTTTTCATTAATCCTTGTGCTTTGTAAACCGTCTCCGGACAACCACAAAGAAAACAGGAACAAAGAAAATGGCCAACAGGGTGGCTGACAGCATCCCGCCCATCACGCCCGTCCCGACCGCATTTTGTGCCCCACTACCAGCACCGCTGCTGATGACCAGAGGCATAACACCAAGGATGAATGCCAGGGAAGTCATCAGGATAGGACGCAGACGCATACGCGAGGCTTCAAGCGTGGCTTCGATAATCCCTTTGCCTTCTTTATCCATGAGATCCTTGGCGAACTCAACGATCAGTATGGCGTTCTTGGCTGATAAACCAATTGTCGTAAGCAGACCAACCTGGAAGTAAACGTCATTGTTCAGCCCTCGCATTGATGCAGCCAGAAGCGCGCCGATCACCCCCAGCGGCACAACCAGCATGACCGAGAAGGGAATTGACCAACTTTCATAGAGGGCCGCCAGACACAGGAACACCACAATCAGTGAGATGGCGTACAGCGCCGGAGCCTGATTCCCGGAAAGTCGTTCCTGATAAGACATCCCCGTCCAGTCGTAGCCGATGCCGGAAGGCAGTTTTGACGCAAGGCTTTCCATCAACGCCATTGCCTCACCGGTACTTTTGCCAGGGGCAGACTCACCGAGGATCTCCATTGATGGCATCCCATTGTAACGTTCCAGACGCGGTGAACCGTACACCCAGTGAGAGCTGCTAAAGGCAGAGAAAGGCACCATTTCGCCGTTAGCGCTACGCACATACAGGCCGTTAATGTCTCCGGGTAGCATACGGAAGCGAGCATCAGCCTGGACATAAACTTTTTTCACCCGTCCGTGATCGATAAAGTCGTTCACATAGGTGCCACCCAGCGCTGTTGAAATCGTCTGATTGACGTCAGACACGCTCACACCCAGCGCCTGTGCCTTCTCCTGATCGACGTCCAGCTTGAACTGTGGCGTATCTTCCAGTCCATTAGGACGCACGCGAACCAGTAAGTCAGGATGTTCTCTCACCATGCCCAGCAGCTGGTTACGCGCCTGGGTTAACTGCGTATGCCCCAGGTTTGCCTGGTCAATCAGTTCAAAGTCAAAGCCTGTTGCGGTACCCAGTTCAATAATGGCAGGCAGGTTAAACGGAAATACAAGACCGTCTTTGATCTGGCTGAACGCTTTCGTCGCGCGGCTGACAATCGCCTCAACGCCGTTTTCCTTGCCCGGACGTTCTTCCCATGGCTTCAGGCTGACGAAAGCGATACCGGAGTTCTGCCCCTGTCCGCTAAAGCTAAAACCGTTTACGGTAAAGACCGATTCAACGTTCGCTTTCTCTTTCGTCAGGTAATAATCCTGAACCTGATCGAGTACCTGCTGAGTACGCATTTGCGTCGCCCCTGCCGGCAACTGAACCATCGTCATAAACACCCCCTGATCCTCTTCCGGCAGGAAGGAGGAAGGCAGGCGCAGGAACAGAACTGCCATGCCGCCGACGATGATGACGTAAACCAGCAGATAGCGGCCGGTCTTACGTAAAATGCCGCTTACGCTGTTGCTGTAGTGCTCCACACTCTTATCAAAGAGCGCGTTAAACCAGCCGAAGAAACCACCTTTCTTTTCATGATGTTCGCTGGAAACCGGTTTGAGCAGCGTGGCACAAAGAGCAGGCGTTAATATCAACGCCACCAGTACCGACAAGGCCATCGCGGAGACAATGGTCAGCGAGAACTGACGATAGATAGCCCCGGTTGAACCACCAAAGAATGCCATCGGAATAAATACCGCCGAAAGCACCATGGCAATGCCCACCAGAGCGCCCTGGATTTGCTCCATCGACTTCTGCGTCGCCTCTTTTGGCGGCAGCTTGTCCTCAACCATGACGCGTTCTACGTTCTCGACCACCACGATGGCGTCATCGACGAGCAGACCTATCGCCAATACCATCCCGAACATCGTCAGGGTGTTAATGGAGAACCCGAACGCAGCCAGTACCGCAAAGGTGCCCAGTAACACCACGGGCACGGCGATCGTCGGAATAAGCGTTGCCCGCAGGTTTTGCAGGAACAAGTACATCACCAGGAACACGAGAACAATCGCTTCAAACAGTGTCTTCACCACTTCATGGATTGAGATCTTCACGAAAGGTGTAGTGTCGTACGGATACACGACTTTCAGGCCTTGAGGGAAGAAGGGCTGCAACTGCGCCAGTTTACTCTTGATGGCGGCAGCGGTATCCAGCGCGTTTGCGCCAGTCGCCAGCTTGATCCCCAGCCCCGTTGCTGCCTGGCCATTGATTTTGGTGACCATATTGTAGTTTTCGCCACCCAGCTCAATGCGGGCCACATCTTTCAGGTGGACCATTGAACCGTCCTGGTTCACCTTCAGCGTCACACGACCAAACTCCTCCGGCGATTTCAGACGCGTTTGAGCAATAATTGAGGCGTTCAGTTGCTGCCCAGGTACGGACGGTGTTCCGCCCAACTGGCCCGCAGCAATCTGGTCGTTCTGCGTTTTTAGCTGGTTAATGATATCCAGCGGCGTGAGCTGATATTTGTTCATCGCGTTGCTGTCCAGCCAGATGCGCATTGCATACTGGGCACCGAACAGCTGCACGTCACCGACGCCGGAAGTACGGCTGATCGCATCTTTTACGTTAGAAGCGACATAGTCGGAGATATCATCCTGCGTGAGGTTTTTATTGTCCGACACAAAGCCTGCAACCAGCAGGAAGCTGCTGCTGGATTTCTCCACGCCGATCCCCTGCTGCTGCACTTCTTGTGGCAGCAGCGGCATGGCGAGCTGAAGTTTGTTCTGAACCTGCACCTGCGCAATATCAGGATCCGTACCCGACTCGAACGTCAGGGTGATGGTGACGTTACCAGCGGAATCACTGGTGGACGACATGTACATCAAATTATCGATACCGTTCATGTTCTGTTCGATAACCTGAGTGACGGTGTCCTGTACCGTCTGGGCATCAGCGCCCGGGTAGGTTGCTGTCACCGCAACCGCCGGCGGCGCAATGGTCGGATATTGCGCGACCGGTAGTTTTAAAATGGCCAGCCCGCCCGCAATCATCAGAATGATGGCGAGTACCCAGGCGAAAACAGGCCGTTGAATAAAGAAATTAGCCATGTCGTTATTCCTTAACTGGCTGGAGTCGCTGCGGTATCAGGAATAGCCACGACGGTGACGCCAGGGCGAACTTTTTGCAGGCCGCTGATAATGACGCGGTCGCCGTTTTTGAGGCCTTCCGTGATCAGCCAGCGATCGCCAATCGCCTGCGGTGCAACGACAGTGCGTGATTCCACCTGGTTTTTCTCATTTACCACAAGCACGGTGGCATCTCCGCGTGGTGTACGGGTTACCCCCTGCTGAGGAACCAGAATGGCATCAGGTTGCGTACCTTCATCGATGCGCGCACGGACAAACATACCCGGTAACAGCATATGCTGTGGGTTAGGGAAGAGGGCGCGAAGGGTGATTGAGCCGGTACTTTCATCTACCGTGACATCAGAGAACTGGAGCGTCCCTTTCAGCGGATAAGGCTGGCCATTTTCCATCAGCAACTCGACGCTGCTGGTGTCTCCCTTTTGCAGGCTCGTCTGCTGCTTCAGGCGCATAAAATCGCTGCTGGATTGCGTCACATCGACATAAATGGGATCGAGTTGCTGAACCGTCGCCAGTGCAGTTGCCTGGCCATTAGTGACTAACGCCCCTTCGGTGACGCTGGATTTACCTATACGCCCGTTGATTGGGGATGTGACTTTCGTATAGGCCAGGTTGATCCGCGCGCTTTCAACGCCAGCCTTCGCGGCAACCACGCTCGCATCCGCCTGCTGGGCAGTTGCCACCGCCTGATCGTACTCCTGCTTGCTCACATATTGCGTACCAACCAGCGGAACGTAACGTTTCACCGTCAGATGGGCGATATTCGCCGCCGCCTGTGCTTTTACCAGTTCACCTTTCGCATTGTCGTAGGCTGCCTGATAGGTGGCCGGATCGATTTGATAAAGGGATTCACCCGCTTTAACGTCGCTGCCTTCGGTAAAATTACGGTGCAGAATGATACCACTTACCTGAGGACGAACCTCCGCAACACGATACGCGTCAGTTCTGCCGGGCAATTCTGTCGTTACGGCCAGTGGCGCGCTTTTAACAATATGAACACTGACCTGAGGAGCTTGCGCATGCTGCTGTGGGTTTTCTTGCCCATCGCACCCGGTGAGCAGCGCGGCACAGACAATGAAACCGGATAAGGGTAAGCATCTGAAGTGATTCGTCATTACTGTTCCTTAAACTACCCTTGAGCCGATATATGCCATGAATCGGTGAAAGGGTGTGAGGCAAAAAATAGAAATGTAGCCGCGTATAATAATGAGGGTGTTTAATGTTTTTTAATTTATAAGTGCTGATGGAGCTTTTAAAAGTAAAAATCGGAATCTGACACAGTGCATTCGGTATTCTTTTTCTGTCAGGATAATCAACGAAATGTTTTCGGTGAATGCTATTCATATATTTTATGAATTTTATGTATTCGATTTATTCACGTGAATTATAAATTAAATGAATTGACTTTTTTTGTGCAAAATTAACACGGGTTTTGGTTAATACTTTGACTACACGACCACGGCAATATCCTTTGATAACGTATCAATCTTATGAGTAATGAGTAGCAGGTTATGGCGCGCAAAAAGAAAGAAGAGGCTCAAAAGACCCGCCAGCAGCTGATTGAAGCCGCTATCGGGCTATTCGCGACGCGTGGCGTGTCCAGCACCACGCTTACCGACATCGCCGATGCTGCTCAACTCACTCGCGGGGCGGTTTACTGGCATTTCTCGAGTAAAGCGGAAATATTTAATGCAATATGGGATCAGCAATTGCCGATGCGTGAGATGATTCGTGACAGGTTAATACTTTCCGAAAATGACGACCCTTTGTTAATGCTTCGTGAACAATTTATTGTCGCACTGCAATATATTGCGAGCGAGCCGCGGCAATATGCGCTTTTACAAATTTTGTATCATAAGTGTGAATTTCATGACGATGTGATTTCAGAATGTGAAATACGCAAGCGGATCGGTTTAAACGATGATTATCTTCGCAAGACGCTAAAGCGATGCATTGCTCGTAACGTTATCTCTTCGCAAACCAATATTGAACTGGCGCTGATTGTTTTCCACGCCTTTTTTAGCGGTGTCATTAAAAACTGGTTAATGGATAGCAACAATTTTAATCTGTACAAACAAGCACCGGCGCTGGTGGATAATATTCTGGCGACACTAAATATCACCCGAGTGGCGCCAGTGGTTTACGATACAGCCTCATGACCGCGTCCGGGGTAGCGACATCTCCCCGTGCTGGCACTGTTCCATAATAGCTTGCGCGGTAATCGGTTTGCCCAGCAGGTAACCCTGTAGCGTATTGCATCCCAGTTCTGTCAGAAAGGTTTGCTGCGCTGCGGTTTCGACCCCTTCCGCCACGACCTTCAGATTCAGCGTTTTTGCCAGGGCGACAATCGCCGAGACAATCGTCGCATCTTCGCTCTCACCACTTAACTCTTTCACAAAAGCACGATCGATTTTCAACTCGCAGGCGGGGAGTCGCTTAAGATACAGAAGGCTTGAGTAACCGGTGCCAAAATCGTCTATCGAGGCTTTTACTCCCGCATCCGTCAGCGCTGTCAGGACACGCACGCTTTCGTCCGGATTGTTCATTGCCGTGGTTTCGGTCACCTCCAGGATCAACATGCCGGGCGGTACGCTATGGCGCGTCAGACAATCGAGAACTGTTTTAAGCAGCGACGGCTGTTCGAACTGCAATGTAGAAAGATTCACCGCCATTGACCAGTCCGTGTGGCCCTGAAGATGCCATTCACGCAGCTGGCGGCAGGCCTCGTCGATTACCCAGTTTCCAATCGGAATAATCAGCCCCGTTTTCTCTGCCAGCGGTAGAAAAAGATCGGGTGGGAGTAACCCCTGTTTGGGATGCTGCCAGCGTAACAGCGCTTCGAATCCGAGGACTGGCCCGGCAGGGGCGTGAAATTTAGGTTGATAAAGCAGGCGTAACTCATTACGGTCGATGGCCTGCCACAGATCATTCATCAGCTGTAGATGCGTCTGCGCCAGCGTATTCATTGACGGCTGGAAGAAGTGATAGCCGTTACGACCCATATGTTTTGTGTGGTACATCGCAGCATCAGCGTTAAACATCAGTTCACGATCGGTTTTGCCATCGTGTGGATAGAGCGCAATGCCAATGCTCAGGGTGACCATCAGTTCGTAAGGATCGAGATGGAACGGGCTATCAATGACGCGCACCAGTGAATTTGCCAGTGAGGCAGCATCATCCGGAGTGGCGGTTTCGGCCAGCAGGACGAATTCATCCCCACCGATACGCGCCAGCGTATACTGACCTTTCAGCTGCAACAGCAAACGCTGAGTCACCGCAACCAGAAGCTTGTCACCGACATCATGACCATAGGCATCGTTGACGGTTTTAAAGCCGTCGAGATCCATAAACATCAGCGCGAAAGGGCTTCCTTCGCGATCGGCCTTGCTGATGGCCTGATCGAGGCGATCCTCAAGCAGAATACGATTGGGTAATCGCGTCAGCGTATCATGTAACGCCAGCTGTGCGAGTTCACGATTAGCTTCTGCCAGTGATGAGGCCAGCAGCGAGGTACGAGCCTGAAGGCGGGCATCGAACATCGACACCAGCAGCGTAATCCCCAGAATAGCGAGCGCGACCACGCTAACCAGTATCGCCAGCCAGCTCCCGTTAATGCCATGATGGTGGACCATCGTCGACATTGGAAATTGTGCTGCTTCCATGCCGGCGTAATGCATGCCAGCGATAGCGATGCCCATGGTGATCGCCGCCCCCAGCCGCATCAACGCCATTCGTGCGGCTTCCTGACGTAAACGGAACGTCAGCCAAAGAGCGGCCAGTGAAGCGGCAAGGGCAATGACCACGGAGATAGCCACCCACTTTTTATCCCAGACAATACCCGGTGTGACCTCCAGGGCTGCCATACCAGTGTAGTGCATGGCAACAATGCCCGTTCCCATCACGACGGCGCCAGGCAGCAGCCGGCGCAAACGTAGCTGCTCGCCGCTAACGAGCCACAGGGCAAACATTGACGAGCTGATGGCGATAACCATCGAAAGCACGGTCAGGACCGCGTTGTAACTCATGCTCATGGAAAGATCCATCGCCAGCATACCGATGAAATGCATCGCCCACACGCCAATCCCCATCGAAACACCGCCACCTGCCAGCCAGACGCGTGCAGCGACGCCCTGGCTTCCGGCAACGCGCGCAGCCATATTCAGCGCGGTATAGGCGGCAAGAATGGCAACAACAAAGGAGATTACTACGAGGATTTGGTTGTATTGGCTAACCAGCATGGTCTGTTCACTCGTTGTGAGACGTTAAGCAAGAGCGGTTGGAAAGGGCACAGACATTATCATCGTCAGGAAATGACGAAAAGTGATTTAAATCCCTGTTTTTATTGAGTGATAACAGGGGGTTTACAGGATGGAAGCGGTTAGTCCAGCTCTGAGCAGTTGACCAGTTTAAGCGGGTTCACGGAATTCATATTGCGACATTTATCGGTTTCGGTGCTCATCAGTTCAATCCACTGCATCAGCAGCGCATCGAAAATGAAAACAGAGACAGCAAAAACGACCAGCCACCAGTATTTACGAATCATGTGTCATTCCGCGAAAAGAGAGCCTGTAAGTTGCTGGAAATATACACGAAAAGCGGGCGTTGAAAAGTGGGGAAAGAGAAGGTTTACAAAGCATTGACGGTTGCCCGTCCGGACGATAAAAAAGGCGCTTCCCCATGCCGAAGAGCGCCTTTTTAAACAAGCAGTTAGCTAATCGAAATTAGTTCATGCCGTATTTTTTCAGTTTCTTACGCAGGGTACCACGGTTGATGCCCATCATCAGGGCAGCGCGGGTTTGATTACCACGGGTGTATTGCATCACCATGTCCAACAGTGGCTGTTCAACTTCAGCCAGTACCAGCTCATACAGGTCATTAACATCCTGACCGTTCAGTTGAGCAAAATAGTTCTTCAGTGCCTGTTTAACCGAGTCACGCAGGGGCTTTTGAGTCACCTGATCCTGAGAGTTAACGGTAGAAACGGTCAGTACGTCAGAATTTACGCGTTGTTCGAACATAGTTCTGTCAGCTCTTTATTTCATTACGCAAGATTTTCGAAGTATGCCTCCAACGCCTCCAGCTGTTCGCTGGCATCCTCAATGGCGTTGAATGTGCGCCGAAACTGGTCATTTGGAGCGTGCTCCTGGAGATACCAGGAGACGTGTTTACGCGCAATTCGGTACCCTTTTGCCTGGCCGTAGTGGTCATGCAGTTCCCGAACATGCGAACAAAGCAAGCGCTTAACCTCTGCCAGAGGCAGTGGGGCAAGCAGCTCCCCAGTGTCCAGATAATGCTGGATTTCCCGAAAGATCCAGGGTCTTCCCTGAGCGGCACGTCCTATCATCAGAGCATCAGCTCCCGTATAGTCGAGCACAGCTCTGGCTTTAAGCGGGTCAGTAATGTCGCCATTCGCGATAACCGGAATGGAAACTTTCTGCTTAACTGCCCGAATGCTGTCGTATTCAGCTTCACCGTTGAACAAACAGGCGCGAGTGCGTCCATGAATGGTCAGGGCCTGAATGCCACAGTCTTCGGCCAGTTGGGCAATCTCTACGCAGTTACGGTGTTCCGGCGACCAACCCGTGCGAATCTTCAACGTAACAGGAACGTCCACTGCGCTGACAACCGCCGTCAGGATTGACTTCACCTGGTCGGGGTATTGCAGAAGGGCTGAACCTGCAAGCTTGCGATTCACCTTTTTGGCCGGGCAACCCATATTGATATCAATAATCTGGGCGCCACTTTCCACGTTAATACGCGCGGCATCTGCCATCTCTTCAGGCACGCTTCCGGCAATTTGCACGGTGCGGATACCTGGTTCATCAATGTGCACCATCCGTAGGCGGGACTTATCGCTTTCCCAAACCTGCGGGTTAGACGACATCATCTCGGAAACGGTCAGGCCTGCTCCCATCTCGTAACACAGCGTCCTGAACGGCCGGTCGGTAATACCTGCCATTGGGGCTGCGATCAGGCGATTTCTGAGCTGGTGGTGTCCGATGCGCATGAGTTAAGAAATGACCATACTGTGACTGCAAGGCGGCGTATATTACGCATTTTTTGCACGAGATGAAAGGCCAAACTTTGAACAATCCTCTGTTGTAGATCAAGGAATCGCCAGTCATTCTTTTTGGATAAGATTATTCGCTATTTAAATCATTGTGTTATGAATAAATGAACATTTTGTGGGCGCTTACAATTTCCCGTAACTTCTCATCATTTCTGAATAAATGAATCAATTGTCCGGGATAATCTGCTGCTATAAGCAGCAGATTATGGCGCTTCTTTGCGATCTGCGTCGCATTTCTGCACAGGATATCAGCGTAAAAAAATCGACTTATTCAACAACCAGACGGCCATGAAGCGGTTGAACCGGGCGGCTGTTTTCATGGTGCATGGTGTGAGTGAATTTTTTCAGCTGTTCAGCAGAGACGGTCAGCGGGTGCTTGAGCACCAGCCATGTCACCCCTTCTGAACACGGTGGCGTGGTCAGAGAGCCGCTAAAACGCCAGTAGGTTTTATCCGTGGGCAGTAATTTATTCATATCGAGGGTTGGCTTAATCGTGACGTTCTGGTCAACCTGTCCAGGCATCACGCCCCAGAGTTTATCCAGTTCAGTGTTTGCCGCGCCCTGATCGAACATAACGGCAACGACCGTCAGTTCGCCGTCAGCGTTTTTATGGACCAGATGCATTTCCATTGCGTATTTTTTACCGTGCACCGTGTTTTCGGATGGCGCATGGAAATGGAACTGCTGTAACGTCCAGCGCTGTTTATCAAGCGTGATGCTGTCGCGTGTATCGGCATTTTCACTTGCCTGGATAGTATGGCCGTTGTTTGTCAGAATGACCGGGCCGTCGATATAGTGCGTTTCCAGCGGAGAGATGTGGGCTTTGACCGTGTTATCTATGTTGACCGGCGACTGATACATTCCGCTTTTACACGTCTTGTACGCCTCGTCCAGTTCGCCCCAGTGTTCCGGTGCGCCTTCTCCCTGATAACTCCAGTGTGATGCGTAAGCCGTAGCCGAAATCATGCTCAGCGCCAGCAGCGCTGCCTTGCCTGAAATGTGTTTCATCATATTCTTCCTGTGAATTTTATTATCCAAATCAACAATTAACATTATGATTTGTGCGGTTATCTTATCGAAGAAAGGAAGAAGGCGGGAGAAAAAACCGAAGGGAAAAGGCGTGGTCAGACGACCACGCCAAACGCTTATTTTTTACGGCCGGTGATGCGACACCACTCTTCTTTTTCGACCACCGGGTCGAGCGCGAAGAGATCGGCGTAGGCTTCACAGACGCTGTCTGCCTGGCTGGCAAGGATACCGGACAGGCCCAGCAGACCGCCTTCAACCGGCAGCACGCTGATTAACGGCGCCAGCTCGCGTAACGGGCCAGCCAGGATATTCGCGACCACAACATCGGCTTTCATCGCCTCTGGCTGTGCATCGGGCAAATACAGTTCAAGGCGATCGGAAACGCCATTACGCTCGGCGTTATCACGGCTGGCCTGAATCGCCTGCGGATCGATGTCGATCCCGATGGCTTTTGCCGCGCCCAGTTTCAGCGCCGCGATAGCAAGGATCCCGGATCCGCAACCGAAGTCGATCACGGTTTTGCCTTCCAGATCCAGGCCATCCAGCCATTGCAGACACAGGGAGGTTGTCGGGTGGGTGCCGGTGCCGAACGCCAGACCCGGATCCAGCATCACGTTGACGGCGTTTTTATCGGGAACTTCACGCCAGCTTGGGCAGATCCACAGACGCTGACCAAACTGCATCGGATGGAAGTTGTCCATCCACTCGCGTTCCCAGTCTTTGTCTTCCAGCTGTTCAATTTTATGCGCGAAACCCACGCCCAGCAGCGGATGGTTTTCCAGAATCGCCACGACCTCTTTCATGTCGGTTTCTGCATCGAACAGGCCGATAACGTCCGTATCACCCCACAGGCGCGTTTCGCCCGGCAGCGGCTCAAAGACCGGCGTGTCATGCGTGTCCTGGAAGGTGATAGAGACCGAACCGGCCTCCATCAGCGCATCACTCAGTTCTTCGGCGTTCGCGCCGGTTGTGTTCAGTTTTAATTGGATCCACGGCATGGCAAAACTCTTTATTTGTCAGTAGAAATCAGGACAGTTTGTGGCACCGGTCGACCAAAACGGTTTCCCACCACAAACGCCAGTAAACTTACCAGTAACGAAGGCACGATCGGATGGAAGCCCAGATACTGAATTTTAAACGTGGCGAGAACGGCATACAGGACGCCCCCGACAATCATGCCGCTTAATGCACCCGCGGCATTCGCGCGTTCCCAGTAGAGCCCCAGCACCAGCGGCCACAGGAAAACGGCCTCCAGCCCACCAAAGGCGAGCAGGTTCAACCAGATGATCATCTCCGGTGGACGCCACGCGGCCAGCAGCAGCAACGCCCCCAGCACCAGGGTAATCACCGCCGACATGCGCTTGAGGCGTCGCTCATTTTCGACCTGTTCAGGGCGCAAATTCAGATAGAGATCTTTAATGATCGTAGCGGAACTTTGCAGCAACTGAGCGTTGATAGTCGACATAATGGCCGCCATGGGGGCGGCGAGGAAAATCCCGGCGGCAAACGGCGGAAGCACTTTCACCATCAGGGTTGGAATGACCAGATCCGGTACGGTAAGGTCAGGGATCACCGCGCGTCCCAGCGCACCCGCCAGGTGCATACCGAACATCAGGATCGCCACCACAATTGTCCCGATAATGATCCCGCGGTGCACCGCTTTGCTGTCTTTATATGAGATGCAGCGCACGGCGGTATGCGGCAGGCCAATCACGCCAAAGCACACCAGTACCCAGAACGAGGTCATAAAGGCTGGAGAGAGGATGTCATCCGCCCCCTGCGGTGAGACCAGTTTCGGATCGATCGCTTCCAGGGTTTCAACCGCATGGCTCAGGCCCCCTGCGGCATGCACGATACCCACCAGCAGAACGAGGGTGCCAATGAGCATCACCATCCCCTGCATCGTGTCGTTGAGTACGCTGGCGCGGAACCCGCCAAATGCGGTATACAGCGCGATACTCACACCGAAAATGACCAGGCCCGTCTCATAGGGGATCCCGGCTGCCGTCTCCAGCAGTCGCGCCCCGCCGATAAACTGCACCGTCATTGCGCCAATAAACGCCACCAGCAGACTCAGGCTTGCCAGCCATACCAGCAAGCGACTCTGATAGCGGGCAAACAGCATATCGTTCAGCGTTACGGCATTGTAGCGACGGGCCAGAATGGCAAACTTTTTACCCAGTATGCCCAGAGAGAGCCAGATGGCAGGCAGCTGGATCATGGCCAGCAGTACCCAGCCCAGCCCGTACTTATAAGCGGCGCCGGGGCCACCGATAAACGAGCTGGCGCTGATGTACGTGGCGGTCAGCGTCATGGCCAGCACGACGCCACCCATTGAGCGGCTCCCGAGGAAATACTCGTTCAGAAAGGTGCCGGTCGAACGTTTACGCATCGCATAAACCGACAGGCCAAACACCAGGAACAGGTAAGCGATAAGGGGCAGAATGACTTCAAGCTGCATCATCGTCCTCCAGTGAAATATCGCGATAGATGAATTTCACCATCGCCCAGCACAGCAGGATAAACACCAGCGGCAGCAGCAGGCAGGCCATTTCAAACCAGTGCGGGAGGCCGGTAATGCCAATCGCCGAATCAGGTAAGTAAGCAGTTACTAACCACGCGGCGAGATAGAGAAGGGTCAGCCACAGCGCCCAGCGCGCTTCTTTATGGGCCTGAACAAAACGTTTGTCCATTTTTTGTCCCTTGTGGATGAAGAAAGCGGGGATTGTACATGAAGGGGCTTAGCGATCCCCAGAAATAAAAAAGGCCGGATAATCCGGCCTTTTAGCAACACTGGTCTCTTACTTCTCGTTCAGACCGAGTTTTTTCTCCAGGTAGTGGATGTTAGTCCCACCATTCTGGAAGTGCTCGTCGCTCATAATGCGCATCTGGAGATCAACGTTGGTTTTGATCCCGTCGATGATCAGCTCCTGAAGGGCGTTCTTCATGCGGGCAATGGCCACGTCACGGTTTTCGCCGTAGCAGATCAGCTTACCAATCATTGAGTCATAGTACGGCGGTACGGTGTAACCGGCGTAGATATGGGACTCCCAGCGCACACCAAAGCCACCCGGCGCGTGGAAACGCGTGATTTTACCCGGGCTTGGCAGGAAGGTGTTCGGGTCTTCGGCGTTGATACGGCACTCTACCGCATGGCCTTTAACCACAACTTCTTCCTGTTTGATGGACAGCGGCTGACCGGCTGCGATACGCAGCTGTTCTTTGATCAGGTCAACGCCGGTGATCATTTCGGTAACCGGGTGTTCAACCTGAATACGGGTGTTCATCTCGATGAAGTAGAACTCGCCGTTTTCGAACAGGAACTCAAAGGTACCCGCCCCGCGATAGCCGATATCGACACACGCTTTAGCGCAACGCTCGCCGATGTAGCGACGCAGCTCCGGCGTAATGCCCGGCGCTGGCGCTTCTTCGACCACTTTCTGGTGACGACGCTGCATGGAGCAGTCACGTTCTGCCAGATAGATTGCGTTACCCTGACCGTCAGCCAGCACCTGAATTTCGATGTGGCGTGGGTTTTCCAGGTATTTTTCCATGTACACCATGTCATTGCTGAAAGCCGCTTTCGCTTCCGCTTTGGTCATGGAGATGGACTGCGCCAGTTCAGCATCGCTGCGTACAACGCGCATACCGCGACCGCCGCCGCCGCCGGACGCTTTGATGATCACCGGATAGCCAATGCGTTTAGCATGGGCGCGGTTAGCATCCATATCGTCGGTCAGCGGGCCGTCAGAGCCCGGTACGGTTGGCACGCCGGCTTTTTTCATCGCGGTGATGGCAGACACTTTGTCACCCATCAGGCGAATGGTGTCGGCTTTCGGGCCAATGAAGATAAAGCCAGAGCGTTCAACCTGCTCAGCAAAGTTGGCGTTCTCAGAGAGGAAACCATAACCCGGGTGAATCGCGACCGCGCCAGTGATTTCGGCGGCGCTGATGATCGCCGGGATGTTCAGATAGCTTTTTACGGACGGAGCCGGACCGATACAGACCGTCTCATCCGCCAGCAATACGTGTTTTAAATCGCGATCCGCGCTTGAGTGCACGGCCACGGTCTTGATGCCCAGTTCTTTACAGGCACGAAGAATACGCAGTGCAATCTCGCCACGGTTGGCGATAACAATTTTATCCAGCATGTTCGCCTCGTTACTCGATGACGACCAGCGGCTCGTCAAATTCTACCGGCTGACCACTTTCGACCAGGATCGCTTTCACAGTACCTGATTTGTCTGCTTCGATCTGGTTCATCATTTTCATGGCTTCAACGATGCACAGGGTATCGCCTACGTTGACTTTCTGACCCACTTCGATGAACGCCTTCGCGTCCGGGCTCGGGGTGCGGTAGAAAGTACCAACCATTGGGGAACGTACGATGTGACCACTGATTTCTGTTGCAGCCGCAGGTGCCGCTTCTGCTGCCACTGGTGCAACGGCTGCGGAGAGCGCAGGCTGCTGCACTGGCGCAGCGTAAGCTTGCTGCATTACCGGGAAGCTAGCGGCCGGGGCTGCACGGCTGATGCGTACAGACTCTTCGCCTTCAGAAATTTCCAGTTCGGAGATGCCTGATTCTTCAACCAGCTCGATCAGTTTTTTAATCTTACGAATATCCATGAGTGGGTTCCGTACTCTTGTTTAGTGTGATTGTGACAAGCGTTTTACCGCTGTCTGTAAAGCGTATGAATAGCCGTCTGCACCCAGCCCACAAATCACGCCAGCGGCGATATCTGACAGGTAGGAATGGTGGCGGAACGGCTCTCGGGCGTGCACGTTACTCAGGTGGATCTCGATAAACGGGATACTCACCGCGAGCAGTGCGTCGCGTATAGCAACACTGGTGTGCGTAAACGCGGCCGGATTGATCAGGATATAGTCCACAGTGTCTTTAGCCTGATGAATACGGTCGATGATTGCGTACTCCGCGTTTGACTGAAAATGGTCCAAATCCACATTCAGCGGGGCTGCTTCCGTACTCAGACGGTTAACAATTTCGCTCAATGTCAGCGTGCCGTACTTCTCTGGCTCACGGGTGCCGAGCATGTTCAGGTTCGGACCGTTCAATACTAAAATTTGGAATTTGTCAGCCATTGTGCCGCTATCTCCTGCGATTTTCGGGTAAAAAACAACATATACCCTCAAAGCGCAATTGTCACCCTTTCAGAGGCCTAAAACCCCTGTCCGGAAAACCGAAGTCGCACATTATAACGATTTCGTAGCATTTGGCAGCTAAATACTGGTCTTATCAGGGAAGATTATCAACCGCTATCCGAAAAAGATTCGCGGTTGATAAATAATCTGCGGGAAAACGCACAGTTTCGTGAACTATCGCAACCACTGGCGGAACTTCTTGTAACGCCACGCTAAAAGGGCCAGGGCCAGCAGGGCGTAGATGACCGGCTGAGGGGATAAAATCTTCACCGACCACAGGTAATGAATCGGGGCGAGGATCGCGACAAGATAGACGAAGTTGTGCAGCAGTTGCCAGCGTCGACCCAGTTTTCGCTGCGCATACTGCGTGGATGTCAGCGTCAGCGCCAGTAAAACCAGCCAGCTTACGATACCCAGCGTCAGATAGGGACGCGTCACCAGTTCGCTGCCAAGGAGTGCCAGGTTGTTAATGCCCAGTTCCAGCAGGGCGTAGCTGGTGAGATGCAGCGTCGCCCAGGCAAAACACCATAGCCCTAAAAGCCGACGGGTGCGTATCAATAATGGCTGTTTAGCGTAGCGCGCCAGCGGTGAGACGAGCAAGGTCGCCAGCAAAAATTTCAGAGCCATCCGACCCGTAAAATGCTGAATATCTTTCGCCGGATCGGCACTGAACTGTCCCTGGCTGGCTGCCCAGAAGAGCCAGATAAAGGGGAGCAATCCTGCTAAATGCAGGAGTACCTTCAGCCAGGTTATCTGCTTTGCCGTTAAACGCACTTAGAAGTTCTCCCGTAAATTCAGCCCACGGTAGAGGGATGCCACCTCATCCGCATAGCCGTTAAACAGCAGCGTTGGCTGGCGTTTAACATCCAGCGCGCCGCCGGAGCCGATAAAACGTTCCGTCGCCTGCGACCAGCGCGGATGGTCAACGTGCGGGTTAACGTTGGCAAAAAAACCATACTCGTCAGGCGCTGCCAGGTTCCAGGTGGTGGGGGGGCGTTCACGGGTGAGCTTAATGCTGACGATCGATTTGATGCCCTTGAAACCGTATTTCCACGGTACGGTCAGGCGAATGGGCGCCCCGTTTTGCGGCGGCAGCGCTTTGCCGTAAACCCCAACGGTAAGCAGCGTAAGCGGATGCATGGCTTCGTCGAGACGTAAACCTTCAACGTAGGGATACTCCAGCCCGCCGCCGATAAACCGATCCTTCTGGCCTGGCATCTCGTCCGGGGCGTAGCGCGTCTGGAAGGAAACATACTTCGCGTTGCTGGTGGGCTCAACCAGCGCCAGCAGTTTATGCAAAGGGAAACCTACCCACGGCACCACCATCGACCAGGCTTCCACACAGCGCATACGGTAAATGCGTTCTTCAAGTGGGAAGCGGGTGGTGAGGTCATGATGATCCAGCGTCAGCGGTTTTGCCACCTCGCCATCTATCTTCAGCGTCCAGGGATCGGTTTTCATGCTCCCGGCGTTGGCGGCAGGATCGGCCTTATCGAGACCAAACTCATAGAAGTTGTTATAGCCGGTGACTTTATCTTCCGGCGTCAGCGCCAGTTTATTCTGCCACTGCGCCGGTTTGGTGAAGTTAAGCGGTGCGCCGGAGGGGGCTTTCGGGCGATCGTTGCCCTTAAACCAGTCGAGCAGATCGGCATGGGCCGCAGGGGTGAGTGTCAGGGCGGTGGCGCTGATGCCAAGCATTTTCAGGATCTGGCGGCGCTGTAGCATAAAGACAGATTCAGACGTTACGTCGGCTTCCGTCAGTTTTCGGGTTTTCATGGCATCCTCCGTCAGGCGTTTTTCTAAGCATGACGGAGGAGGAGGGTTAGCGCGAATATGTCACGAAAATTTGAAGATTAGGCGATTTTAACCAGCGCACGACCGTGGAACTGATTGTCCATGATTTTACTGGCGAACTCTGGTGCCTGGCTCAGGGTAATCTCAGTGGCGCTCTGGTCAAAGAATGAGGCTGGCAGATCCTGCACCAGACGTTCCCAGGCCTCAGCTCGCCGCTCGGCTGGGGTCATGACCGAATCGACACCCTGAAGACGCACGTTACGCAGAATAAATGGCATCACCGTCGTCGGCAGGGCAAAACCGCCCGCCAGACCACAGGCCGCCACGCAGCCGCCGTAATTCATTTGCGCCAGCACCTTCGCCAGCACTTTGTCGCCGACGGTATCTACTGCGCCAGCCCAGACCTGTTTTTCCAGCGGGCGGGTCTCGGCGAATTCGTCGCGGCTCAGAATACGGCTTGCGCCCAATTGACGTAGATAATCATGCGTACTTTCGCGGCCTGAGACGGCAGCGACCTGATACCCCAGCTTGTGCAGCAGCGTGACGGCCGTGCTGCCCACGCCGCCGCTGGCGCCGGTGACGACAATTTCGCCAGAGTCAGGGCGGATCCCGGCCTCTTCCAGCGCCATCACGCACAGCATGGCGGTGAAACCTGCCGTGCCGATGATCATCGCCTTACGACCGTCCAGGCCTTTCGGCATCGGGACCAGCCAGTCACCTTTTACGCGCGCCTGCGCTGCCAGTCCGCCCCAGTGGTTTTCACCTACGCCCCAGCCGGTGAGCAGCACCTGCTGTCCGGCGTGAAAACGTGGATCTTCACTGGTATGTACGCGGCCTGCAAAGTCGATTCCTGGCACCATCGGGAAATTTCGGATGATTTTACCTTTTCCCGTAATGGCCAGCGCATCCTTATAGTTCAGGCTGGACCAGTCGATATCTACGGTCACGTCGCCCTCCGGCAGGCGGCTCTCCTCGATGGCTTGCACTGAGGCAACGGTTTTGCCGTCCTGCTGTTCTAAGATCAAAGCCTGCATACTGGGTCCTCACTAGGTTTGATGATGGGAAAATATGTTCTGATGACTATACTCGCTCAATGAAACGCAGTGCCGATTTAACGCAATAAATTGCCAGATACGCCAGGTTTGGTAGTATGCCGCATTTGAAATGCAAGTTAGTGCTCACTTGCACCCCCCTTCAACCCACGGAGTAATCTCAAGGATGCGATTAACGACGAAGTTCTCAGCTTTTATCACCTTGCTGACGGGGCTGACCATATTTGTCACGCTAATCGGCTGCTCGCTGAGCTTTTACAATGCCATCCAGGATAAGCTGGTTAACCGGGTTGAATCGGTTGCATCGGTTATCGACACTCGCCTGATTGCAACCTCCTTCCCGGCACTTTCGCGTGAGCTGGATGAGTTAATGGTGCCTGTGGATATCGTGCAGATCGACATTAAACAGGGGAAGCAGACCGTTTTCAGCCATACCCGCCAGGGCAGCTATCGTCCTGCCGGCACGGTAGATCAGTATCGGGACGTCACGGTTAATTCACTTAAACATCCGGGTATGACAATTCATCTGATGTACCAGGATCCGATGAGCAACTATTTACGCTCGCTTATGACCACCGCGCCCTTAACCATCGCCGTTGCCTTTATCGTACTGCTGATTTTCCTCGCCGTTCGCTGGCAGCGTCGTCAACTTTCCGGCCAGGAGCTGCTGGAAACACGCTCCGTGCGGATACTGAATGGCGAACGGGGTCCACAGGTGCGGGGATCGGTTTATGAATGGCCATCACGCACCAGTAGCGCCCTGGACGTGTTGCTCTCCGAAATCCAGTTTGCCAGCGATCAGCGTAGCCGTATGGACACATTGATTCGCTCTTACGCCGCGCAGGATAACAAAACGGGCCTCAACAACCGTCTTTTCTTTGATAATCAGCTGGCTACCCTTCTTGATGACCCCGAAAAGGTGGGTACGCATGGCGTGGTAATGATGATTCGCCTGCCCGACTTCGATCTGCTCCGTGATACCTGGGGTCAGCGCGTGGCGGAAGAGAACCTCTTTACGCTGATTAACCTGCTGTCCACCTTTATTATGCGCTACCCCGGCGCGTTACTGGCACGCTACCACCGCAGCGACTTTGCCGTCTTGCTGCCGCATCGCACCTTAAAGGAGTCCGAGAGTATCGCCAGCCAGCTGCTGAAAGCCGTCGATGCGCTGCCCCAGAGCAAAATGCTCGACAGAGACGATATGGTGCATATGGGCATCTGTGCCTGGCGCGGCGGTCAGTCGACGGAGCAGGTGATGGAACATGCGGAAGCGGCCACGCGTAACGCCGTATTGCAGGGGGCGAACGGCTGGGCAGTCTATGATGATACGCTGCCGGAGAAAGGGCGCGGCAACGTGCGCTGGCGAACCCTGATTGAACAGATGCTTAGCCGGGGCGGACCGCGCATCTATCAAAAACCGGCGGTCATGAAGAATGGTCATGTTCATCATCGTGAGCTGATGTGCCGTATTTTTGATGGCACAGAAGAGGTTATCTCCGCGGAATATCTGCCCATGGTGTTGCAATTCGGATTGTCCGAAGAGTATGACCGTCAGCAAATCACCCGTCTCATTCCGTTTTTATCGTACTGGCCTGAAGAAAATCTGGCTTTACAGGTGACCGTCGAATCGCTGATCCGTCCGCGTTTCCAGCGCTGGTTACGTGACACGTTAATGCAATGCGAAAAATCGCAACGCAAACGCATTATTTTTGAACTTGCAGAGGCAGATGTAGGTCAACACATCAGCCGGTTGCGCCCGGTAGTGCGTTTAATCAATGCGCTTGGGGCTCGCGTGGCGGTAACCCAGGCGGGTTTGACGCTGGTGAGCACCCGCTGGATCAAAGAGCTGGATGTTGAATTATTGAAGCTGCATCCGGGTCTGGTAAGGAATATTGAAAAACGCACGGAAAACCAGCTGCTGGTACAAAGCCTGGTGGAAGCGTGCAAAGGAACGCAAACGCAAGTATTTGCCACAGGCGTACGTTCACGTAGTGAATGGCAGATGTTGACAGAGCGCGGCGTGACGGGCGGTCAGGGGGATTTTTTTGCCGCCTCTCAGCCGCTTGACACCAATGTGAAAAAATATTTGCAAAGATACTCTGTTTGACCTGCCGTTTACTTTGTTTTCACGTAGAATATCGCGCCTGTAGCTTTGAGTAAGACGAGCATAAAAGCCAGTGAACGACCTTTAGTGGGTTACAAGTGAAAGTGAGGGACGCTGCTGTTTACTCAGCCCTGAGGGATTCAGGGGATGAATTTGTAACAAAGGAAACGTGCTGCACTAATTTTCACCGTAGCAGACGATTTTTGCGCCTTGTCGCTGCTGCGTGTGGTTGGTAAAGTAAGCGGATTTTGTTTTCCGCCCCAGCTTTCAGGATTATCCCTTAGTATGTTGAAAAAATTTCGTGGCATGTTTTCCAATGACCTGTCCATTGACCTGGGTACCGCGAATACCCTTATTTATGTAAAAGGACAAGGCATCGTATTGAATGAGCCTTCCGTTGTGGCCATTCGTCAGGATCGTGCCGGCTCGCCAAAAAGCGTGGCCGCAGTAGGTCATGATGCGAAGCAGATGCTGGGCCGTACGCCGGGCAACATCGCCGCGATCCGCCCTATGAAAGACGGCGTTATTGCTGACTTCTTCGTGACCGAAAAAATGCTTCAGCACTTCATCAAGCAGGTTCACAGCAACAGCTTCATGCGCCCAAGCCCGCGCGTGCTGGTGTGTGTGCCGGTTGGCGCAACCCAGGTTGAACGCCGTGCGATCCGTGAATCCGCTCAGGGCGCCGGTGCGCGTGAAGTGTTCCTGATTGAAGAACCGATGGCTGCGGCAATTGGTGCGGGTCTGCCGGTTTCTGAGGCTACCGGTTCTATGGTGGTGGATATCGGTGGCGGTACCACTGAAGTGGCCGTTATCTCCCTGAACGGTGTGGTGTACTCCTCTTCCGTGCGTATCGGCGGCGACCGTTTCGACGAAGCCATCATCAATTACGTTCGCCGTAACTACGGCTCTCTGATCGGTGAAGCAACCGCAGAGCGCATCAAGCATGAAATCGGTTCTGCCTATCCGGGTGATGAAGTACGCGAGATCGAAGTTCGCGGTCGTAACCTGGCTGAAGGCGTGCCACGCGGATTCACCCTGAACTCCAACGAAATCCTGGAAGCGTTGCAGGAGCCGCTGACCGGCATAGTGAGCGCGGTGATGGTTGCGCTGGAACAGTGCCCGCCAGAGCTGGCTTCCGATATCTCCGAGCGCGGTATGGTTCTGACCGGTGGTGGTGCGCTGCTGCGTAACCTCGACCGCCTGTTAATGGAAGAGACAGGTATTCCTGTCGTAGTTGCAGAAGATCCACTGACTTGCGTCGCCCGTGGTGGTGGCAAGGCGCTGGAAATGATCGACATGCACGGCGGCGACTTGTTTAGCGAAGAGTAGTCGGGTGTGAGAGGGTAGCAATTCGCTACCCTTTCTCTCTGACGCGAGAATACGCATAGCCTATGAAGCCAATTTTTAGCCGTGGCCCGTCGCTACAGTTTCGCCTGATCCTGGCGGTTCTGGTTGCGCTCGGGGTCATTATTGCCGATAGCCGCCTCGGTACGTTCAGCCAGATCCGAACGTACATGGATACCGCCGTCAGTCCTTTCTACTTTATTTCAAATGGTCCCCGTGAACTGCTCGACTCCGTGTCGCAAACGCTCTCATCGCGTGACCAGCTCGAACTCGAAAACCGTGCGTTACGCCAGGAACTGCTGCTGAAAAATAGCGAGCTGCTGATGCTGGGGCAATATAAGCAGGAAAACGCCCGTCTGCGCGAACTGCTTGGCTCGCCGCTGCGCCAGGATGAACAGAAAATGGTCACCCAGGTGATCTCCACCGTAAACGATCCGTACAGCGATCAGGTGGTGATTGATAAAGGCAGCGTGAACGGCGTATACGAAGGTCAGCCTGTCATCAGCGATAAGGGCGTCGTGGGCCAGGTTGTGGCGGTTGCCAAACTGACCAGCCGCGTGTTGCTGATTTGCGATGCCACCCATGCACTGCCGATTCAGGTGCTGCGTAACGATATTCGCGTGATTGCCGCCGGTAATGGCTGCACGGACGATCTGCAACTGGAACACCTGCCTGCCAACACGGATATCCGCGTGGGCGACGTGCTGGTGACGTCCGGTCTGGGCGGTCGTTTCCCTGAGGGCTACCCGGTTGCGGTTGTCTCTTCCGTGAAGCTCGACACTCAGCGTGCCTACACCGTGATTCAGGCGCGTCCAACGGCCGGCTTGCAGCGTTTGCGCTACCTGTTGCTGCTGTGGGGCGCCGATCGTAACGGCGCTAACCCGATGACACCGGAAGATGTGCATCGCGTGGCCAACGAACGCCTGATGCAGATGATGCCGCAGGTGCTGCCTGCGCCGGATGCGATGGGACCACCTGCACCCGTACCGGCTCCGGCGACGGGGTTAACGCAGCCGCTGCCGGATGCGCCCCCACCGCCGCAAGTCTCGGGTGGAGGGCAGTAGTGGCCAGTTATCGTAGCCAGGGGCGCTGGGTAATCTGGCTCTCATTCCTCGTTGCACTGTTGCTGCAAATTATGCCCTGGCCGGACGACATTCTTGTTTTCCGGCCAAACTGGGTATTGCTCATTTTGCTCTACTGGATCCTTGCCCTGCCGCACCGCGTAAATGTCGGCACAGGTTTTGTGATGGGTGCCATACTGGATCTTATCAGTGGCTCTACGCTTGGCGTCCGCGCCTTATCCATGAGCATTATTGCGTATCTCGTCGCACTCAAATTCCAGCTCTTTCGTAACCTTGCGCTCTGGCAACAGGCGCTGGTAGTGATGTTGTTGTCGCTCGCTGCGGATATCGTTGTTTTCTGGGCAGAGTTTTTAGTGATCAACGTCTCTTTCCGACCGGAAGTGTTCTGGAGTAGTGTAGTAAACGGTGTGCTCTGGCCGTGGCTGTTCCTGCTGATGCGTAAAATTCGCCAGCAGTTTGCCGTGCAATAAAAGGTTTCTATGACGTCTTTGTATCTTGCCTCCGGTTCTCCGCGTCGCCAGGAACTGCTCGCGCAGTTGGGTGTCTCCTTCGAACGCATCGTTACCGGTATCGAAGAAAAACGTGCTGAGGGTGAAAGCGCTCAGCAGTATGTCTCTCGTCTGGCGCGTGAAAAAGCGCAGGCGGGCGTGGCATGCGTGCCGCGTGACTTACCGGTGCTGGGTGCGGATACCATCGTTATTCTCAATGGTGAGGTGCTTGAGAAACCCCGCGACGCAGACCATGCGGCGCGGATGCTGCGTAATATGTCCGGACAAACCCATCAGGTGATGACGGCGGTAGCGCTGGCAGATAGCCAGTACGTTCTGGATTGCCTTGTGGTAACGGAAGTGACGTTCAGAGTCCTCACCGACGAGGAGATCGCCGGCTATATCGCCAGCGGTGAACCTATGGATAAAGCAGGTGCATACGGTATTCAAGGGTTGGGTGGCTGTTTTGTCAGGAAGATAAATGGCAGCTATCACGCCGTAGTCGGCTTACCGCTGGTGGAAACGTATGAGTTGCTGAGCAATTTTAACTCACTGCGTGAGGGAAGGGATAATTATGACGGCTGAATTGTTGGTAAACGTAACGCCATCGGAAACCCGTGTGGCCTACATTGATGGTGGCATTCTCCAGGAAATTCATATTGAGCGTGAAGCGCGACGCGGAATCGTAGGCAATATCTACAAAGGTCGTGTCAGTCGTGTCCTGCCGGGTATGCAGGCGGCTTTTGTAGATATTGGGCTCGATAAGGCGGCGTTTTTACATGCCTCCGATATCATGCCGCACACCGAATGTGTGGCAGGCGAAGAGCAAAAGCAGTTTGCCGTGCGCGACATCTCTGAGCTGGTGCGTCAGGGCCAGGATCTGATGGTACAGGTGGTAAAAGATCCGCTTGGCACCAAAGGCGCGCGTCTGACCACCGACATCACCCTGCCTTCACGCTATCTGGTCTTTATGCCGGGGGCGTCGCACGTCGGCGTGTCACAGCGTATTGAGAGCGAAAGCGAGCGTGAGCGCCTGAAAAAGGTGGTCAGCGCCTACTGCGACGAGCAGGGCGGGTTTATTATCCGTACCGCGGCGGAAGGGATCAGCGAAGAAGATCTGGCCTCGGATGCGGCCTACCTGAAGCGCGTCTGGACCAAAGTGATGGAGCGTAAAAAACGCAACCAGACCCGCTACAGGCTGTACGGTGAGCTGGCGCTCGCTCAGCGCGTATTACGTGATTTCGCCGACGCCCAGCTTGACCGCATCCGCGTGGACTCCCGTCTGACGTATGAAGCCTTACTGGAGTTCACCGCCGAGTACATCCCGGAAATGCCGGGTCTGCTGGAGCATTACACCGGACGCCAGCCAATATTTGACCTCTATGACGTTGAAAACGAAATCCAGCGTGCGCTGGAGCGTAAGGTTGAGCTGAAATCGGGTGGCTATCTGATCATCGATCAAACCGAAGCGATGACCACCGTCGACATCAACACCGGCGCGTTTGTCGGCCATCGCAACCTCGATGACACCATCTTCAACACCAACATAGAAGCGACGCAGGCCATCGCGCGTCAGCTTCGTCTGCGTAATCTGGGCGGCATTATCATCATCGACTTTATCGATATGAACAATGAAGATCACCGCCGTCGCGTGCTGCACTCTCTGGAGCAGGCGCTGAGTAAGGACCGCGTGAAAACCAGCATCAATGGCTTCTCGCAGCTCGGTCTGGTGGAAATGACCCGGAAACGGACCCGCGAAAGCGTGGAACATGTCCTGTGTAATGAGTGTCCAACCTGCCATGGACGCGGAACGGTAAAGACGGTGGAGACGGTCTGCTACGAGATCATGCGTGAGATTGTCCGTGTCCATCATGCCTACGACTCAGACCGTTTTCTGGTCTATGCTTCCCCTGCGGTGGCGGAGGCCCTGAAAGGGGAAGAGTCGCACGCGCTGGCAGAAGTGGAAATCTTTGTCGGCAAACAGGTAAAAGTGCAAATTGAGCCGCTCTATAACCAGGAGCAGTTTGACGTCGTCATGATGTAAACGCAGTTCGCTGCGAGATTTAAGGCTGACAAGGAGAGACGCGTGAGGCGATTGCCGGGGATTTTACTGCTTACAGGGGCAACGCTGGTCGTGATTGTCGCGTTGCTCGTGAGCGGGCTGCGTCTCGCCTTGCCGCATCTGGACAGCTGGCGGCCGCAGATCCTGGCAAAAATCGAATCCGCCACCGGCCTGCCGGTGGACGTGAGTCATATCGAGGCAAGCTGGCAGAACTTTGGCCCGACGCTTGATGCGCGGGATATCAGCGCCAGCCTGAAAGATGGCGGCCACCTCAAAATCAAACGCGTCACCCTGGCGCTGGATGTCTGGCAAAGCCTGCTGCATCTGCGCTGGCAGTTTCGCGATCTCACCTTCTGGCAACTACAGCTGATGACTAACACGCCGCTGCGAAGCGGCGACAGCGATCGGGGGCTGGAAACCAGCCGTATCAGCGATCTGTTCCTGCGGCAGTTCGATCATTTCGATCTGCGCGACAGCGAAGTGAGCTTTATTACTCTTTCCGGCCAGCGCGCTGAGCTGGCGATCCCACAGCTGACCTGGTTAAACGGAGAAGATCGCCACCGCGCCGAGGGGCAGGTGAATCTCTCCAGCCTGAACGGGCAGCACGGCGTTATGCAGGTGCGGATGGATCTGCGTGACGACAATGGCCTGCTGAACAACGGCAGGGTGTGGCTACAGGCGGACGACGTGGACGTGAAGCCGTGGCTCGGTGAGTGGTTACAGCAGAACATGCAGCTGGAGACCGCGCGCTTCAGCCTGGAAGGCTGGATGACCCTGACGAACGGGACGTTCGCCAGCGGCGATATCTGGCTTAAGCAGGGGGGCGCGAGCTGGAAAGGGGAAAACCATCAGCATCAACTTTCCGTCGATAACCTCACCGCACACGTGACGCAGGATAAAGGCGGCTGGCAGTTCGCTATACCGGATACGCGCATCTCCATGGATAACAAACCCTGGCCGCGCGGCGCGCTGACGCTGGCGTGGATGCCGGAGCAGGACGTCGGCGGGATAAACGGTAAACGCAGCGACGAGCTGCGTATCCGCGCCAGTAACCTGGATCTGACGGCGATCGAAGGGCTGCGTTCAATGGCCGCAAAACTCTCCCCGGAGCTGGGCGAAATCTGGCTGGCGACGCAGCCGAGCGGGCAGATAAACCGGCTGGCGCTGGATATTCCGCTCCAGGCCACGGAAAAGACGCGTTTTCAGGCGGCATGGAAAAATCTCGCCTGGAAACAGTGGAAACTGCTGCCGGGTGCTGAACACTTCAGCGGTAAACTGGAAGGAAGCGTGGAAAACGGCAGGCTGACGGCAGAAATGCAGCAAGCAAAAATGCCGTACGAAACGGTCTTCCGTGCGCCACTGGAGATCGAAAAGGGAAATGCCACCCTCAACTGGCTGAAGAATGACAAAGGTTTTCAGCTCGATGGCCGCGATATCGATGTGAAAGCCAAAGCGGTCCATGCGCGCGGTAATTTTCGTTATCTGCAGCCTGAAGGCGATGAGCCGTGGCTGGGTATTCTAGCGGGCATCAGCACGGATGACGGTTCACAGGCGTGGCGCTATTTCCCGGAAAACCTGATGGGGAAAGCGCTGGTGGACTATCTCAGCGGCGCCATTCAGGGCGGCCAGGCGGATAACGCCACGCTGGTCTACGGCGGCAACCCGCACCTGTTCCCGTATAAGCACAACGAAGGCCAGTTCCAGGTTCTGGTGCCGCTACGCAACGCCACCTATGCCTTCCAGCCGGACTGGCCAGCGCTGAAGAATCTGGATATCGAACTCAACTTCCTGAATGACGGCCTGTGGATGAAGACGGACAGCGTTGCGCTGGGCGGCGTAACGGCAAGCAACCTGACGGCAAACATCCCGGATTACTCCAAAGAGAAACTGCTGATTGATGCGGATATTAAGGGGCCGGGTAAAGCGGTTGGCCCGTACTTTGAAGATACGCCGCTGAATGACTCCCTGGCAGCCACCCTTCAGCAGTTGCAGTTAGATGGCGATGTGAATGCTCGCTTACATCTGGATATCCCGCTGGACGGTGAAATGACCACCGCCAAAGGCGACGTTCGCCTTAATAACAACAGCCTCTATATCAAGCCGCTGGACAGCACGCTGAACAACCTCAGCGGTCAGTTCAGCTTTGTTAACGGCACGTTGAAAAGTGAGCCGCTGAAAGCGACCTGGTTCAATCAACCCGTCAATATCGATTTCTCCACCACCGAGGGCGATAAAGCCTACCAGGTGGCGGTCAATATGGACGCGAACTGGCAGCCGTCACGCATGGATGTTCTGCCGAAGCCGATTGAGAATGCGGTGGACGGCGCGGTGTCATGGAATGGCAAGGTCGTCATCGACCTGCCTTATCATGCCGGTGCGCGCTATAACGTCGACATTACGGGCGATCTGAAAAACCTCAGCAGCCAACTTCCCGCGCCGCTGAATAAGAAAAGCGGTGAAGCATTGCCCGTCAATGTTAAGGTTGCGGGCAACCTTAACAGCTTCGATTTAACCGGAAACGCTGGTGGAACAAACCACTTCAACAGCCGCTGGCTGCTTAACCGCAAGCTGACGCTGGACAGAGCGATCTGGACGACGGACAGCCGTACCACGCCGCCGCTGCCGGAGCAGGCGGGCGTTGAACTGAATCTCCCGCCGATGGATGGCGCAGAGTGGCTGGCACTGTTCCAGAAAGGTGTCGGGCAAAACGTCGACCAAACGGCGCAGTTCCCACAGTCCATTACCTTGCGCACGCCTGCGCTGACGCTGGGCGGGCAGCAGTGGAACAACCTGAGTATTGTCTCCCGGCCGACGGTAAACGGCTCAAAGGTCGAGGCGCAGGGGCGTGAGATTAACGGTTCGTTGACCATGCGCGATCACGCGCCATGGCAGGCGGCTATCCGTTATCTCTATTACAATCCGACCTTTACGGCGTCTAAAGCACAGTCGACAAGCGCTTCTCCTGTCAGTGGCAGTGGAACGTCGCGCGTGGATTTCAGCGGCTGGCCCGATCTCCAGTTGCGCTGTGCGGAGTGCTGGCTGTGGGGGCAAAAATATGGCCGTATCGACGGTGATTTTGCTATTCAGGGCAATACGCTGAGCCTCTCTGGTGGGCTGGTGGATACCGGCTTTGGCCGCATGACTGCCGCTGGCGAATGGGTGAACAAACCGGGTGAACAGCGCACCTCGCTGAAAGGCGATATTAAAGGCAACAAGCTGGACGCCGCAGCTAACTTCTTCGGCATTAGCACGCCGCTTCGCGGATCGTCCTTCGATGTGAATTACGATCTGCACTGGCGTGCAGCGCCATGGACACCCGATGAAGCTTCGCTTAACGGCATCCTGAAAACCCACTTCGGTAAGGGGGAGATTGCCGATGTGAGCACGGGGCGCGCCGGGCAGATCCTGCGTCTGCTGAGTTTTGACGCGCTGCTGCGCAAGCTGCGCTTCGACTTTAGCGACACCTTCAGCGAAGGTTTCTACTACGATTCCATTCGCAGCACGGCGTGGATCAAAGACGGCGTTCTGCACACCGACGACACGCTGGTGGACGGCCTGGAAGCGGATATCGCGATGAAAGGGTCAGTGGATCTTGTGCGCCGCGAGCTGGATATGGAAGCCGTAGTGGCGCCGGAGATTTCCGCAAGCGTGGGCGTTGCGGCAGCCTTTGTGGTCAATCCGATCGTCGGAGCGGCGGTGTTTGCGGCCAGTAAAGTGCTGGGACCGCTCTGGAGCAAAGTCTCGATTCTGCGCTATCGCATTACCGGGCCGGTTGATAAACCACAGATTAATGAGGTGCTGCGCCAGCCGCGCAAAGAAGCACAGCAATGATTTGACGTGGGCAGGTAATTGCCTCACTCTCAATAAATACGATCTTTATACCGCCACTGGCGGCAACGAACGAGTAGCAATAGATGAGTCTGAACCTGATAAGTGAACATTTGCTCGCAGCGAACGGCCTGAGCCATCAGGACCTGTTCTCCATTCTTGGTCAACTGACCGAACGCCGCCTCGACTACGGCGATCTCTATTTCCAGTCGAGCTATCACGAATCCTGGGTTTTAGAAGACAGCATCATTAAAGATGGCTCTTATAACATTGACCAGGGCGTCGGCGTGCGCGCCGTCAGCGGCGAAAAAACCGGTTTTGCCTATGCAGACCAGATAAGCCTGGCCGCGCTGGAGCAGAGCGCGAAGGCGGCGCGAACCATTGTGCGCGATACAGGCGACGGACGGGTGAAAACGCTGGGTGAAGTGCAGCACGCTGCGCTCTATACCAGCATCGACCCGCTGCAAAGCATGAGCCGCGAAGAGAAGCTGGACATCCTTCGTCGCGTGGACAAAGTGGCTCGCGCGGCGGATAAACGCGTGCAGGAAGTCTCTGCCAGCCTGACCGGTGTTTATGAACTGATCCTGGTGGCGGCGACGGACGGTACCCTGGCGGCGGATGTTCGCCCGCTGGTGCGTCTCTCTATCAGCGTGCAGGTTGAAGACGACGGCAAGCGCGAGCGCGGCTCCAGCGGTGGCGGCGGTCGTTTTGGTTATGACTGGTTCCTGGGTGATGTTGACGGCGAAGCCCGCGCGGATGCATGGGCAAAAGAAGCCGTGCGCATGGCGCTGGTCAACCTGTCTGCCGTGGCTGCACCCGCCGGTACGTTGCCGGTGGTACTGGGCGCAGGCTGGCCGGGAGTGCTGCTGCACGAAGCGGTCGGTCACGGCCTGGAAGGTGATTTCAACCGTCGCGGGACGTCCGTATTCAGCGGTCAGATGGGGCAGCTTGTCTCCTCAGAGCTGTGTACCGTGGTGGATGATGGCACCATGCTCGACCGTCGCGGCTCGATTTCTATCGACGATGAAGGTACACCGGGTCAGTACAACGTGCTGATCGAAAACGGCGTACTGAAAGGCTACATGCAGGACAAGCTTAACGCGCGCCTGATGGGCGTTGCGCCGACGGGTAACGGCCGTCGTGAATCCTACGCACATCTGCCGATGCCGCGCATGACCAATACTTACATGCTGCCGGGCCAGTCCACGCCGCAGGAGATTATCGAATCCGTTGATTACGGTATCTTCGCGCCAAACTTTGGCGGCGGTCAGGTGGATATCACCTCCGGCAAATTTGTCTTCTCTACCTCAGAGGCGTATCTAATTGAGAAGGGCAAAGTGACCAAAGCGGTGAAGGGCGCAACCCTGATTGGCTCCGGCATTGAGGCCATGCAGCAGATTTCCATGGTCGGTAACGACCTGAAACTGGATAACGGCGTGGGCGTTTGCGGCAAAGAGGGCCAGAGCCTGCCTGTGGGCGTCGGTCAGCCTACGCTGAAAGTGGATAATCTGACGGTGGGCGGCACGGCGTAAATTTTCCCCCGCACTCTAACCCTCTCCCCAACGGGGAGAGGGGAAAAGCCTACTCTTTCCTTCTACCTCGCATGCCCTGAAACAGCTCCGCCACTTCCACAAAATAGTCCGTCAGATAGTTAATACAGACCTGCACCTTCAGCGGCAGCTTGTCCTTTTCGGTATAGAGCGCGTACACCGGACGCGGATCGGACTGGTAGCGCGGGAAGAGGATCTCCAGCACGCCGCTGTTGATCTCGTTGATCACCCACATCAGCGGTACGTAGGCGATCCCGGCCCCGGCCACCAGCCAGCGTGAGATGGTCATCGGATCGTTGGTTACGAAGCGGCCTTCAGGCAGCAGTTTAGTGGAAAGCCCTTCCGGCGCGATCAGTTCAAATTCGTTATCTGGCCGAACGCTGTATTCCAGCCACGAGTGGTTGCTCAGGTCGGCAGGTTTTTCCGGCACGCCATACTGTGCCAGATAGCTTTTCGAAGCGCAGACCACCATCGGCATGCTGCCCAGTCGACGCGAGAACAGGCTCGAGTCCTGCAACGCGCCAACGCGGATCACCACGTCTAACCCATCGGCAATCAGGTCCGGTGCCGGAATGCCCGTTACCAGATTAACGGTTAAACCGGGATACTCTTTCAGCATTTCCGCCGTCATGGCAGCGAGAACATTTTGTGCCATAGTTGAAGAACACCCGATACGCAGCGTGCCGATAGGCGTGTTGTTAAAGGCATAGAGCTGCTCGTGAACATCCTGCACCTCATGCAGCATTCGACGGCAGCCCTGATAGTAAATTTTACCCGCTTCCGTCAGCCCGATGCTGCGGGTGCTGCGGTTGAGCAGCTTCACCTGGAGCTCATCTTCCAGTTTTGACACTGTCTGGCTAATGGATGAGACGCTCATTTGTAGCTGACGTGCTGCGGCGGTAAAAGAGCCTTGCTCAACCACTTTCGCAAAGACGGACATGCGTTTTAGACGTTCCATTATTCACTCTGGCTTAAAAGTGATTTAGATCACATATGATAGATAACAGCATAACAGTTACGTTAATATATTATTAATTACATAACGGCTGCGCCACTCTCGCCCGGCAATTCTTGCTCTCCTGCGGCGGCGCGAGCTTAAAAATCCAGTAACCTGCACTCTCTTTAATCAAGGTCAACATGAGTCTGTTTCCCGTTATCGTGGTGTTCGGTTTGTCGTTCCCACCGATATTTTTTGAGCTTCTTTTATCACTGGCGATCTTCTGGCTGGTGCGCAAGGTGCTGGTCCCTACCGGGATTTATGATTTCGTCTGGCATCCTGCATTGTTCAATACCGCGCTGTATTGCTGCCTGTTCTATTTAATATCGCGCATGTTTGTCTGAGGTTGATGTGAAAACGCTAACAAGAAAAATCTCCCGCACTGCCATCACTATGGCGCTGGTCATCCTGGCGTTCATCGCTATTTTTCGCGCCTGGGTTTATTACACCGAATCCCCGTGGACGCGCGATGCGCGTTTCAGCGCGGAGGTGGTCGCGATAGCGCCCGATGTCGCCGGTCTCATTACGTCGGTCAACGTCCACGATAACCAACTGGTGAAAAAAGATCAGGTGCTGTTCACCATCGACCAGCCGCGCTATCAAAAAGCGCTGGAAGAAGCGGAAGCCGACGTGGCGTATTACAACGCGCTGGCCGCTGAAAAACGCCGTGAAGCAGGTCGCCGTAACAAGCTGGGCATCCAGGCCATGTCCCGGGAAGAGATTGATCAGTCCAATAACGTGCTGCAAACCGTGCTGCATCAGCTGGCAAAAGCGCAGGCGACGCGCGATCTGGCGAAGCTCGATCTGGAGCGTACCGTTATCCGCGCCCCGTCCGATGGCTGGGTGACCAACCTCAACGTCTATGCGGGTGAGTTTATCACGCGCGGCTCTACTGCCGTGGCGCTGGTGAAACAGAACTCCTTCTACGTCCTCGCCTATATGGAAGAGACCAAGCTGGAAGGCGTGCGTCCGGGCTATCGCGCCGAAATCACGCCGCTCGGCAGCAACCGGGTCCTGAAGGGAACCGTGGACAGCGTGGCCGCGGGGGTGACCAACTCCAGCAGTACCAATGATACAAAAGGGATGGCGACCGTCGATTCTAACCTCGAGTGGGTTCGCCTGGCGCAGCGCGTACCGGTACGCATTCGTCTGGATGAGCAGCAGAGCAACCTCTGGCCCGCAGGCACCACCGCGACGGTGGTGATCACGGGTGAAAAAGACCGTGATGCCAGCCAGGATTCTATCTTCCGTCAAATCGCCCATCGCCTGCGCGAGTTTGGTTGATCGCTATGGGCATTTTTTCCATCGCCAGCCAGCACATCCGCTTCGCCGTGAAGCTGGCATGCGCCATTGTGCTGGCGCTGTTTGTTGGCTTCCATTTCCAGCTTGAAACGCCGCGCTGGGCCGTTCTGACCGCCGCGATCGTCGCCGCCGGTCCTGCCTTCGCGGCGGGTGGCGAACCTTACTCCGGGGCAATTCGCTATCGCGGGATGCTGCGTATTATCGGCACCTTTATCGGCTGTATCGCCGCTCTGACCATTATCATCCTGATGATCCGTACGCCGCTGCTGATGCTGATTGTGTGCTGTATCTGGGCGGGTTTTTGCACCTGGGTCTCTTCGCTGGTGAAGGTGGAGAACTCGTACGCCTGGGGCCTGGCGGGATATACCGCGCTGATTATTATCATCACCATTCAGAGTGAACCGCTGCTTGCTCCGCAGTTCGCCGTCGAACGTTGTAGCGAGATTGTCATTGGTATCGTCTGCGCGATTGTCGCAGATCTGCTCTTCTCTCCGCGATCCATCAAGCAGGAAGTCGATCGTGAGCTGGACGCGCTGATTGTTGCTCAGTACCAGCTTATGCAGCTGTGCATTAAGCACGGCGACAGCGAAGAGGTCGACAAGGCCTGGAGCGCGCTGGTGCGCCGCACGCAGGCGCTGGAAGGGATGCGCAGTAATCTCAACATGGAGTCTTCCCGCTGGGAGCGGGCCAATCGTCGTCTGAAAGCGATCAATACCGTCTCGTTAACGCTGATCACCCAGGCGTGTGAAACCTACCTGATTCAGAACACCCGCCCCGAAGTGGTAACGGATACTTTCCGCGAACTGTTTGATGAGCCCGTGGAGACGGTGCAGGACGTGCATCGACAGCTTAAACGCATGCGTCGTGTGATTGCCTGGACAGGAGAACGGGATACGCCAGTCACCATTTATACCTGGGTAGGCGCCGCAACGCGCTACCTGCTCCTGAAACGCGGCGTGATTAGCAACACCAAAATCAGTGCGGCGGAAGAAGAGGTATTGCAGGGCGAAGTGGTGATCAAACCGGAGTCCGCCGAGCGCCACCATGCGATGGTTAATTTCTGGCGTACCACCCTGGCTTGTATACTCGGCACGCTGTTCTGGCTGTGGACCGGCTGGACGTCCGGCAGCGGCGCGATGGTGATGATTGCCGTCGTCACCGCGCTGGCGATGCGTCTGCCCAACCCGCGCATGGTCGCGATCGATTTTCTGTACGGCACCATTGCGGCGTTACCCATTGGTGCGCTCTACTTCCTGGTGATTATTCCCTCGACGCAGCAAAGCATGCTTTTGCTCTGCATCAGCCTGGCGGTGATGGCGTTCTTTATCGGGATTGAGGTACAAAAACGCCGTCTGGGATCGTTGGGTGCGCTGGCGAGCACGATTAACATCATCGTGCTGGATAACCCGATGACCTTCCATTTCAGCCAGTTCCTGGATAGCGCATTAGGTCAGCTGGTGGGCTGTTTCCTGGCGATGATGGTGATCCTGCTGGTGCGGGATAACTCTCAGGCGCGGACAGGGCGTGTGCTGCTGAATCAGTTTGTGTCGGCCGCCGTATCGTCATTGACTACCAACACCGCGCGGCGCAAGGAGAACCACCTGCCGGCGCTCTATCAACAGCTGTTCCTGTTGCTGAATAAATTCCCGGGCGATGTCGCCCGCTTCCGCCTGGCGTTAACCATGATTATCGCGCACCAGCGTCTGCGGAACGCGCCAGTGCCGATCAACGACGATTTGTCCGCCTACCACCGCCAGCTACGGCGAACGGCGGACCATGTGATATCGGCATCCAGTGATGACAAACGTCGCCGCTACTTTAAGCAACTGCTGGAGGAACTGGATATCTACCAGGAGAAACTGCGGATCTGGGAAGCGCCGCCGCAGGTTACCGAGCCGGTAGAGCGGCTGGTGTTTATGCTGCACCGCTACCAGAATGCGCTGACAGACAGCTAACGAAGAGAAAACCGACGCCAAAAGCGTCGGTTTTTTTGTGGCTATACTTATTCTTGCAGGTTCAAACATTCAGGAAGGGAGGACACATGACAACCCAGGCTCTTCAGGACAGTATCCTTTTTCAGACCGGGTATCTGGTTAACGGTATCTGGAAAACACTCGACACCACGTTTGATGTGCTAAACCCGGCCACGGGCGAGGTGGTCGCGAAAGTGGCGAAAGCAGGGAAAGCCGAAACCGAAGAGGCCATTGCGGCCGCGACGAAGGCCTTTCCCGCATGGCGCGCAAAAACGGCAAAAGAGCGCTCCACGATCCTCTATCGCTGGTATGAACTGATTATCGAGAATAAAAGCTGGCTCGGGCGACTGATGACTACCGAGCAGGGCAAGCCGCTGAAAGAGGCTGAAGGTGAGGTGGACTACGCTGCCAGCTTCATTCAGTGGTTTGCCGAGCAGGCCAAGCGCGCCAACGGTGAAATCATTCCTCCGGTTAAACCCGGCTCCCGTATTCTGGCCACTCGTGAACCTGTCGGGGTGGTTGCTGCTATCACGCCATGGAATTTCCCGATGGCCATGCTCACCCGTAAGCTCGGCCCGGCGCTGGCAGCAGGATGTACCGGCGTCATCAAGCCTGCAAACAACACGCCGCTGAGCGCCTTTGCGCTGCTGACGCTGGCGAAGCAGGCCGGTGTGCCGGATGGTGTGCTGAATGCGGTCGCGGGGAGCACCTCAGAAATTAGTGACGCCATTATGGCCAGCCATGACGTGCGCAAAATCTCGTTTACCGGATCAACCGCCGTCGGGAAAACGCTGGTTCGCAATTCCGCAGAGACCATGAAAAAGGTATCGATGGAGCTGGGCGGTAATGCGCCATATATCGTTTTCGAGGACGCGGATATTGAGGCCGCCGTCAAAGGCGCGATTGCCAATAAGTTCCGTAACGCCGGGCAGGTCTGCGTCAGCGTAAACCGTTTCTATATTCAGGAGACGGTCTATGACAAGTTTGTCAATCAACTTGCCGATGCGGTGAAGGCGCTGAAGGTGGGTAACGGTCTGGACGAGGGCGTCGTTGTCGGCCCGCTGATTGAGCCTTCGGCTGTCGAAAAAGTCCGTGAGCACGTCGAAGATGCGGTAGCGAAGGGCGCCACGGTGCTGGCTGGGGGTAAACCGCACGAACTTGGCGGCAACTTCTGGATGCCAACCGTACTCGGTGACTGCCATGAAGGCATGAAGCTGGCAGAAGAGGAGACCTTTGGTCCCGTTGCCGCCTGCTTCCGCTTCACGTCGGAAGACGAAGTGGTTATGCGCGCTAACAATACGCCTTACGGGCTGGCAGCCTACTTTTATACCCAGAATCTCTCGCGCGTGTTCCGCGTCTCGCAGGCCATTGAGAGCGGCATGATCGGAATTAATGAATGTGCGGTCTCGACCGAGCTGGGTCCGTTTGGGGGCGTAAAAGAGTCCGGGCTGGGCCGCGAAGGGTCCGTGCTGGGGCTGGAGGAGTTTCTGGAAGTCAAAACCCTGCATATCGGGGGATTATAATAGACAGGGCGGCATTTGCCGCCCGCCTGTACCGGGTGGCTGGCAATGAAAATTTATACCTTTGATTTTGACGAAATTGAGAGTCAGGAAGACTTCTATCGCGAGTTTATTCGGGCGTTCGACCTGGAGCGGGGCAGCGTAAGCAATCTTGATATGCTGTGGGATGTGGTTACCGGCGATCGTCTGCCGTTACCGCTGGAAATCGAATTTACCCATCTGCCTGAAAAACTACGCAGACGCTTTGGTGCATTGATTTTATTGTTTGATGAAGCGGAGGAGGAGCTGGAAGGGCAACTGCGTTTCAACGTGCGCCAGTGATAAAAAAGCCCCTGACCGGGAGGTCAGGGGCAAGTCGTATGATGAGATACGACGAGGGTTTATTTGTACAGTTCTGCGGTAGCGTGCCAGTGGTCGCCACTGCGCGCTTCGATGATGCGATAGGATGACGCACCCTGTTCTTCCGCTTTTTTGTTCAGCATTTCGTGCATGTCCATCGGAGACGTACCGATGGCGCCAACAGAAACAGTCCCGATAGCCTGACGGGATTGTGCCTGTTCAGCATTGATGGTGTCGGCTGCAAACGCACCGAATGACAGGACTGACAGTACGCTCAGGGCAGCTACAGTGGTTTTAATTTTCATGATTATTTACCTCGTCAATTATTTTACTGGGGTCTTTGTTCTGTGACCCTCATCACAAAATCAAGTATACACTAATCACGCAAAAAATTAATACCAGACTAATGGTTTCGTCTGTTATTACGCGGTAAAAAATTCATTTTTTATAACGAGAATGCATAAAAAAGGGCGTCACAATGCGAGGTTTGTGGTTTTTTCTTATGTAAATCAAAGTGGTATGGTAATTTGATTTTTTGTGCGATTTTGCGGCAGATCATTCACTGAATGAATGTTAACAGGCGGTAAAAAGCACTATTTGCAAAAGTAGCAGGCAGAGAAAAGCAGGGTAAAACGCGGTAAAAGCAGAATGATCCCCGCAGCCAGGCGCTACGGGGCAGACAATTACAGCTCCTGTTCGAACAGGACCAGAATCGCTTCGTAGAGGTCTTTCACCGAGAAACCATTTGCCGGGGTGGTAAAAATGGTGTCATCGCCGGCGATGGTCCCGAGGATCCCCTCTGCTTTACCCAGCGAGTCCAGCAGGCGGGCAATCAGCTGGGCTGCGCCCGGGCTGGTGTGGATCACGACCACGGCATCGTTATAGTCGATGTCCAGAACCAGGTTTTTCAGCGGGCTGGAGGTCGTTGGCACGCCAAGTTCAGCAGGCAGGCAATAAACCATTTCCATTTTGGCGTTGCGCGTACGCACCGCACCAAACTTGGTTAACATGCGAGAGACCTTCGACTGGTTGATGTTGTCGAAGCCTTGTTCCTGCAACGCCTGAACAATTTCTCCCTGAGAACTGAATTTCTCTTCTTTGAGTAGCGCTTTAAACGCCTTCACTAATTCTTCTTGCTTAGACGAGCTTCGCATAAGTCACCCGGAATATGACGATAGAAACAACATTATTATGCATGTGGATGAATTTTTATGCAAATTATCTACCTGGCACCAGGCTGAAATAATGTTATGAAAGGGAGAGATTTTATCAGATTTCGTTATCGGAAAACATGCCTGGGTCACGCCGCGCAAATAAGCTTAAAAGTAAATTAAATGTTATCAAAATGATGTTGTTTTGGTGGCGTGGCAGGGTGTATTGTAACCCCCTCTTAATTCGTTGTTGCCTGCATCCCGATAGTATTCAGGTGAAGGCGAAAGACGTGCGACCTCAAATTCTTTAGCGATGAAAATTGTAATTAATGACGTGCTGAATTATGGTCGCCGCAACGGAGTTACAGATACTTAAGTTAACCATAATAAGGAGTTTAGGATGAAAGTCGCAGTCCTCGGCGCTGCTGGTGGTATCGGCCAGGCGCTTGCCCTACTACTGAAAACCCAACTGCCTTCAGGCTCAGAACTCTCCCTGTACGATATTGCTCCGGTAACCCCAGGTGTGGCGGTTGACCTGAGCCACATCCCGACAGCTGTGAAAATCAAAGGCTTCTCCGGTGAAGATGCGCGTCCTGCGTTGCAGGGTGCCGACGTGGTGCTGATCTCCGCGGGTGTTGCGCGTAAACCGGGTATGGATCGTTCAGACCTGTTCAACGTAAACGCGGGCATCGTGAAAAACCTGGTTCAGCAGATTGCTGAAACCTGCCCGAAAGCGTGCATCGGGATCATCACCAACCCGGTGAACACCACCGTTGCTATCGCAGCAGAAGTGCTGAAGAAAGCGGGCGTTTACGACAAGAACAAACTGTTCGGCGTAACTACGCTGGATATCATCCGCTCCAATACCTTCGTGGCTGAGCTGAAAGGCAAGCAGCCAACGGAAGTGGAAGTGCCGGTTATCGGCGGTCACTCTGGCGTGACCATCCTGCCTCTGCTGTCGCAGATCCCGGGCGTGAGCTTCACCGAGCAGGAAGTGGCTGACCTGACCAAACGTATTCAGAACGCAGGCACCGAAGTGGTGGAAGCGAAGGCGGGTGGCGGTTCTGCAACCCTGTCTATGGGCCAGGCGGCGGCACGTTTCGGCCTGTCTCTGGTTCGCGCGTTGCAGGGCGAAAAAGGCGTTGTTGAATGCGCCTATGTTGAAGGCGACGGTGAACACGCGCGCTTCTTCTCTCAGCCGCTGCTGCTGGGTAAAAACGGTGTTGAAGAGCGTAAGTCTATCGGCACGCTGAGCGCGTTTGAGCAAAACGCGATGGAAGGCATGCTGGATACGCTGAAGAAAGACATCACGCTGGGCGAAGAGTTCGTTAACAAGTGATCTTGTCCCGGTAAAAAAAACGGAGCGCTAAGCTCCGTTTTTTTATGCCCGTCAGTTAGTGGCCGGGTATTCCTGAATGGTGACCTGAATCGTCAGCTTTTTGTCATTACGCATGACTTCAACAGGGATGATGGAGCCCGGGCGAATCTCAGCCACCTGGTCCATGGTTTCCAGCGCAGAGACCGCTGGCGTACCGTTGACGGAAAGGATAACGTCGTTCACCTGGATACCTGCGTTGGCCGCCGGGCCGCCAGGCGCCACTTCGTTGACCACAATCCCCTGGATCTGATCGATACCACCGCCCTGCGTATGCATCGGCGCGATTTCACGCCCGCCAATACCGATGTAGCCACGGATCACGCGGCCATCGCGGATCAGCTTGTCCATGATCTTGGTCGCCAGCTGGAACGGAATGGCAAAGCCAATCCCTTCCGGCGTTTCGCCGTCGTTGCTCTTGTCGAAGGAGAGGGTGTTAATGCCCATCAGTTCGCCCAGAGAGTTCACCAGCGCACCGCCGGAGTTACCGTGGTTGATCGAGGCATCGGTTTGCAGGAAGTTCTGCCGCCCTGACGGGTTCAGGCCGATACGACCGGTCGCGCTGATGATCCCCTGAGTGATGGTCTGGCCCAGGTTGTACGGGTTACCGATCGCCAGCACCACATCGCCGATGTGCGGCGTGCGTTTGCGATTAATCGGGATAGTCGGCAGACCGCCCGTGGCGTTGATCTTCAGCACCGCCAGATCGGTCAGGCTGTCCGACCCCACCAGCAGGGCTTCAAACACGCGGCCATCCTGCAAGGCGACGATAATCTGGTCGGCATCGTTAATGACGTGTTTATTGGTGATGATGTAGCCCCGGTCATCCATGATCACACCGGAACCGAGCGTGCGGATCTCCAGCTGGTTATGAGCGGAACTGTTAAGCCCGCGGTTATAGACGTTAACCACGGCGGGGGCAGCACGGCGTACCGCCTGATTGTACGTCGCAGGCGTTTCATCCGTGCTGTCGAACTGAGGAGCCGACAGTTTGTTGAACTGGCGTAAAGATGGCATAGCCACCAGCAGCAGACCGGCAACGATCAAACCAATGACAATTGAACGAAAGAGCTTTAAAAGCATGATGCGTGTGTCGTTAAAATAGGAACGGTTTGCAGCATAACATGAGTTATCCGGACATCACACGCAGCGGCGATGTCCGGAGTCGCAAATGGTTAACGCAGTAAAATGTAGAGGGTGTCGTTGCCACGGATAATTTGCAGGGCAATGACCGCCGGTTTACTCTCCAGCACCTTACGCATTTCGGCAATAGACTGCACGCGAGTGCGGTTCACGCCCACGATCACGTCGTCCTGATGTAAACCTGCCTGCGCGGCCGGGCTGCTCTTCTCAACGGTAGTGACGGTAATGCCTTTCGTGCCGTTTTTAAGCTGACCGTCGCTCAGCGTAGCGCCCTGTAGAGCAGGGGAGATCTGTTCTGCGCTGGCGGAAGAGGAGGTGCTCTTGTCCAGCGTCACTTCCACGGTCAGCGGTTTGCCCTCACGGATCAGGCCCAGCTTCACTTTAGCGCCCGGCTCCGTGGTGGCAATACGTGACCGTAATTCAGCGAAGCTGCTCAGCGGTTTATCGTTCAGGCTGACAATAATGTCGCCGGATTTCACGCCCGCTTTTGCAGAGCCTGAGTTGGGCAGCACTTCGCTGACAAACGCCCCGCGCTGGACGTTGAGCTTAAAGGCTTTGGCGATATCGGCGCTCATCTCCATGCCTTTGATGCCCAGCAGACCGCGCTTAACCTCGCCAAATTGAATCAGCTGTTGAGACAGGGTTTTCGCCATGTTACTCGGAATGGCAAAACCAATCCCGATGCTGCCGCCGCCTGGCGCGAGGATAGCGGTGTTGATGCCGATCAGCTCGCCGTTCAGATTAAGCAGCGCACCGCCGGAGTTGCCCCGGTTGATGGAGGCATCGGTCTGGATGAAGTTTTCCAGCCCTTCGAGATTCAGGCCGCTGCGCCCCAGGGCGGAGACAATCCCGGAGGTGGCGGTCTGGCCTAAACCGAACGGGTTACCGACCGCGACGGCAAAATCACCGACGCGCAGCTTATCGGAATCTGCAATGGCGATCTGGGTCAGGTTGCTGGGGTTTTGCACCTGTAGCAGGGCGATATCACTCTGATCGTCACCGCCGATCAGTTTGGCGTCAAACTCCCGACCATCGTTCAGCTGAACGCTGATTTTATCGGCCTGGCTGATCACGTGGTTATTGGTCAGGATATAGCCCTTAGCCGCGTCGATAATCACCCCTGAGCCCAGGCCTTCAAACGGCTGAGCCTGCTGATCCGGCGCGTCTTCGCCAAAATATTTCTTCAGCTCTTCAGGAATACGCTGGCTTTGGCGTGCCGTCCCTTCCACCTGAACGCTGACTACCGCAGGCAGGACTTTTTCAAGCATCGGCGCAAGGCTGGGAATGGCTTCTTGTCCAGGCACCTGCGAAGGCAGTGCCGCACTGGCGGGGAAGGACGCCGAGAGAGATAACCCGACACTTAACGCTAAGGCGCTCAACAGCTGGTTTTTTTTCTTCATTGATGCTGACTCTCGTATCCTGGAATGAAAAAGAACGGCCCCAAAAACATCTTGATGTTATTGAATTTTCAACCGCTGAACAATGAGGTGTTTGACTAAATAATAGCTGGGGACGGGAAGAAAGGATGGGCGCATAAGGTGCGCCCGTAAAATTTATTCAGGTTGTGCGATTAATCGCGTTTTACGCCACCGCGCAGCAGGCCGGACGCGCCGTCTGAATAGTCGCGTGGCATCTGAACCGGAGCCTGATCGTTACCGGCTTCAGAATCAGCCAGACGATTGCGGAAGGGGTTGGTCTCCGCGGTCATTTCCGGCAGCAGGCTGCTGGAGCTTTTCGCCATGTGCTGGTAGAGCTGGCGATAATCTGTCGCCATGTTGTCCAGCAGCTCAGCGCTACGGGCAAAGTGGCTGACCAGCTCTTCGCGATATTCTTCCAGTTCGGCTTTGTTCTTTTCCAGTTCGTATTGCAGTGACTGCTGCTGACGCAATTTGCGGTTACCGAAACGCATGGCCACAGCACCAATGATGATGCCGACGACTAAACCGATTAGCGCATATTCCCAGGTCATGAACTTCTCCCGTTGTCTTGTTGTTCCGTAGGGTGTTGGCTCGGCTCCTGCCTGTGCCTGATTATGCCACTATAACCGCTATTTCCGCAGAAGTGGAATCCTGACGTATCATCGCGTAGTGTAGAACGGCCTTTTTTTCATCAGCCACGCGCGCTGGTGAGGTTTAACTAAAGGAATAACAACAACATCATGCAAAACCTGTCCCCTTCATCGCGTTACCAACTGGCCCTGAGCGAGGGCACACACCAGCCGGATGATGTCCAGCGTGAAGCGGTTAACCGCCTGGACACGATTTATCAGGAACTTCTGGCGAAACCCGCCGATGCGGTGCAGAGCAGTGGGCTGAAGGCGGCATTCGGCCGTTTACTGGGCAAAAAAGAGCCCACGGTAAACGCACCGGTTCGTGGCTTATATATGTGGGGCGGCGTTGGGCGGGGTAAGACCTGGCTAATGGACATGTTCTACCAGAGCCTGCCCGGCACGCGTAAGCAGCGCCTGCACTTTCACCGTTTTATGCTGCGTGTCCATGAAGAGCTGACGGCGCTCCAGGGCGAAACCGACCCGCTGGACATTGTGGCCGATCGCTTTAAGGCGGAAACGGACGTGCTCTGCTTCGACGAGTTCTTTGTTTCCGATATTACGGATGCCATGCTGTTGGGGGGCCTCATGAAAGCGCTGTTTGCGCGTGGGATCACTCTGGTGGCGACCTCCAATATCCCGCCGGATGAGCTTTATCGCAATGGTCTCCAGCGGGCGCGTTTCCTGCCGGCCATTGATGCTATCAAACAGCACTGCGACATCATGAACGTCGATGCCGGCGTCGATTATCGTCTGCGCACATTAACGCAGGCACACCTGTGGCTTTCGCCATTGAATGCCGACACAGCCCGCGAGATGGATAAACTGTGGCTGGCGCTGGCGGGAGCGCCGCGGGATAACGCGCCAGCGCTGGAGATTAATCATCGTCCGTTGCCGACGCTTGGCGTAGAAAACCAGACGCTGGCCGTCTCGTTTGCAACGCTCTGCGTGGACGCCCGCAGCCAGCATGACTACATTGCACTTTCGCGTCTGTTCCATACCGTTATGTTGTGGGATGTGCCCGTTATGACCCCACTCATGGAGAGCGAAGCGCGCCGCTTCATCGCGCTGGTAGATGAGTTTTACGAGCGCCACGTTAAGCTGGTGGTCAGCGCCGAGGTGCCTTTATATGAGGTTTATCAGGGCGAGCGCCTGAAGTTTGAGTTCCAGCGCTGCCTGTCGCGCCTGCAAGAGATGCAGAGCGAAGAGTACCTCAAGCGTGAGCATATGCCGTAATAAATGCTCCCCTCTCCCCGTGGGAGAGGGGCTGGGGGTGAGGGCACCAGACCGCACAATACCTGACCCCGAAAAACCCATTCCAAATCACATTTAAGGGTCGATCTTTGACCTCAACTTCTCTATAATCTTGCGACCCCACGTTACGAGAAGGTTTTTTTCCCGAAACTTTCTATGTGTCGGCATGTGCTATTCGAAGGGGTAGGTTTGCCGGACTTTGTCGTGTGAACCTCAACTGACTAAACGTTTGGGTGTTCACCAACGTGTAACTTATTATTTGGGTAAGCTTTTAATGAAAACTTTTACAGCTAAACCAGAAACCGTACAGCGCGACTGGTATGTTGTTGACGCGACCGGTAAAACTCTGGGCCGTCTGGCTACTGAACTGGCTCGTCGCCTGCGCGGTAAGCATAAAGCGGAATACACTCCGCACGTTGATACCGGTGATTACATCATCGTTCTGAACGCTGACAAAGTTGCTGTTACCGGCAACAAGCGTACTGACAAAATGTACTACCACCACACCGGCCACATCGGTGGTATCAAAGAAGCGACCTTTGAAGAGATGATTGCCCGCCGTCCTGAGCGTGTGATTGAAATCGCGGTTAAAGGCATGCTGCCAAAAGGCCCGCTGGGTCGTGCTATGTTCCGTAAACTGAAAGTTTACGCAGGCAACGAGCACAACCACGCGGCACAGCAACCGCAAGTTCTTGACATCTAATCGGGATTATAGGCAATGGCTGAAAATCAATACTACGGCACTGGTCGCCGCAAAAGTTCCGCAGCTCGCGTTTTCATCAAACCGGGCAGTGGTAAAATCGTAATCAACCAGCGTTCTCTGGAACAATACTTCGGTCGCGAAACTGCCCGCATGGTAGTTCGCCAGCCGCTGGAACTGGTTGATATGGTAGAAAAACTGGATCTGTACATCACCGTTAAAGGTGGTGGTATCTCCGGTCAGGCAGGTGCGATCCGTCACGGTATCACCCGCGCGCTGATGGAGTACGACGAATCCCTGCGTTCTGAACTGCGTAAAGCTGGCTTCGTTACTCGTGACGCTCGTCAGGTTGAACGTAAGAAAGTGGGTCTGCGTAAAGCACGTCGTCGTCCACAGTTCTCCAAACGTTAATCCATTCTGCTTACGCAGAACGATTGGCGAAAAACCCGCTTCGGCGGGTTTTTTTATGGATAATGCGCAGGTTATCCACAGTAACATTTCATATATCTTCTCTTTTTCCACATTTCCGGAATCCCCTCACCACAAAGCCATCAAAATCTGGTAAACTATCATCCAATTTTCTGCCCAAATATCGGTGAATACTCGATTTTTGTTCGATTCTTGAACAATGTGTCTTCTCTGGGATGGGCGATACATCATCTGGCTGGCCCCGTTGGGCTGGTAGCAGTAAAAATTCTGAATATACCTGGAGGTTTTCATGGCTGTCGCTGCCAACAAACGTTCGGTAATGACGCTGTTTTCTGGTCCTACTGACATTTATAGCCATCAGGTTCGTATCGTGCTGGCCGAGAAGGGTGTCAGTTTTGAGATCGAGCATGTGGAAAAGGATAACCCGCCTCAGGATCTGATCGATCTCAACCCGAGCCAAAGCGTACCGACGCTGGTGGATCGCGAGCTGACCCTGTGGGAATCCCGTATCATTATGGAATACCTGGATGAGCGTTTCCCGCATCCGCCGCTGATGCCTGTTTATCCTGTTGCGCGTGGTGAAAGCCGCCTGTACATGCAGCGTATCGAGAAAGACTGGTACTCGCTGATGAACGTTATCGTCAACGGTTCCTCTTCTGAAGCGGATGCTGCACGTAAACAGCTGCGTGAAGAGCTGCTGGCGATTGCGCCGGTATTTGGTCAAAAGCCTTTCTTCCTGAGCGACGAGTTCAGCCTGGTGGATTGCTACCTGGCTCCGTTGCTGTGGCGTCTGCCAACCCTGGGCGTAGAGTTCAGCGGCCCTGGCGCGAAAGAGCTGAAAGGCTACATGACTCGCGTCTTTGAGCGCGACTCTTTCCTGGCATCTTTAACTGAACCGGAACGTGAAATGCGTCTCGGCCGAGGCTAATGACTGTGGAAATGTCACAACTTTCACCACGCCGTCCGTATCTGCTGCGCGCCTTCTATGAATGGCTGCTGGATAACCAGCTCACGCCGCACCTGGTTGTGGATGTGACGTTGCCGGGCGTGCTGGTTCCAATGGAATACGCGCGCGACGGACAGATTGTACTGAATATTGCGCCACGCGCAGTGGGTAACCTGGAGCTGGCGAACGACGAAGTGCGCTTTAATGCGCGCTTCGGCGGCGTGCCGCGTCAGGTTTCCGTGCCGCTGGCAGCTGTGCTGGCTATCTACGCCCGTGAAAACGGTGCGGGCACCATGTTTGAGCCGGAAGCGGCTTATGATGAAGAGGTTGCCAGCCTGAATGATGATGAGGCATCCGATGAACGCGAAAGCGACACGGTAATGTCTGTCATCGATGGCGATAAACCCGATCATAATGACGACACCGATCCGGATGACGAGCCACCACCACGCGGTGGTCGTCCCGCACTGCGCGTTGTGAAATAAACAAACAGGCCCGACGGGCCTGTTTTGCTTTCGGTCCCTTTTCGCCCCCTCTAATTTCCTGTGTTATGATGAACTGTTTTCCTTCAATGGCACCGGACTGCAATGAAACCGACTGATCTTAAAGCTGAAAACTCTGATGAAACCATTGGTCGCAGCCTGCGCCGTCGGCCGCTGGCGCGCAAAAAACTGTCTGATATGGTGGAAGAAGAGCTTGAGCAGATGATCCGTCGGAAGGAATTTGCTCAGGGAGAGCAGTTACCCTCCGAGCGCGAACTGATGGAGTTCTTCAACGTGGGTCGCCCCTCGGTGCGCGAAGCGCTGGCGGCGCTAAAGCGTAAAGGGCTGGTGCAGATTAACAACGGTGAACGTGCCCGCGTAACCATGCCGTCTGCCGATACCATCATCAGTGAATTGTCGGGAATGGCGAAAGACTTTCTGACCCAGCCCGGCGGTATTGCCCATTTCGAGCAGCTTCGCCTGTTCTTTGAATCCAGCCTCGTTCGTTATGCCGCAGAATATGCCACTGACGATCAGATTGCGCAGCTCACGAAAGCCCTGGAGATCAACAGCCAGTCCCTGGATGACAACACGCTATTTATTCGTTCCGATGTCGATTTTCACCGCGTGCTGGCGGAGATCCCCGGCAATCCGATCTTCAATGCGATCCACGTTGCGCTGCTTGACTGGTTAATTGCGGCGCGTCCTAAAGTGCCGGACGCAGAGCTTTACCAGCATAATGAAGTCAGCTATCGCCAGCATATCGCAATTGTGGATGCGATCCGCCGCCGCGATCCCGATGAAGCGGATCGGGCGTTGCAAACTCACCTTAACAGCGTCTCCGCCACCTGGCACGCTTTCGGCCAGCATTCAAAAGCCAAAAAATAACGATCCTTTAGTGAAGCAGATCGCAATATAAGCGTTCTGTATTCTACTGCTGCTTAATTGATCTGGTATAACAGGTATAAAGGTATGTCGTTATAACAAACACACGATCGATTGAGGTAACTATGGCAACGCAATTACGCGGCGTAATGGCCGCACTCCTGACCCCGTTTAACTCTGAGCAGATGCTGGATAAAGAAAGCCTGCGCCGTCTGGTGCGGTTCAATATTGAACAGGGTATCGATGGGCTGTACGTCGGCGGTTCAACGGGAGAGGCCTTTGTACAGAGCCTTTCGGAACGAGAGCAGGTGATGGAGATTGTGGCGGAAGAGGCGAAGGGGAAAATCACGCTCATCGCCCATGTTGGCTGCGTCAGCACGGCGGAAAGCCAGCAGTTAGCCATGGCCGCCGCCCGCGTCGGTTTTGACGCTGTGTCCGCCGTCACACCGTTTTACTATCCCTTTAGCTTTGAAGAACATTGCGATCATTACCGTGCAATTATTGACTCCGCGGAGGGGTTGCCGATGGTGGTTTATAACATCCCTGCGCTAAGCGGCGTTAAGTTAACGCTGGATCAGATCAACACGCTGGTAACGCTGCCCGGCGTCGGCGCGCTGAAGCAAACCTCCGGCGATCTCTTCCAGATGGAGCAGATCCGTCGTGAACAGCCGGATCTGGTGCTCTACAACGGTTATGACGAGATCTTCGCCTCCGGCCTGCTGGCCGGCGCGGACGGGGGGATCGGCAGCACCTACAACATTATGGGCTGGCGCTACCAGGCGATCGCTAAAGCGGTTCGTGAAGGGGATAACGCCACCGCACAGCGCCTGCAAAGCGAATGCAACACGGTGATCGATCTGCTGATTAAAGCCGGGGTGTTCCGTGGTCTGAAAACGGTTCTGCACTATATGGACGTGGTATCCGTGCCGCTGTGCCGTAAGCCGTTTGCCCCTGTGGATGAAAAATTCGTGCCAGCGCTGAAAGCGCTGGCGGAGCAGCTAATGGCGGAAAAACGCTAACGCATAGCCGGGGGCGCTTCGTCTTAGCCGGCCTACAAAAACATGCTACGTAGGCCGGATAAGGCGCAGCCGCCATCCGGCAAAACGACAGAGAAATCGTCGGGAGAGTGAAATGAGTAAGTCTACCCAAAGCATCCCGTGGTACCGCCATCTTACCCGTCCTCAGTGGCGCGCCTTCTCCGCCGCCTGGCTGGGATATCTGCTTGATGGCTTCGATTTTGTATTGATAGCCTTAGTCCTGACAGAAATAAAAAGCGAGTTTGCCCTGACGACAGTGGAAGCGGCGAGCCTGATTTCGGCGGCCTTTATATCGCGCTGGTTCGGCGGCCTGCTGCTGGGCGCCATGGGCGACCGCTATGGCCGCAAGCTGGCGATGATCACCAGCATCGTGCTCTTTTCCTGCGGTACGCTGGCCTGCGGTTTTGCGCCGGGTTACGTCACCCTGTTTATCGCCCGCATGGTGATAGGCATGGGGATGGCGGGGGAATATGGCTCCAGCGCAACCTATGTGATTGAAAGCTGGCCAAAGCACCTGCGCAACAAGGCGAGTGGTTTTCTGATTTCCGGTTTCTCCGTCGGCGCCGTGGTTGCGGCCCAGGTCTACAGCCTTGTCGTGCCCGTCTGGGGCTGGCGGGCGCTGTTCTTTATCGGCATTCTGCCCATCGTCTTTGCCCTGTGGCTGCGGAAAAATATTCCGGAAGCTGAGGACTGGAAAGCGAAGCACGAAGGCAAAGCCCCGGTGCGCACCATGGTTGATATTCTGTATCGCGGCAAATACCGCATCATCAATATGGCGATGACGCTGTTTGCCGGTACGGCGCTGTGGTTCTGTTTTGCAGGCGAACTCAACAACGCGGGGCTGGTCGTTATTCTCGGCCTGCTTTGCGCCATCGTCTTTATCAGCTTTATGGTGCAAAGCAGCGGTAAACGCTGGCCGACGGGCGTCACGTTGATGGTTGTCGTGCTCTTCGCCTTTCTCTACTCCTGGCCGATTCAGGCGCTATTACCCACTTATCTGAAAACCGACCTGGCCTATGATCCCTCAACGGTGGCGAAGGTGCTGTTCTTTAGCGGCTTCGGCGCGGCAGTAGGCTGCTGCGTGGGTGGTTTTCTCGGTGACTGGCTTGGCACCCGCAAGGCCTATGTCTGTAGCCTGTTGGCCTCACAGCTCCTGATTGTTCCCGTCTTTGCGATCGGCGGAGCCAATGTCTGGGTGTTGGGCTTGTTACTCTTTTTCCAGCAGATGCTGGGGCAGGGGATCTCCGGGATCTTACCCAAACTCATCGGCGGCTATTTCGATACCGACCAGCGTGCGGCGGGTCTGGGCTTTACCTACAACGTTGGCGCGTTGGGCGGCGCGATTGCCCCGGTGATTGGCGCGCTGCTGTCGCAGGATATGGCGCTGGGCACGGCCCTGGGATCGCTCTCCTTTGGCCTGACGTTTGTGGTGATCTTGCTTATTGGTCTGGATATGCCCTCCCGCGTTCAGCGCTGGATCAGGCCAGAAGCCCTGCGTACGCATGACGCTATTGACGGTAAACCTTTCAGCGGAGCCGTCCCGTTTGGCGGCGATAAAAGCGCTTTAGCGAAAAGCAAAAGTTAATCCGCTTGCCCGGACCTGTACCGGGCACATTCGTAAGGGATGAAGTATGTCACAACGGGATAAAAACATTTCCGAGCGGGGCGGTGCTATGACGACACTGGCGATAGACATAGGTGGAACTAAACTTGCCGCCGCCCTGGTGGATGACGGTTTACAGATCCACGCGCGACGCGAATGCCCTACGCCCGCCAGTAAGACGCCTGACGCGCTGCGTGAGGCGCTGGCTGAGCTGGTCAAGCCGTTACAGACCCAGGCAACGCGTGCGGCCATTGCCTCAACCGGAATCATTCAGGACGGCAATCTGCTGGCGATTAACCCGCAAAATCTCGGAGGATTGCACCATTTTCCGCTGGTGCAGACGCTCGAAGACATTGCTGGTTTGCCGACCCTGGCGATCAATGATGCTCAGGCTGCGGCATGGGCGGAATATCACGTTAGTGCGAAGGAAATTAAAGACATGGTATTCCTGACTGTTTCAACGGGCGTGGGGGGCGGCGTAGTCAGTAACGGGAAACTCGTGACCGGAAGCGGCGGACTGGCAGGGCATCTTGGGCATACGCTCGCCGATCCAAACGGCCCGCAATGCGGCTGTGGTCGCGTGGGGTGCGTGGAAGCCATCGCGTCTGGTCGCGGTATTGCCGCCGCAGCCAGGGGAGAGCTTGCAGGATGCGATGCAAAAACGATTTTTGCGCGCGCGGCAGAGGGAAATAAACAGGCGGCGGAACTGGTCCAACGTTCTGCACAGGTACTGGCGCGGCTTATTGCCGACACGAAAGCGGTGATGGACTGCCAGCGCGTGGTGATTGGCGGCAGCATCGGGCTGGCAGGAGGGTATCTGGCGCGGGTCCGCGCGTATCTTGAGGAGCATCCTTCTGTTTATCACGTTGAATTAACCGCCGCGCACTATCGACACGATGCGGGCTTACTGGGCGCGGCGCTGTTAGCTCAGGGAGAAAGATGATGTTTTTTGGTGAGATTCGGACGCTTCCCTCCACGGGGTTGCATCCCGTTCTTCTGGAGGCGCTAACCCTCGCGCTGGCTGCCCGTCCGCTGGAAAAAGCGGCAGGACGTTATGAGCTTCGCGGTGAGGATATCTTCATGAACGTGATGACGTTTGCCACGCAGTTTCCAGACCAGAAGAAAGCGGAACTGCATGAGCAATATATTGATATCCAGGTGTTATTGACGGGAGAAGAGCGCATCCTCTTTGGCGTGACGGGCTCGGCACGCCAGCGTGAAGATTTTCATCCTGAAGAAGATTATCAGTTGTGCAGTGAGATTGCAGGTGAACAGTGTGTCACCCTCCGGCCGGGGATGTGCGCCGTATTTATGCCGGGAGAGCCACATAAGCCAGGATGCGCAATCCTTGAGCCAGGCGAGATAAAGAAAGTCGTGGTGAAGGTACGCGCCCGCTTGCTGGATACGTAGTTTATAGGCCTGATGGCGCTTCGCTTATCAGGCCTGCGGGCATAACGTAATTTGCAGGCCGGATAAGGCGCAGCCGCCATCCGGCAATGTTATTCGATATTCTGGCGCTTAAACGTCACCGCTTCCGGCTGCGTCAGGTGCAAGGTTGTCTGGCTGGGCACCGTCTCGGCAATCACCTTGCCGTGGCGAACAGAGTATCGTGCCGGCGTCTGGCGACGAACTGCATCAAACCCATTCTCTGCCGGGAGAATCACCAGGTTTGCTGTATTCCCAACGCGCACGCCATAGTCCTGCAAATCGAGCGTTTTCGCGCTGTGGGTAGTGATCAGATTAAGCCCATCATTTATTTGCCCGTAACCCATCAGTTGGCAAACGTGCAGCCCCATATGCAGAACCTGAAGCATATTCGCGGTTCCCAGCGGATACCACGGATCGAAAACGTCGTCATGACCAAAGCAGACGTTGATCTCCGCTTCAAGCATTTCTTTGACGCGTGTGATGCCTCGGCGTTTGGGATAGGTATCGAAACGGCCCTGCAAATGCGTGTTAACCAGCGGGTTTGCCACGAAGTTAATGCCTGACATTTTTAACAGGCGGAACAGTCGGGACGTATACGCGCCATTATAGGAGTGCATCGCCGTGGTATGGCTGGCGGTCACGCGTGAACCCATTCCGTCACGATGTGCCAGTGCGGCAACGGTTTCAACGAAGCGCGATTGTTCATCATCAATTTCATCACAGTGGACATCGATCAGTCGGTCGTACTTTCTGGCCAGGGAAAACGTTTTATGCAGCGACTCAACGCCATATTCACGCGTAAATTCAAAGTGGGGGATTGCGCCGATGACATCCGCCCCTAAACGCACGGCTTCCTCAAGCAGTTCTTCACCGTTCGGATAAGAAAGAATGCCTTCCTGCGGGAATGCCACAATTTGCATATCGATCCACGGGGCGACTTCCTGCTTCACCTCCAGCATGGCTTTCAGTGCCGTAAGGGTGGGGTCCGAGACGTCAACGTGTGTACGTACGTACTGAATGCCGTTGGCGATTTGCCACTTCAGGGTCTGCATCGCGCGAGTTTTAACGTCTTCGTGGGTAAGCATCGCCTTGCGTTCGGCCCAGCGCTCGATTCCCTCGAAAAGCGTGCCGGACTGGTTCCAGTTCGGTTCACCCGCCGTTTGCGTTGTATCCAGATGGATATGCGGCTCGATGAAAGGAGGGATAACCAGCCCGCATTCGGCGTCCAGCACCTGACCGACTGGCGCAGAGGCGGTTTCCTGAGGATCGATACGGCTGAAGCGTCCGTCCTCAATCGTGATTTGCCATAAACCCTCTTGCCCCTGCAAACGGGCCTGACGGATAGTGAGGGAATTATTCTGCATGGGAAACCTCCGAAGGATTAGCAAGGGTACGTTTGGCGAATGGGTTTAACACCAAATAGCTGAAGACGCCACCCAATACTGCGTTAACGGGGACAATTCCCGGAATGTAGTGCCCGGCAGCAACACCCAGGGCGACCGAGAAAATGGCAATCCAGTTAACGGACACAAATTTTGCGTGGTCGAAGCTGGCATAGCGGCGGCGATTAATCAGGTAGTCGGCGATAATCACCCCGCCAACCGGCGGAATCGCTGCCGACAAAAAGGTCAGCCAGCCAACGAAGTTGTTGTATAGCCACAGCGCGCACAGCGTACCGATAATGCCATTAACCACCGACAGCGTACGGCTGGAAAGGCCAGTAATATTGGCGAAACCCAAACCAGAGGCGTACAACGCGTTGTCATTGGTGGTCCAGATATTCAGGCCAAGAACGACAATGGCCGGCAGCAGCAGTCCCTGGGCGATCATCACGTCAGAAATATCGGCCTGTCCTACGGCGGCAGCGCCTGCCGCACCGAAGATAAACATCAGCGAGTTGCCAAGGAAAAATGCCACCATCGCCACCAGAACGGCACCTTTGGCATTGCGGCCAAAGCGGACGAAGTCGGCGGTCAGCGTGCCTGCGCTGATAAACGAGCCTACGACCAGCGCCAGCGCGCTGGAAAAGTTGAGCGGCGTCTGCGGCACAATGGATTTGAGGTGGTCCAATCCTCCCACGCCGTCCACCGCCAGCCAGACGGAGTAGCTACCCAGGATGACGATAGCGGGTACGGCGATGATGGATAAAATCGTCAGTGCCGAGATGCCAAAAAAAATGGTTAACGTCATCAACAGGCCGGAAACTGCAATCAGGATGTTCACGTCGATGCCCGTGGCTTTACTCACCGGGATGGCAAACATCGCTACGCCGACGCCAAACCACCCTACCTGCGTACCGCCTAAAAGCATGGAGGGAAGCCAGGAACCTTTTATACCGAACGAGTAACGCGCAAGAAGATGGGTTGAGAGGCCGGTTTTTGCGCCAATGTAGCCAAGAAAAGCAGTGTAAATACCGAGGAGGAGATTGCCGAAGAGAACTGCGAGGAAGAAATCATTATAGGAAAGACCGGTACCGAGCGTGCCTCCGGTCCACATACTGGCGGAAAAAAACGTTAACCCTAACATCACAAAAGTGAGTGGAACCACGCCTTTCCGCGCCGCCAGAGGGACGGGGCCCTGGCTATAATTGTTATCTTGCGACACAACGCCTCCTTGAATTTTGGCCAAAAAATCCGCCGCATAATATACATTTTTTTCATGAAAGCAAACGTTTACGTCGGGATTTGCGCTGCTTTTTGGCTTAAAAAGGTACCATTAACTTAAGGGTAGGCTACTGAAAACAGGCTCCCCAGCGTTCCGCTTTATGCTTCTGCCGGGGAGTCAGAGGGGCTTACACTTCCAGGAAGTTCATGATCCCGTCAGCCGCTTTACGGCCTTCGGCAATCGCCGTGACCACCAGGTCAGAGCCGCGAACGATGTCGCCACCGGCGAAGATTTTCGGGTTGCTGGTCTGGAACGCGTTATCGCTGCCTTCTGGCGCAATGATGCGGCCTTGAGAGTCCAGCTCTACGCTGTGCTTCGCCAGCCACTCCATGCTGTGAGGACGGAAACCAAACGCCATCACCACGGCGTCAGCCGGGATCACGTGTTCAGAACCGGCCACGATCTCCGCGCGACGACGGCCTTTCGCATCTGGCGCACCCATCTCCGTGCGCGCCATCTTCACGCCGCTCACTTTACCGTTGGCATTCACTTCAATACCCAGAGGCTGGATGTTGAACTGGAACTCGACGCCCTCTTCACGTGCGTTTTTCACTTCGCGCTTAGAGCCCGGCATGTTCTCTTCGTCACGACGGTAGGCACAGATGACATGCGCCGCATTCTGGCGAATGGAGGTACGCACGCAGTCCATCGCGGTATCACCGCCGCCCAGCACCACCACGCGTTTGCCTTCCATGCTGACGAACGGCTCATCGGCGGTCTCGCCGTAGCCCATTAGCTGTTTGGTATTCGCAATCAGGAACGGCAGCGCGTCGTACACGCCTGGCGCATCTTCGTTCTCCAGACCACCGCGCATGGACTGATAAGTGCCTACGCCCAGGAACACGGCGTCGTAATCTTTCAGCAGGTCGTCGAGCTGCACGTCGCGACCCACTTCGGTGTTGAGTTTGAACTCAATGCCCATGCCGGTGAAGATTTCGCGGCGGCGGGTCATGACCTCTTTCTCCAGCTTAAAGGCCGGGATACCGAAGGTCAGCAGGCCGCCAATCTCCGGGTGGCGATCAAAGACCACCGCCTTCACGCCGTTACGGGTCAGCACGTCCGCACAGGCCAGGCCTGCCGGGCCCGCGCCGATAATCGCTACGCGCTTGTCGGTTTGACGCACACCGGTCATATCCGGGCGCCAGCCCATCTCGAACGCTTTATCGTTGATATAGCGTTCGATGTTGCCGATGGTTACCGCGCCAAACTCGTCGTTCAGCGTACAGGAGCCTTCACACAGACGATCCTGAGGGCACACGCGGCCGCACACTTCCGGCAGGGTGTTGGTCTGATGAGACAGCTCGGCGGCTTCAAAAATACGCCCTTCGTTGGCCAGCTTCAGCCAGTTCGGGATGTAGTTATGGACCGGACACTTCCATTCGCAGTAAGGGTTACCGCAGGACAGGCAGCGGTCTGCCTGTGCTTTGGCCTGGCCTTCTGAAAACGGCTCATAGATTTCAACAAATTCAATTTTACGGATCTTCAGCGGTTTCTTTGGCGGATCAACACGCTGAAGGTCGATAAACTGGTAAACGTTCTGGCTCATCTGAATTCCTTACTGCGCCTGCACGCGCAGCTCTGCTGCGCTACGACTACGGTGACCCAACAGGGCTTTAACATCGCTGGACTTCGGCTTCACCAGCGCGAATTTCGCAGAGAACGCCGGCCAGTTGGCCAGGATCTCTTCGCCGCGCGAAGAACCGGTATGCTGCACGTGTTCGGTAATTAAACCGCGCAGGTGTTCTTCGTGGATGGCCAGCGTATCAACGTCCAGCACTTCCACCAGCTCCGGGTTCACGCGTTTGCGGAACTCACCGTCTTCATCCAGGACGTAGGCAAAACCGCCCGTCATGCCCGCGCCAAAGTTCACGCCGGTTTTACCCAGGACGCACACAATTCCGCCCGTCATGTATTCACAGCCGTTATCGCCGATGCCTTCCACCACGGTGATGGCGCCGGAGTTACGCACCGCAAAACGTTCGCCCGCACGGCCCGCGGCAAACAGACGACCGCCGGTTGCGCCGTACAGACAGGTATTGCCGATGATGCTCGCTTCATGGCTGCGGAAGGCTGAACCAACCGGAGGACGCACCGCCAGCAGACCGCCCGCCATGCCTTTTCCGACGTAGTCGTTGGCATCGCCGGTCAGGTATAACTCAACTCCGCCTGCGTTCCACACGCCGAAGCTCTGACCCGCGGTACCGCTGAAGTGCGCGGTAATCGGATCCGACGCCAGACCCTGGTCACCGTGCGTTTGCGCGATGTAACCGGAGAGGGACGCACCCACGGAACGGTCGGTGTTGCGGATATCAAACCAGAACGTTTTGCTCTGCTTCTCATCCACATACGGCTTCGCCTGTTGCAGCAGCTGTGCGTTCAGCACGCCGTTGTCGAACGGCGGGTTGTTCTCGGTACAGTAAACCGCTTTGCCAGGATGCGGCTGAGCGGTTTCCAGCAGCTTAGACAGCTCCAGCTTCTGCTGCTTGGCCGTGAAGCCCTCAAGCTCTTTCAGCAGGTCGGTACGGCCAATCAGGTCTACCAGACGCTTCACGCCCAGCTGCGCCATCAGCTCGCGGGTTTCACGGGCGATGAAGTCAAAGTAGTTGGTCACTTTGAACGGCAGGCCGTGGTAGTGATTTTTACGCAGCTTTTCGTCCTGGGTAGCAACGCCCGTTGCACAGTTGTTCAGGTGGCAAATACGCAGGTATTTACAGCCGAGCGCAACCATTGGGCCGGTACCAAAGCCGAAGCTTTCCGCTCCCAGAATCGCCGCTTTGATGATGTCGAGGCCGGTTTTCAGTCCGCCGTCCACCTGCAAACGGATCTTGTGACGCAGGCCGTTAGCGACCAGCGCCTGCTGGGTTTCCACCAGGCCAAGCTCCCACGGACAACCCGCGTATTTCACGGAGGAGAGCGGGCTTGCGCCGGTGCCGCCGTCGTAACCGGCGATGGTGATCAGATCCGCATAGGCTTTCGCCACGCCGGTGGCAATGGTGCCAACGCCCGGTTCGGAAACCAGCTTCACGGAGATCATCGCTTTCGGGTTGACCTGTTTCAGGTCGAAAATCAGCTGCGCCAGATCCTCGATAGAGTAGATATCGTGGTGCGGCGGCGGGGAGATCAGCGTCACGCCCGGCACTGAATAGCGAAGCTTAGCGATGTATGGGGTGACTTTATCACCCGGCAGCTGACCGCCTTCACCCGGTTTCGCACCCTGCGCGACTTTAATCTGAATCACGTCGGCGTTAACCAGGTACGCAGGCGTTACGCCAAAGCGACCAGACGCCACCTGCTTAATACGGGACACTTTATTGGTGCCGTAGCGGGCCGGATCTTCACCGCCTTCGCCGGAGTTGGAGTTGCCGCCGATGCTGTTCATGGCTTCCGCCAGCGCTTCGTGGGCTTCCGGGCTCAGCGCGCCGATGGACATCGCAGCGGTGTCGAAACGTTTGAACAGCTCAGACGCGGGCTCAACCTCGTCAATGCTGACCGCTTCATCACCCGGATTGAGGGCAATGAGATCGCGCAGCGTCGCTGCCGGACGGTTGTTCACCAGCTCTGCATACTGCTGATAATCGCTGTACTCGCCGCTCTGCACCGCCTGTTGCAGCGTGCGCACCACGTCCGGGTTATAAGCGTGATACTCGCCCCCGTGGACATATTTCAGCAGGCCGCCCTGTTCCAGCGGCTTACGTGCCAGCCAGGCGCGTTTCGACAGGTTCACCAGATCCTGCTGGAAGTCAGCAAAACCGGCGCCGCCGATACGGCTGACCACGCCCTGGAAGCAGAGGTTAGCGACCTCGTCATGCAGGCCGACCGCTTCAAACAGCTTCGAGCAACGGTAAGAGGCGATGGTCGAGATGCCCATTTTGGACATGATCTTGTACAGACCTTTGTTGATGCCGTTACGGTAGTTCAGCATCACAGCACGGTAGTCTTTGTCGATCGCGCGGGTATCTACCAGGCGGGCCAGCGTTTCGTAGGCCAGATACGGGTAGATTGCCGTGGCGCCAAAGCCTAACAGCACCGCAAAGTGGTGCGGGTCGCGCGCGCTCGCGGTTTCAACGATGATGTTGGCATCGCAGCGCAGGCTCTTGTCCACCAGACGCGTCTGGATAGCCCCCACCGCCATGGGTGCAGGCACCGGCAGACGGTTTTTCGCGATGTTGCGGTCAGACAGCACCAGCAGAACGGTGCCGTTACGCACCATCTGCTCGGCTTTATCGCACAGCGCGTTCACCGTCTCTTCGAGGCTCGTTTCGGTCACGTCGAAGGTGATATCGAGCGTGTCGGCGCGATAGTGCTCCTCGGTCATGGTGGTGAGCTGTTTGAAATCGGAGTACAGCAGGATCGGTGATTTAAAGGTCAGACGGTGCGCCTGGCCTTCAGCTTCACAGAAGACGTTCATCTCACGGCCGATGCTGGTGGCCAGCGACATGACGTGGGCTTCGCGCAGCGGATCGATTGGCGGGTTAGTGACCTGCGCAAACTGCTGACGGAAGTAGTCATAAATAATGCGTGGCTGGCTGGAGAGCACGGCAAACGGGGTATCGTCACCCATTGAGCCGACCGCTTCCTGGCCGTTTTCACCGAGCACGCGGATAACCGAGTCCAGCTCTTCCGCGCTGTAGTTAAACTGCTTCTGGAAGCTCGCGAGGGTGTCATCGTCCAGCTCGCGGCTGCCCACTTCTTCGTCCGACAGATCTTCAAACGGCACCAGACGACGCACGTTTTTCTCCATCCACTCTTTGTACGGATGGCGGCTCTTCAGATCGTTGTCTGTTTCGGCGGAATGCAGAATACGCCCACCGCGGGTGTCGATCACCATCAGCTCGCCCGGTCCGACGCGGCCTTTCTCGACCACTTCGTCTGGCTGGTAATCCCAGATCCCGACTTCAGAGGCACAGGTGATGAGCTTGTCTTTGGTAATAACGTAGCGCGCCGGACGCAGACCATTACGGTCCAGGTTACAGGCGGCAAAACGACCGTCGGACATAACGATGCCCGCCGGGCCGTCCCACGGCTCCATGTGCATGGAGTTAAAGTCGAAGAACGCGCGCAGCTCAGGGTCCATATCCGGGTTGTTCTGCCAGGCCGGTGGCACGAGCAGACGCATGGCGCGCACGATGTCCATCCCGCCCGCCAGCAGCAGTTCCAGCATGTTATCCATGGAGCTGGAGTCCGAGCCGGTTTCGTTCACGAACGGCGCGGCATCGTGCAGGTCCGGGATCAGCGGCGTCTGGAATTTATAGGTACGGGCGCGGGCCCACTGGCGGTTGCCGGTGATGGTGTTGATCTCGCCGTTATGCGCCAGGTAGCGGAACGGCTGCGCCAGCGGCCAGCGTGGAACGGTGTTGGTGGAGAAGCGCTGGTGGAACAGGCAAATGGCCGATTCCAGACGCAGGTCCGCCAGGTCCAGGTAGAAGCGCGGCAGGTCAGCCGGCATACACAGACCTTTATAGATGTTCACAAGGTTAGAGAGGCTACAGACGTAGAACTCTTTATCATCCAGAAGACGTTTTTCAATGCGGCGGCGGGCGATAAACAGACGGCGTTCCATATCACGCGGACGCCAGCCCGCAGGCGCATTGACAAAAATCTGTTCAATACGAGGCAGCGAGGAGAGGGCGATTTCACCGAGCACCCCTTCGTTGGTTGGCACATCGCGCCAGCCGACGATCGACAGGGTTTCACGCTGAAGTTCTTCTTCAACGATGCGGCGTGAGGCGGCAGCTTTTTCAGGATCCTGATTCAGGAACAGCATACCGACAGCGTAGTTTTTGGCTAAACGCCAGCCGCGCTCTTCCGCTACGATACGGAAGAAACGATCCGGTTTTTGCAGCAGCAGGCCGCAACCGTCGCCGGTTTTACCATCGGCAAGGATGGCGCCACGGTGCTGCATACGGGCCAGTGCGTGAATAGCAGTACGCACTACCTTGTGGCTAGGTTCGCCTTCTATGTGGGCGATCAGGCCGAAACCACAGTTATCCTTCTCAAGGGATTTATCGTACAACATATCAGTGAACCTCCCCAGGCTCGTCGGGCTTCCCACTGAACTTTACCGTGGCGCACAGGCGCAGAAAGAGCATGGCGACGGGGTTAGCGTTTCATACGCGGACCTCGCATTCGCCCTCTTTTTCATCCTTTCGCGCAGGTAAACAAGTTTGAGGACTTGCTTCAGAGGGAATCTCAATTACTGCATAAATATGATGAGCAGGCCGCTCATCCAGAAAGCTTCCAGCGGATTTCCAACTTATCGGGAATTGGTACACAGGTCAAATGGCAATCTTATTTATACAAAAATGTGCTAAAGCGTAGTTATCTTTTTGTTTTTAATATGTATTTAACTATTTTTACAACCACTTAAAGCACCGGGGAGGTGCAGGGGAGTGTGATCTGACTCACTATATGAAAGCGGTATTATCGATGCAGCGTGCTGAAATGCAGATTTATAGCAGAATATTAATCTGGTGTTGCATTCAAACCCGCATAAAATCACTGTTTTTCAGTCCTGGCGCTATAAATGAAAAAAACCATCAGAACATAAGGAAAAGTAATTACGTACAGGGTGAATGAAATCTCGGTAATCGTGATTATTTATTCAAACAGATAAAGGCCGTCCAGGGCGATTGATCCAGGTCATCGCCGACAGAGGCTAAAAATGGCAGGCTTGTCCCCTTTCTTCGGGACGGTCTATCAGATTATGCAGTTACAGAAATTAGTCAATATGTTTGGTGGGGATCTTTTGCAGCGCTATGGGCAAAAGGTTCACAAACTGACGCTGCACGGCGGCTTTAGCTGCCCGAATCGCGATGGCACCATCGGGCGTGGTGGCTGCACTTTCTGTAACGTGGCCTCGTTTGCTGACGAGGCCCAGCAGCATAAATCTATCGCTGAACAGCTCGCCCATCAGGCGAGTCTGGTGAATCGCGCGAAGCAGTATCTGGCCTATTTCCAGGCCTACACCAGCACGTGGGCTGAGGTGCAGGTGCTGCGCTCGATGTATCAGCAGGCGGTTGCTCAAGCGAACATTGTCGGGCTGTGCGTGGGGACGCGTCCGGACTGCGTGCCGGAGGCCGTGCTGGATTTACTTAGTGAGTACAAAGAGAAGGGCTACGAGATCTGGCTGGAGCTGGGCTTGCAGACCGCGCATGACAAAACCCTGCACCGTATCAATCGCGGGCATGATTTCGCCTGCTACCAGCGCACCACGCGTCTCGCCCGTGAGCGTGGATTAAAAGTCTGCTCGCATCTGATTGTCGGCTTGCCAGGAGAAGGGCAGCAGCACGGGCTGGAAACGCTGGAAAAAGTCGTCGAGACCGGCGTGGATGGCATTAAGCTGCATCCGCTGCATATCGTGAAGGGCAGCATAATGGCGAAAGCATGGGAAGCGGGGCGGTTAAGTGGTATCGAACTCGACGACTATACGGTGACGGCGGGGGAGATGATTCGCCACACGCCTCCGGAGATTGTTTACCACCGCATCTCGGCCAGCGCCCGCCGCCCAACGCTTCTGGCACCGCTCTGGTGTGAGAACCGCTGGACGGGGATGCTGGAAATCGACCGCTATCTACAGGAGAACGGCGTACAGGGGTCGGCGCTTGGCCGCCCGTGGGTTCCCCCGCTACCGGCGACGGCCGCCTAGCAGACTTCCCAGCATGCCGCGTACTATCTGGTTGGTAATCTGACGCGTCGCACTTTTTGCCATGGTCTGAACCACGCCATCGCGTTTGCCGCCGCGTGGCCCGGTGCTGCCGAACAGAATATCTTTCAGCCCGCCGAGAATGCCGTCGTCCACGGCAACAGATTGCCCTTTTGCGGCAGGGGCATCCTGCGATTCGGCAGTCGCCTGCACCCCTTTTTGCAGCATCTCGAACGCGGATTCGCGATCCACCTCGTCTTCATACTTCCCGTACACCGGGGAGTGATTAATCAGGGCGTTGCGTTCATCGTCCGTTACCGGACCCATGCGCGAGCAGGGCGCAATCACCATCGCACGCTCGACAACTGTCGGGCTGCCTTTTGCATCGAGGAACGAAATCAGCGCTTCACCGGTACCCAGCGCCTGAATGGCGGTTTCGGTATCAAAGGCCGGATTGGCACGCATGGTTTGCGCCGCGGCTTTCACCGCTTTCTGATCTTTCGGCGTAAAGGCGCGCAGGGCGTGCTGCACGCGGTTACCCAACTGCCCCAGTACGTTGTCCGGAATATCCGACGGGTTTTGCGACACAAACCAGACCCCGACGCCTTTGGAGCGGATCAGGCGGATAACCTGTTCAATTTTATCCAGCAGCACCTGCGGCGCGTCGTTAAACAACAGGTGCGCTTCGTCAAAGAAGAACACCAGTTTGGGTTTTTCCAGATCGCCTGCTTCCGGCAGTTGTTCGTACAGTTCAGAGAGCATCCACAGCAGGCTGGCGGCGTAAAGCTTCGGCATCTGGTAGAGCTTCTCTGCGCTCAGAATGTTGATGATGCCTTTGCCGCTGCTGTCGGTACGCATCCAGTCTTTGATATCCAGCATTGGCTCGCCGAAGAAGTGTTCGGCACCCTGTTGCTCCAGCGTCAGGAGCCCGCGCTGAATGGCGCCTACCGAGGCGCTGCTGATATTGCCGTACTGGTTCTGGAAGGATTTGGCGTTATCGCCAATGTACTGGGTGATGGCGCGCAGATCTTTGAAGTCGAGCAGCAGTAGCCCCTGATCGTCGGCGATACGGAAGATAATGTTCAGTACCCCGGACTGCACGTCGTTGAGGTTAAGCAGACGGGCCAGCAGCAGCGGGCCGAGGTCGGAGACGGTGGCGCGCACCGGATGGCCTTTTTCGCCGAAGATATCCCAGGCCACCACCGGATTACCGTGCGGCGTCCAGTCCGTGATGCCGATATTTTTCAGGCGCTCGAGGAGTTTTTCTGACGCTGCACCTTCCTGAGCCACCCCGGTTAAATCGCCCTTCACGTCAGCCATAAATACCGGCACGCCAGTCTCTGACAACGACTCAGCCAGCTTTTGCAGGGTGACGGTTTTTCCCGTCCCGGTCGCGCCGGTGATCAGGCCATGACGGTTCGCCATCGCGGGCAGTAAAAACAGCTCTTTTTCCAGCGTCCTGGCGATTAACAATGGTGTACTCATGATGCACGTCCTCTCGTAGTCCTGGGTGGAGTATAGGCAACCTGACGGCAAAATGTCTGCGTAAATTCCTCACTTTGCGGCGCATTATCCAGTGCGGACTATGCTTTTGCATACGGTAAACAAAATTTTGGGAAACTATGTCCAGATTCTTTTTTAACGACCGCAAACAGCTTGTCAACGATGCCATTGAAGGCATACTTCTCTCCGCGCCGCACGGTAATCTCGTCAAACTGGATATCGATCCGGCCATCCGCGTGGTGGCTCGCGGCGACTGGGATAAAAGCCGCGTGGCGGTGATCTCCGGTGGCGGCTCCGGCCATGAACCGGCACATGCCGGGTTCGTCGGTAAAGGCATGCTTACCGCAGCGGTGTGTGGCGATCTGTTCGCTTCCCCAAGCGTGGATGCGGTCCTCAATGCCATTGTGGCGGTGACGGGCGATCGTGGCTGCCTGCTGATTGTGAAAAACTACACCGGTGACCGGCTTAACTTTGGCCTGGCGGCGGAAAAAGCCAAACGCTACGGCCTGAAGGTCGAGATGGTTATCGTGGCGGATGATATCGCCCTACCGGATAACAAGCAGCCGCGTGGTATCGCGGGAACGGCGCTGGTGCATAAGATTGCGGGATATGCGGCAGAACAGGGGAAATCGCTGAACGACGTGCGGGATATTGCGCAACAGGCCTGCGATAACCTCTGGAGCCTGGGGGTTGCGATGCAAACCTGTAACCTGCCGGGTAGCGATGATGAAGAAGGGCGCATCAGGCAAGGCCACGTGGAGCTGGGGCTGGGGATTCACGGCGAGCCGGGGGCATCGGTGGTGGATACGCAGAACAGCAGGGCGATTATCGATACGCTGGTGATGCCGCTAAAAGCCCAGGCGGGTGACGGGCGCTTTGCGGTGCTGATCAACAACCTCGGCGGCGTGTCAGCGCTGGAGATGGCTCTGCTCACCAAAGAGCTGGCGCATTCGGCGTTGAAAGAGAACATTGCGTATCTGATTGGCCCGGCGCCGCTGGTGAGTGCTCTGGATATGAAAGGCTTTTCGCTAACGCTGTTAAAGCTCAACGATTTCTTCGAGAAGGCGATTCACGCCGAGGTCGAGACGCTGGGCTGGCAGAAGCCCGTCGCGTTCGCGCCCCTGCGTACCGTCCCCCATAGCGCCCTTCATGATCGCGTGGAATATACCCCGTCGGACAATCCGCAGGTGAGCGAGGCCGTCGCCTCGGTAACGAAAACATTGATCCAGCTGGAAAATCGCCTTAACGCGCTGGATGCCAAAGTAGGCGATGGCGATACGGGCTCCACCTTTGCGCAAGGGGCGCGGGATATTGCGCAGCGACTTGAGGAGAACAACCTGCCCCTTAACGACGTGCCGACATTACTCCTGCTGGTTGGCGAGCGGCTGGCAACGGTAATGGGCGGATCGAGCGGCGTATTGATGTCGATCTTCTTCACTGCGGCAGGACAAAAGCTTCACGATGGACAGTCGCTACCTGAAGCATTGCTGAGCGGACTGGCGCAGATGAAGCAGTATGGCGGTGCAGATCTCGGCGATCGTACGCTGATCGATGCCCTGCAACCGGCGCTGGAGGCGTTACAGAAAGGCAATATTCAGGCGGCAGCGCAGGCCGCGCAGCAAGGGGCTGAAGCAACGGCGAAAATGGCGAAAGCCGGCGCGGGACGCTCGTCGTACGTGAATAAAGAGAATCTGGACGGGGTGATGGATCCGGGGGCGGTCGCGGTGGCGGAAGTGTTTAAGACCATGGTAGATGCAAAACGGTAACAACCGTTACCGTTTTTAGTGTTTGCGCCCTCTCCCTGTGGGAGAGGGTTGGGGTGAGGGCATCAGGCCGCACATTCCCCGGCAATCTCACATCAGAAATCCGCTTTCAACACCACGCGGTAGCGGGCTTTGCCGTCGCGCACGTGCTGGATCGCTTCGTTGATTTTTGACATCGGATACAGCTCGGTGGTTGGTGCCACTTTTGTGCGTCCGGCAAACTTCATCAGCTTGCGTAACTCATATGGTGTGCCGGTAGCAGAGCCGGATATGCTGCGATCGCCGCCGATCAGGGTAAACGCCGGAACCGGCAGCGGCTTCATCACCGCACCCACGGTGTGGAAGTTACCGCCGTAGGCCAGGGCTTCAAAGTACGGCTGCCAGTCGAGATCGACGTTGACGGTGTTGATGATCAGGTCAAACTGGCCTGCCAGAGCGGTGAGCGCCTGGGGATCGCGACTGTTCACCACTTTATCCGCACCCATGGCCAGCACTTCCTGCTCTTTCGCCGGGTTAGAGCTGAACGCCGTCACCTCACAGCCCATCGCGTGCAGCAGCTTGATGGCGATATGGCCCAGACCGCCAATCCCGATCACGCCCACGCGGCTGGTGGCGGTGACGTGATGCATCAGCAGCGGTTTAAAGACGGTGATACCGCCACACAGCAGCGGACCGGCGGATTCGATATCAATGCTGTCCGGCAGCGGGATAACCCATTGCCAGTCGGCGCGCAGCTTATCGGCGAAACCGCCCTTGTTCAGGATGGTCGGCGTAGCGCCCTCAAGGCAGTTGATCTGATTGCCGCTGATACAGGCGTCGCAGTGGCCGCAGCTGCGTGCCGTCCAGCCGATACCCACGCGCTGGCCCACTTTCAGCCCTTTGTCCTGCGCGGCGCTGCCGAGCGCCACGACGCGGCCAATGACTTCGTGCCCGGCCACCAGCGGATAGCTGGAGAAGCCCCATTCATTGTCGATCATCGAGAGATCTGAGTGGCAGATCCCGCAGTAATCAACCTGTACTTCGACGTCTTCCGCTTTTAGTTCGCCCGCATCGTACTCGTACAGCTCAAGTTCTGCACCCGCCTGCGGTGCGGCGTAGCTTTTTATCTTCGACATCGCATTTCCCCTGTTTTGGTGTGAACTGTGAGTGTAGAGCATTCAGTTTACAGACGCTTAACAGAAGACGGCAGGAACAAAACTTACAGACTTTTCAGCATCCTGACTTCGCAGTCCACGTGGCCCGTGCAGCCCAGTGGCGCATCGATATGCTCAAAGCCGAGATGTTCATACAGGCCAATGGCCTCTTTAAGGAAAGCGGTGGTTTCAAGGTAGCAACGTTTAAAGCCCTGTGAGCGTGCATGTTCCAGGGCGACCAGCGCCAGCTTTTTCGCCAGGCCTTGTCCGCGTATCGTTGGCAGGAAATACATTTTCTGAAGTTCACAGATATCCGGCTCGCTGCAAAGCAGTGGGGCAATGCCGCCGCCGCCCACGACCTGGCCGTCCTGCTCGATGACCCAGTAGGCATGACCCGGCTGGCTGTACAGCTGAAAAAGTTCGTCCAGATTTGGGTCGGCCACGGTGTAGCCTTTGTCGGCGGTCAGGCCATATTCGGCAGAAACCGTGCGGATAACGGCGGCGATAGCCGGGTTGTCCTGCTCAGTGATCCGACGCATTGTCGTCGCGACGGGGGTAATCACGCTCATAGCATTACTCATGACAAAAATTGACACACAACTGCTGTTAATAGCACCGCAGAAAGGGGAGTGCAAGCGAGGAGTTTTCAGGAAGGATACCCCTTACGCCCTGAAGCGTAAGGGGTAAAAGCATTACAGCGCCGCGATAACCGCCTGCTGCTCGATCAGTTTGGTCTTCGCATCGGCGAAGGCAACCAGACGCTCACGCTCTTTGGCGATGACCGCTTCCGGCGCGCGGGCCACAAAGCCCTCGTTCGCCAGTTTGCTTTCGATTTTGCCAATTTCCACGTCGACTTTCGCCACTTCTTTCGCCAGACGCGCCAGCTCCGCATCTTTGTCGATCAGGCCCGCCATCGGGATCAGCAGCTCCGCGCCGTCGATGATTTTGGTCACGGAAACCGGACCTTTGTCATCGGCAGGCAGCACGGTGATGCTTTCCAGACGCGCCATGGTTTTCAGGAAGGTGTTGTTCTCGGTGACGCGACGAACGGCAGCTTCGCTGCAACCGCGCAGCAGCAGCTCCAGTGGTTTACCCGGAGCGATGTTCATTTCCGCGCGGATGTTACGTACCGCAACGATCGCCTGTTTCAGCCACTCGGTATCCGCAGATGCGGCTTCATCCACTTTCGCGGCGTCGAATGCCGGGAACGGCTGGAGCATGATGGTATCGGCATTAATACCGGCAATCACCTTCACGCGCTGCCAGATGGTTTCGGTGATGAATGGAATGATCGGGTGCGCAAGGCGCAGCAGACCTTCCAGAACGGTAATCAGCGTATTACGCGTGCCGCGCAGTTCCGCTTCAGAACCGCCGTTCATGACCGGCTTCGCCAGCTCCAGGTACCAGTCGCAGAACTGGTTCCAGGTGAATTCGTACAGGATGCCTGCCGCGATGTCGAAGCGGTAGCTGTCCAGCGCGTCGCGGAATGCTTTCACCGTCTGGTTAAATTCCGCCAGGATCCAGCGGTCTGCCAGAGACAGGGTCATTTCGCCGCCGTTAAAGCCGCAATCCTGATCTTCGGTGTTCATCAGCACGAAGCGGCTGGCGTTCCACAGCTTGTTACAGAAGTTACGGTAACCTTCCAGACGCTTCATATCCCAGTTGATGTCACGACCGGTGGAGGCCAGCGCCGCCAGGGTGAAGCGCAGGGCGTCGGTACCGTGAGATTCGATCCCGTTCGGGAACTGCTTCTCGGTACGCTTGCGGATTTTCTCTGCCAGCTGCGGCTGCATCATGTTGCCGGTACGTTTTTCCAGCAGCTCTTCCAGAGAGATACCGTCCACCATATCCAGCGGGTCGATAACGTTACCCTTGGATTTGGACATCTTCTGGCCTTCGTCGTCGCGGATCAGGCCGGTCATGTAGACGGTATGGAACGGAACCTGCGGCTTGCCGTCTTCGTCTTTGATGAAGTGCATGGTCATCATGATCATGCGGGCGATCCAGAAGAAGATGATGTCGAAGCCGGATACCATCACGCTGGTTGGATGGAACTGACGCAGCGCGTCGGTGTTTTCCGGCCAGCCGAGGGTAGAGAAGGTCCACAGTGCGGAGGAGAACCAGGTATCCAGCACGTCTTCGTCCTGGCGCAGGGCAACGTCAGCGCCCAGGTTGTTTTCCTGACGCACTTCCTCTTCGGTGCGGCCAACGTAGACATTGCCTTCGTTGTCGTACCACGCCGGGATACGGTGACCCCACCACAGCTGACGGGAAATACACCAGTCCTGAATATCGCGCATCCAGGAGAAGTACATGTTTTCGTACTGCTTCGGCACGAACTGGATGCTGCCGTTCTCAACCGCTTCAACAGCCGGTTTCGCCAGCACGTCGGCACGCACGTACCACTGGTCGGTCAGCATTGGCTCGATAACCACGCCGCCACGGTCGCCGTACGGCACGGTCAGATCGTGAGGTTTAATCTCTTCCAGCAGGCCGAGTGCGTCAACGGCGGCTACGATGGCTTTACGCGCGGCAAAGCGCTCCAGCTTCTGGAACTCAGCCGGGATGTCGCTGGAATAAACGTCGGATTCGTTGCCTTTGGTGTCATACACTTCTGCGCTTTCGCGGATATCGCCGTCGAAGGTCAGAATGTTGATCATCGGAAGTTGATGACGACGACCGACTTCATAGTCGTTGAAGTCATGCGCCGGGGTGATTTTCACGCAGCCGGTGCCTTTTTCCATGTCGGCGTGTTCGTCGCCCACAATCGGAATACGGCGGTTCACCAGCGGCAGCACCACGAATTTGCCGATCAGATCTTTATAACGCGGATCTTCCGGGTTAACGGCCACGCCGGTATCGCCCAGCAGGGTTTCCGGACGGGTGGTCGCCACCACCAGGTAATCTTTACCGTCGGCGGTTTTTGCGCCGTCGGCCAGCGGATAGCGGATGTGCCACATGGAGCCTTTAGACTCGCGGTTTTCCACTTCCAGGTCAGAGATGGCGGTGCGCAGTTTCGGGTCCCAGTTGACCAGGCGCTTGCCACGATAAATCAGGTCTTCTTTGTACAGGCGCACAAAGACTTCTTTCACGGCGTTGGACAGGCCTTCATCCATGGTGAAGCGCTCGCGCTCCCAGTCTACGGAGTTGCCGAGACGGCGCATCTGACGGGTAATGGTGCCGCCGGATTCTGCCTTCCACTGCCAGATTTTGTCGATGAACGCGTCGCGACCGTAGTCGTGGCGGGTTTTACCCTCTTCAGCGGCAATTTTACGCTCAACCACCATCTGGGTCGCGATACCCGCGTGGTCAGTCCCCGCCTGCCACAGGGTATTTTTGCCCTGCATGCGCTGGTAGCGGATCATGGTATCCATGATGGTCTGCTGGAAAGCATGCCCCATATGCAAACTGCCGGTGACGTTCGGCGGCGGGATCATGATGCAGAAGGACTCTTTGCTTTCGTCGCCGTTAGGCTTGAAATAGCCCTGCTGTTCCCAGTGCTCGTAAAGCGGCTGTTCGATATCGCGTGGGTTATATGTCTTTTCCATTATTTCCAGGTTGCCGTATTCAGGTTAAAACCGGCCAGGCGGTACGCTTTGTAGCGTTCGCGCGCCAGTTGTTTCAAGGATTCTTCGTAAGGGACAAAGTCTACCACTTCTGTGAAAGCGGTGGCAAAATCTGCAAAGTCTGTCCGCAGGCTAATGAGAATGTCGCGCGCGCTGCTGTTGCGTTTTTGCGGCCAGGCAATCTCCACCGGTGCCCCGCCGCGTGGACCTTCGCCCGACAGGTTATGCGGAACAAAACTCTCCGGCGGGCGCGCCCATAGCGCTTCATCCAGGCGAATCGCCTGCTGCTCATCTTCACAGGCAATCAGGACGCGTTTACCTGCGCGCCAACGTTCTGCGGCAATTTCACACACCAGCTGTTCAACGGCGCTGAGGCCATCCTGATGGGTGTCATTGTCCAGAAGGTAGAACGTTGCATTCTTCATATATGGGGCTTCTTGTCGTGGATTTAAATGCAAAGCCGGGTGGCGCTTCGCTTACCCGGCCTACGGTTGAGTGGCGTGTAGGCCGGGTAAGGCGTAGCCGCCACCCGGCGTTTTACATCACTCGTCGCCGTTAAAACCCGCACGATTGAGCAGGAACTGCGACAGCAGTGCCACCGGACGTCCGGTCGCGCCTTTGGCTTTACCGGAGCGCCATGCGGTCCCCGCGATGTCCAGGTGCGCCCAGTTGTACTTGCGGGTGAAACGCGCCAGGAAGCAGCCTGCGGTGATTGCTCCGCCAGGACGACCGCCGATGTTCGCCATGTCTGCGAAATTAGACTCCAGCTGTTCCTGGAACTCGTCCCCCAGCGGCAGACGCCACGCGCGGTCGCCAGCCTGTTCGGACGCGCCGATCAGCTCATGCGCCAGCGGGTTGTGGTTCGACATCAGGCCGGTGATGTGGTGCCCCAGCGCGATCACGCAGGCGCCGGTCAGGGTAGCCACGTCGATAACCGCTTCAGGTTCGAAACGCTCAACGTAGGTCAGCACGTCGCACAGCACCAGACGGCCTTCGGCGTCGGTGTTCAGCACCTCAACGGTCTGGCCGGACATGGTGGTCAGCACATCACCCGGACGATAAGCGCGGCCGCCAGGCATGTTTTCGCAGCCCGCCAGCACGCCGATCACGTTGATGGGCAACTGAAGTTCCGCGACCATGCGCATGACGCCGTAAACCGCCGCCGCGCCGCACATGTCGTACTTCATCTCATCCATGCCTTCTGAAGGCTTGATGGAGATACCGCCGGAGTCGAAGGTCAGCCCTTTACCGACGAGCACGATGGGTCGCGCATCTTCTGACGGATTGCCCTTGTACTCAATGACCGACATCAGGGATTCGTTCTGGGAACCGTTACCGACCGCCAGATAAGAGTGCATCCCCAGCTCTTTCATCTGCTGTTCGCCGATAACGCGGGTGATGACGTTCTTGCTGTACGCGTCAGCCAGCTGGCGCGCCTGAGACGCCAGGTACGCGGCGTTACAGATGTTTGGCGGCATATTGCCAAGATCTTTTGCCGCTTTAATACCGGCGGCAATGGCCAGACCGTGCTGAATGGCGCGCTCGCCGCTGGTCAGCTCGCGACGGGTTGGCACGTTAAAGACCATTTTACGCAGCGGGCGACGCGGCTCGCTTTTGGTGGTCTTCAGCTGATCAAAGCTGTAGAGGCTCTCTTTTGCGGTTTCGACGGCCTGACGCACTTTCCAGTACGTGTTGCGGCCCTTAACGTGCAGTTCCGTCAGGAAGCAGACGGCTTCCATCGAACCAGTATCATTCAGTGTATTAATGGTTTTCTGAATAACCTGCTTGTACTGGCGCTCATCAAGCTCACGTTCTTTACCACAGCCAATCAGCAGAATACGCTCGGACAGGACGTTCGGAACATGGTGCAGCAACAGGGTCTGCCCTGGTTTGCCTTCCAGTTCGCCACGGCGCAGCAGGGCGCTGATATAGCCGTCGCTGATTTTATCGAGTTGCTCGGCGATCGGGGAGAGTCGGCGTGGTTCAAAGACGCCCACAACGATGCAGGCACTCCGCTGTTTCTCCGGGCTACCGCTTTTTACACTGAACTCCATGCACTACGCTCCTGAATCTTAAAGACAACGGCGGCGGCTACGGATAGAATTGAAACCTTTCGTAACTCATGTCCGCCGTTGTGGTGACTTCGTGTTAATCTTACGTTACTACGGTTTCGACACGTCAATAAATGTCATGAAGCGCGAATCCGCCGGGTTTTTTAATCTTAGCGATGATTTCGACGACTCAAGAGAATAAATGACGTTTAAGCCATGAAACAAGCTAAATTCCTGCATAAGACGAGTTTTAACGGGCGTATTTAAAGTGATAATCATAAGATATCTGGTTCGGGAGACGCTGAAGAGCCAACTGGCGATCCTCTTTATCCTCCTTCTGATCTTTTTCTGTCAGAAGCTGGTCAGGATCCTCGGCGCGGCGGTTGATGGCGAAATCCCAACGAATCTGGTGCTTTCCCTGCTCGGGCTTGGCGTGCCGGAAATGGCGCAGCTTATCCTGCCGTTAAGCCTGTTCCTTGGTCTGCTGATGACCCTGGGTAAGCTCTATACCGAAAGTGAAATCACCGTGATGCATGCCTGCGGCCTCAGTAAAGCCGTACTGGTAAAAGCAGCCATGGTGCTGGCGCTGTTTACGGGCATTGTTGCCGCGGTTAACGTCATGTGGGCGGGGCCGACCTCCTCTCGTCATCAGGATGAGGTGCTGGCGGAAGCAAAAGCTAACCCGGGGCTGGCGGCGCTGGCGCAGGGGCAGTTCCAGCAGGCGACCGACGGTAACTCCGTGCTGTTTATCGAAAGCGTCGATGGCAACCGCTTCAATGACGTGTTTCTTGCTCAACTGCGCCCGAAAGGTAACGCCCGGCCTTCTGTGGTGGTGGCGGACTCCGGTCAGCTGTCTCAGCGTAAAGACGGCTCTCAGGTTGTCACGCTGAACAAAGGAACGCGTTTCGAAGGCACGGCTATGCTGCGCGACTTCCGTATTACCGATTTTCAGAACTACCAGGCCATCATTGGCCATCAGGCCGTCGCGCTCGATCCCACGGATACTGAGCAGATGGATATGCGCACCTTAATGAATACCGATACCGATCGTGCGCGTGCTGAACTGCACTGGCGTATCACGCTGGTCTTCACCGTATTTATGATGGCGCTGATGGTGGTTCCGCTGAGCGTGGTAAACCCGCGCCAGGGCCGCGTGCTGTCGATGCTGCCAGCGATGCTGCTGTATCTGGTGTTCTTCCTGCTGCAAACCTCAATCAAGTCTAACGGCGGGAAAGGAAAAATTGACCCGATGATCTGGACCTGGGTCGTGAATGGTTTGTATCTGCTGCTGGCAGTCGGACTCAACTTGTGGGACACGGTGCCTGTGCGTCGTCTTCGTGCCCGGTTTACGCGTAAAGGAGCCATCTAATGCAGGCGTTTGGCGTACTTGACCGCTATATCGGTAAAACGATTTTCACCACCATCATGATGACCCTGTTCATGCTGGTGTCGCTCTCGGGCATTATCAAATTTGTCGACCAGCTGAAAAAAGCCGGGCAGGGGAGTTACGACGCGTTGGGCGCCGGGATGTATACCCTGCTCAGCGTACCAAAAGATGTGCAGATCTTCTTCCCGATGGCGGCCCTGCTGGGGGCGCTGCTGGGCCTGGGGATGCTGGCTCAGCGTAGCGAGCTGGTGGTGATGCAGGCATCGGGTTTTACCCGTATGCAGGTTGCGCTGTCGGTGATGAAAACCGCGATCCCGCTGGTGCTGTTGACCATGGCGATTGGCGAATGGGTCGCGCCGCAGGGCGAACAGATGGCGCGTAACTACCGTGCTCAGGCTATGTACGGCGGTTCACTGCTCTCCACGCAGCAGGGATTATGGGCGAAAGATGGTCAGAACTTTGTCTATATCGAACGCGTGAAAGGGGACGATGAACTGGGCGGCGTGAGTATCTATGCCTTCAATAACGATCGTCGTTTACAGTCGGTGCGTTATGCCGCCTCCGCTAAATTTGATGCGAACAACAAGCTTTGGCGGTTATCCCAGGTTGATGAATCTGACCTGACGAACCCGAAACAGATCACCGGTTCGCAGACCGTTAGCGGTACCTGGAAAACCAACCTGACGCCGGACAAGCTTGGGGTGGTAGCGCTCGATCCCGATGCGCTCTCCATCAGCGGTCTGCATAATTACGTGAAGTATCTGAAATCGAGCGGACAGGATGCGGGGCGTTACCAGCTCAACATGTGGAGCAAAATCTTCCAGCCGCTGTCCGTGGCCGTGATGATGCTGATGGCGCTATCGTTCATCTTTGGACCGCTGCGTAGCGTGCCGATGGGGGTTCGCGTGGTAACCGGTATCAGCTTTGGTTTTGTGTTCTACGTCCTCGATCAGATTTTCGGTCCGCTGACGCTGGTGTATGGCATTCCGCCAATTATCGGCGCACTGTTGCCGAGCGCCAGTTTCTTCCTGATCAGCCTCTGGATGCTGCTAAAACGCTCCTGATAAACCTTCTTCCTCGCTCCCGGTTGCCCGGGGGCGAGGCTAATCTCCTGTTTCACCCCGCACTTTTTCTCACAACCTTCAACGCCTCGCCGTGAATTTGAGTATTATTGAGCGATAAAGTCGTGAAGGGATCCTCTATGAAGCAAATTCGAATGCTGGCCCAGTACTACGTCGACCTGATGATGAAGCTCGGGCTGGTGCGTTTTTCCATGCTGCTGGCGCTGGCGCTGGTCGTTCTGGCCATCGTCGTGCAAATGGCCGTGACCATGGTTCTGCATGGTCAGGTCGAGAGCATCGACGTGATCCGCTCTATTTTCTTTGGCCTGCTGATTACCCCATGGGCGGTCTATTTTCTCTCCGTGGTGGTTGAGCAACTGGAAGAGTCCCGACAGCGTTTATCGAAACTGGTGGATAAGCTGGAAGAGATGCGCGAGCGCGATCTCAAACTCAACGTCCAGCTCAAGGACAACATTGCCCAGCTGAATCAGGAAATTTCAGACCGTGAGAAGGCGGAAGCCGAGCGTCAGACCACGCTTGAGCAGCTAAAAGTTGAGATGAAAGAGCGTGAAGTGACGCAGATCCAGCTTGAACAGCAATCCTCTTTCCTGCGCTCGTTCCTCGATGCGTCGCCGGATCTGGTGTTCTACCGTAATGAAGATAAAGAGTTCTCCGGCTGTAACCGGGCCATGGAACTGTTGACCGGGAAAAGCGAAAAGCAGCTGATCCACCTGAAACCTCAGGATGTCTATTCCGAAGAGGCGGCAGCAAAAGTGATGGAGACGGATGAAAAGGTCTTCCGCCATAACGTTTCGCTGACCTATGAGCAGTGGCTGGACTATCCTGACGGGCGCAAAGCCTGCTTTGAGATCCGCAAAGTGCCTTATTACGACCGGGTGGGGAAACGTCATGGTCTGATGGGCTTTGGCCGCGATATCACCGAGCGTAAGCGCTATCAGGATGCGCTGGAGCGCGCCAGCCGGGATAAAACAACCTTCATCTCCACCATCAGCCATGAACTGCGCACCCCGCTGAATGGCATTGTGGGGCTGAGCCGCATTCTGCTGGATACCGAGCTGACTAGCGAGCAGGAAAAATACCTGAAAACGATCCACGTCTCGGCGGTCACGCTGGGCAATATCTTCAATGATATTATCGACATGGATAAGATGGAACGCCGTAAAGTTCAGCTCGACAACCAGCCGGTTGATTTTACCGGTTTCCTCGCGGACCTGGAAAACCTGTCAGGTTTACAGGCTCAGCAAAAAGGGTTGAGCTTTGTGATGGAGCCAACGCTGCCGTTGCCGCATAAAGTGGTGACGGACGGCACACGTCTGCGGCAGATCCTGTGGAACCTCATCAGCAACGCCGTGAAGTTTACCCAGAAGGGGCAGGTTGCGGTGCGCATTCGCTATGACGAAGGCGACATGCTGCACTTTGAAGTTGAGGACTCGGGTATCGGCATTCCTCAGGAGGAGCAGGATAAGATCTTCGCCATGTATTATCAGGTTAAAGACAGCCACGGCGGTAAACCGGCGACCGGTACGGGCATTGGACTGGCGGTGTCGAAACGTCTGGCGAAAAGTATGGGCGGGGATATCACCGTTGCCAGCCAGCCGGGTAAAGGCTCCACCTTTACGCTTACCATCCACGCGCCTGCCGTGGCGGAAGAGGTGGAAGATACGTTTGAGAACGACGATATGCCGCTGCCAGCCCTGCACGTCCTGCTGGTGGAAGATATTGAGCTGAACGTCATTGTCGCCCGGTCGGTACTGGAAAAACTCGGTAACAGCGTGGATGTGGCGATGACCGGGAAAGCCGCGCTGGAGATGTTCACGCCGGGCGAGTATGACCTGGTGCTGCTCGATATTCAGCTACCGGACATGACCGGGCTGGATATCTCCCGCGAGCTGACGCGCAAATATGCTCCTGACGAGCTGCCGCCGCTGGTGGCGTTGACCGCAAACGTGTTGAAAGATAAAAAAGAGTATCTCGAGGCCGGTATGGACGATGTGCTCAGCAAGCCGCTGGCGGTACCCGCCCTGACGGCGATGATCAAGAAGTTCTGGGATACCTGTGATGAAGAGGAGAGCACCATGACGTCTGTTGATAGCGCTAAAGCCCAAACGATACTGGATACCGCCATGCTGGAGCAGTATATCGATCTGGTGGGACCAAAACTGATCACCGATGGCCTCGCCGTGTTCGAAAAAATGATGCCGGGCTATCTGAACGTGCTCGAATCCAACCTGACGGCGCGTGACCAGAAGGGCATCGTCGAAGAGGGGCATAAAATCAAAGGCGCGGCAGGATCTGTCGGGTTACGCCATCTCCAGCAGCTGGGCCAACAGATTCAGTCTCCTGATTTACCTGCCTGGGAAGATAACGTAGGTGATTGGGTCGAAGAGATGAAACAAGAGTGGCAAAACGATGTGGCAGTGCTGAAAGCCTGGGTGGATGCCAGAAAAAAATGACCCCGGCTATACCGGGGTGCGCGAATACTGCGCCAACACCAGGGAAATCGTGGCTGCGCCTGATTTTTATGGGTTGTTTTCGCATGGACGCCGCCTGAAAATTGAGGCCGCACGCAGATAAGATAGCAAATCTTAAACAGTTTGTTACATGAATCAGTGAAATGTGTGAAGCATAGCGTTTTAATCAGAATTTTTAATGTGCTTCAGCGAGTTGCATAGAAGGATCGTCAGAATGAAAAAGATTGGTGTCGTGCTGAGCGGATGTGGTGTTTACGATGGTTCAGAGATACATGAAACCGTATTAACGCTGCTGGCATTATCGCGCCAGGGGGCAGACGTTATCTGCTTCGCCCCGGATAAAACCCAGGCAGACGTGATTAATCATCTCACCGGCGAGCCAATGGCGGAAAGCCGTAACGTGCTGATTGAAGCGGCGCGTATTGTGCGCGGCGATATTCACCCGCTGGCACAGGCCGATGCCGCTGAGCTTGATGCGCTCATCGTGCCGGGCGGTTTTGGCGCGGCGAAAAACCTGAGCACGTTTGCAACGGAAGGCACGGCGTGTCATGTCGATCCCGATTTGAAAGCGCTATCGCTGGCGATGCATGCGGCAGGTAAGCCGCAGGGCTTTATCTGCATTGCGCCGGCCATGCTGCCGAAAATTTTTGATTTCCCGCTGCGGCTCACGATCGGAACCGACATTGATACCGCTGAGATTGTCGAGGATATGGGCGGCGAACACGTGCCATGTCCGGTAGACGACATTGTGGTGGACGAGGACAACAAGATCATCACCACGCCAGCGTATATGCTGGCGCAGAACATCGCCGAGGCTGCCGCAGGCATTGAAAAGCTGGTGGACAGAGTGCTGGTCCTGACCGAATGAGTCGTAAATTCTCCCCCGGCGGGTGGTTAAAACGGATCCTGCTGCGTATTGTGCTGGTCCTGGCCGTGTTCTGGGGCGGCGGTATTGCGCTGTTCAGCATCCTGCCCGTCCCGTTCTCGGCCGTGATGGCAGAGCGGCAGATTAGCGCCTGGCTCTCAGGTGATTTTGGCTATGTTGCCCATTCTGACTGGGTCAGCATGGATGCAATCTCGCCGTGGATGGGGCTGGCGGTCATTGCGGCAGAAGATCAGAAATTCCCGGAGCACTGGGGTTTTGACGTGGCGGCTATCGAGAAGGCGCTGGATCATAATGAACGTCATGAAAACCGCGTCCGCGGCGCATCGACGCTTTCTCAGCAGACGGTAAAAAACCTGTTCTTATGGGACGGTCGCAGCTGGGTGAGAAAAGGGCTGGAGGCCGGGCTGACGCTGGGCGTCGAGACGGTGTGGAGCAAAAAACGCATTTTAACCGTCTACCTGAATATCGCGGAATTTGGTGACGGCGTATTTGGTGTCGAAGCGGCATCGCAGCGCTATTTTGGCAAGCCCGCCAGCAGGCTGACTATGTCCGAAGCGGCACTGCTTGCCGCCGTGCTGCCGAACCCGCTGCGTTTTAAGGCCAGCGCCCCGTCAGGCTATGTGCGAAGCCGCCAGGCGTGGATTATGCGCCAGATGCGTCAGCTGGGTGGGGAAGGGTTTATGGAGCGAAATAATCTTAGGTAGGGCGGGTAAGCGCAGCGCTACCCGCCGACATGGCGAACGTTAGTCTTCGTCAAACCCGGCGTTGAACAGGGCAATCACTGCCGCCAGCGCTTCTTCTTCCTGCGGGCCGGTGGCTTCAACTTCAATCTGACGGCCTTTGGCAGAATCCAGCATCAGTAGCGCAATCACGCTGTTGGCTTCTGCCTCGGTTCCCTCGTCGTTGCGCAGCAGCACCTCAGCATCAAAACCCTGCATCAGTTCAAACAGCTTCATCGCCGGGCGCGCATGCATGCCCAGCTTGTTGGTGATTTCGACGGTCTGTTTTACGGTCATGTTTTGCGTTTTTCCAGCGTGCGATGACGGGACTGAACGTTCTTCCCGCGTGAGCGGAAGTAATCGGCCAGCTGTTCGGCAATGTAGACCGAACGATGTTTACCGCCGGTACAGCCAATCGCCACCGTCAGGTAGCTGCGATTGTTTGTTTCCAGCATAGGTAACCATAGCTCAAGGTAGCTTCGCGTCTGGTAGATAAAATTGTGTACTTCTGTGTGTCGATCGAGGAACGCTGCCACCGGCTTATCCAGACCGGTCATCGGACGCAGTTTCGGATCCCAGTGTGGGTTCGGCAGGAAACGCACATCAAAAACGTAATCCGCATCGATAGGTATGCCGTGCTTAAAGCCGAAGGATTCAAACACCATCGTCAGTTCGCGCTCGCGCTTGCCGAGTAAGCGCGTACGCAGCATTTCCGCCAGCTCGTGGACGGACATTTCGGAGGTGTCGACAATCAGGTCGGCCCGGGAACGCAGCGGCTCAAGCAGATCGCTCTCTTTATCGATGGCGCTTTCCAGCGAAAGATTTTTACTGGAGAGCGGATGCAAACGACGTGTATCGCTGTAGCGACGGATCAGCGTGTTGCGGTCAGCGTCCAGGAACAAGAGCTGAGGCGAGAAGCATTCCGGCAGGCTGTTCATTGCCTGCTCGAAGATTTCCGGCGATTCCGGCATGTTACGCACGTCAATACTGACGGCGGCAGAGATTTGCCTGTCCGCCAGCGTCCGCGCCAGATCGGGTAACAACACTACCGGCAGGTTATCTACACAGTAAAATCCCATGTCTTCCAGCGCGCGCAGGGCCACGGACTTCCCGGACCCCGAACGACCGCTGACGATCATCAGCACCATGTTCCGTTTCTCCTCAGGGCAGCCGTTCTGAAGGCCCTTTCCCGATTATGCCTCATCCTGATTGCCTTCTGCTTCAGTGATAATTTGATAAAGCTCTTCATCACTTTGGGCTGAGCGCAGTCGACGACAAATGGTTTTATCCGCCAGACGTTTGGCAACCAGCGACAGCGTGTGCAGGTGGGTTTTGGTCTGATCGGCAGGAACCAGCAGCGCGAAAAGCAGATCCACAGGCTGGTTATCGATGGCGTCAAAAGCGATAGGCGTTTCCAGTTGCACAAACACCCCCACGGCACGCAGCGTATCTTCTTCCAGCTTGCCATGCGGGATCGCAATGCCATTGCCGATGCCGGTACTGCCCATTTTTTCACGGGTCAGAATGGCTTCAAACACGATCTGCGGCGGCAGACCCAGCTGTTTTGCGGCCAGTTCACTGATGATTTCCAGCGCACGTTTTTTGCTCTGGCAGTGAACGCCACTGCGGGTACAATCCTGGTTAAGGACATTGCTCAGTTGAAGAGCGGAATCGTTGTTTATCATAATTTCACCTAAGCGCTAACTGTACAAATGGCCTGTTGTGTTTCACAACAGGCCGTCCTGCACCCGTTAACTGCCCGGACAATTAGTGTTGTTTCAGTTTATCTTTATGTTTATTGAGCTGTCTCGCAAGCTTATCAATCAAGCCGTCGATAGCCGCGTACATGTCTTGCCCTTCCGCACTGGCATGGAGTTCCCCTCCGTTGACGTGTAGGGTCGCATCCGAGATATGCGTCACTTTCTCCACTTTCAACACAACATAGACCTGGTTGATCCTCTCGAAATACTGCTCGAGTTTCGCAAACTTAGTGTTTACAAAATCGCGTAAAGCCTCAGTAATCTCGACGTTATGTCCGGTGATATTGAGCTGCATAGTGTCTTCCTTATCGGTTGTGTCAAACCAGTTGTTTACGCTGGTTAGACGGCGGAATGGATAAAGACTCTCGATACTTCGCGACAGTACGACGTGCCACCATAATACCCTGATCGGACAGCATGGTGGTTAACTTACTGTCACTGAGTGGCTTCGCGGGGTTCTCCGCGGCGATCAACTTCTTCACCAGTGCGCGAATAGCCGTTGACGAGGCTTCGCCGCCGCCTTCGGTGTTCACGTGGCTGGAGAAGAAATACTTAAGCTCAAAAATACCGCGTGGGCTGTGCAGATATTTCTGCGTGGTCACGCGGGAAATGGTTGATTCATGCATCTCGACGGCCTGGGCGATGTCTGCCAGCACCATCGGTTTCATAAACTCTTCGCCCTGCTCAAAGAACGCCTGCTGCTGTTCGACAATACAGCGGCTGACGCGCAGCAGCGTGTCATTACGGCTCTCCAGGCTCTTGATCAACCAGCGTGCTTCCTGAAGGTTGCTGCGAATGTATTGATTATCAGCGTCATTACGTGCGCTGGTGCACATGGAGGCGTATTGCTGGTTGATTTGCAGGCGAGGAATGCTGTCGGCGTTCAGTTCAACGACCCAGCGGCCATTGTGTTTTCTCACCAGCACATCGGGGATGACATATTCCGGTTCGCTGGTCTGGATCGACTGCCCCGGACGCGGATCGAGCGACTGGATCAGATTCACCGCTTCCTTCAGCACCTCTTCTTTCAGGCGTGTGACGCGCATCAGGGTGCGGAAGTCGTGATTCGCCAGCAGATCCAGATGATCGCTGATGATGAGCCGGGCTTCGTCAATCCACGGTGTCTCTTTGGCAAACTGCGAAAGCTGGATCAGAAGGCAGTCGCGCAGATCTTTCGCGGCGACACCTATCGGGTCGAAACGCTGAACGCGTTTCAGGACGGCTTCAATCTCTTCCAGTTCAATCTCGTCATTGCCGATGCTTTCCAGAATCTCGTTCAGCGTCACGGTCAAATAGCCCGTGTCGTCAACGGCATCGACAATCGAGGTGGCAATGGCGCGATCGGTATCGGAGAAAGGGGTCAGCTCTACCTGCCACATCAGGTAGTCCTGAAGCGACTGGGTGGTTTCGCCCTGGTAGACCGGGAGTTCATCGTCCTGGTAGTCTGCGCGCGTCCCGGAAGGGGTACCCGCGGTGTAGATTTCATCCCAGCTGGCATCCAGCGGCAGTTCGTCCGGCATCTCTTTCTGTTCGAGCGCATCTACGGAGTCGAGCGTTTCTGTGTCCTGCGTCTGCTGGGCGTCTACCTCGTCATGAAGATCGGTTTGCTCCAGCAGCGGATTGCTGTCCAGCGCCTGCTGGAGCTCCTGCTGGAGTTCTAACGTGGACAGCTGCAACAGACGGATTGCCTGCTGTAGCTGCGGCGTCATGGCCAGTTGCTGGCTGAGCCGTAATTGCAAACCTTGCTTCATGTTCAGAGCGTTTTTCTCCGGTTCGGCGTGACTTAACCTCTACCCTATCAGAGTCTGAAGTCTTCCCCAAGGTACACGCGCTTAACATGCTCATCTTCGAGGATTTGCTGCGGCGTACCGTGGGCAATCAGATGGCCCTGGCTCACTATGTAGGCGCGCTCACACACGGCCAGCGTTTCACGAACGTTGTGGTCCGTGATCAGTACGCCAAGCCCGCTGTCGCGCAGGTGCTCAATGATACGTTTGATATCGATAACGGAGATGGGGTCAACGCCCGCAAACGGTTCATCCAGCAGGATGAATTTTGGGTTTGCTGCCAGCGCGCGCGCAATCTCAACGCGGCGGCGTTCACCACCGGACAGCGCCTGGCCGAGGCTGTCACGCAGATGCTCGATATGAAACTCTTCCATCAGCTCGTTCGCACGGTCAGTGCGCTGCTCGCTGGTCAGATCGTCACGGATCTGGAGCACGGCCATCAGGTTGTCGAACACGCTTAAGCGGCGGAAGATAGACGCTTCCTGCGGCAGATAGCCGATGCCACGACGCGCGCGGGCATGAAGCGGCAGCAGGCTGATATCTTCATCATCGATGATGATGTTGCCGGCGTCACGCGGGACGATGCCCACCACCATGTAGAAGGTCGTGGTTTTACCCGCCCCGTTAGGGCCAAGCAAACCCACGATTTCGCCGGAGTTGACGGTCAGACTGACATCTTCGACGACGCGGCGGCCCTTATACGCTTTCGCGAGGTTTTTTGCAGTTAAAGTTGCCATAACGAATTAGTTACTCTTTTTCTGTGCCGGAGCCTGACCGTTGTTCTTGTCCTGCAACTGCGAAGGCACAAGCACGGTCGTGACGCGTTTGCCTTTTTCGCTGGAGGCCTGCATTTTCTGCTCTTTCACCAGATAGGTGATCTTGTCGCCTTTGATATTGCTGTCCAGCTGTTCCAGGTAAGCATTACCGGTCAGGATGACCAGATCCTTCGCCAGTTCATAGTGCATATGCGAGGCATGGCCTTTCACCGGCTTGCCGTTGTCCTGCATCTGGTAGAAGGTGGCCGGGTTGCCATAACCATCGATAATCTCTTTGCCCTGCTCGCCGCCCGGACGGGTAACGACCACTTTGTCGGCGTTGATTTTAATGGTGCCCTGGGTCATGACGACGTTGCCGGTAAAGGTGACGACGTTACCCTGCATATCCAGAGACTGGGTATCGGATTCAATATGAATCGGCTGTTCGGTGTCGCCAGTCACAGCAAGCGCGGGAAGACTGGCCGCCAGCAGCGCGCTGGCGATAACAACTTTAAGGCTGAGTTTGTTTGTTTTGAATTTCATAGGAGGTTCTAACCTTTTCAATCAGCTCGGCGTTTTTGCTGCGTAAGTTCCCGCGCATTCTTAAACCGCTGGAATTAAATGTTGTGCCATACAGGGTGACTAAATCCTGCGACGTGACATCCTGGGTGACCAGGTTGATCTGGGCGTTATCCGTCGTAATTTTTCGCAGTTGCGCGTCAGCGGTCAGGGCGTTGACTTCAACGTGACCATACAGGTAAAGCATACGGTCATTTGTCAGTTTTGCCCGGTCAGACTTGATAGACCACGTCGGCACTTTGTCCGTATCAAAGGTGGTCATGACCGGTTGGGTAAACCACGAGGTACCGTCATCTGAAAAATATTCTACATGCTGAGCAACGAGGCGATAGTTCAGCGCGCCTTCCGGGCTATAGACCACGGTGTCGCTGTGATCGCTTTTATAGGTCGGGTCGCTCGTGTTAACCACTTCCGCTTGCGTATCATCGCGGTCAGCGAGGTTGACGCCAATCAGTACCAGGGCGACAAGCGCAAGCAGAATGATAACCCAACGTCTGGTTTTACTCATATCGATTGCCCTTTCGCCTCATCAAGCTTGCCCTGCGACAGCAGAAGCAGATCGCAGACTTCACGGACGGCGCCGCGGCCACCGTGAATATGGGTAACGTAATCAGCACGCGGGATCAGCAGCGGGTGCGCGTCAGCCACCGCGATGCTCAGACCCACCTCCGCCATCACTGGCCAGTCGATCAAATCATCCCCGACGTATGCCACATTCTCTGGTGCAATGGCCAGTTTTCCCAGCAGATCCCGGAAAGCTACCATCTTATCAGACTGCCCCTGATAGAGATGGGTAATGCCCAGCGTTTCACACCGATCTTCTACCAGTTTAGCTTTCCGCCCGGTGATGATTGCAACTTCAATTCCGGACGTGAGCGCACAGCGGATACCGTAACCGTCGCGAACGTTAAAGGCTTTCAGCTCTTCGCCGTTATTGCCCATATAAATCAGACCGTCGGAGAGCACACCATCCACATCGAGGATCAACAGGCGGATATTTTCCGCCTTTGCCATCATGTGGGCGCTCACCGGGCCATAACAGGTTGCAAGGGATGCACCCGCATTACTCATTGTCTTATCCTTCATTACACTACGCCAGCGCGCAGCAGATCATGCATATGTACCACACCCAGCAGTTGGTCGCCATCGGCAACCATCACTGAGGTAATATGACGGGACTGCATCAGGTTCAGCACATCTACCGCCAGCGTGCCGGGACGGACGCGGATCCCGCCTGGCGTCATCACATCAGCAATGCCCAGCGTTCGGACATCCACACCCATATCGAATACCCGGCGCAGGTCGCCGTCGGTGAAAATGCCCTGAATCTTCATCAGATCGTCGCAGATAACCGTCATGCCCAGGTTTTTACGGGTGATCTCCAGTAACGCGTCGCGCAAAGAGGCCTCTTTGCTCACGTGCGGGATCTCATCTCCGGTGTGCATAATATCGTTAACCCGCAGCAGCAGTTTGCGCCCGAGCGCGCCGCCGGGATGAGACAGGGCAAAATCTTCAGGCGTAAAACCGCGGGCTTCCAGCAGCGCAACGGCAAGGGCATCGCCCATCACCAGCGCGGCGGTTGTGCTGGAGGTCGGCGCCAGCCCCAGCGGACAGGCTTCTTTAGGCACTTTCACGCACAGGTGAATATCCGCCGCACGCGCCATGCTGCTTTCCGGTCGGCTGGTCATGCAAATCAGCGGTACGTGCAGACGCTTCAGCACCGGGATCAACGCCAGGATTTCATTCGATTCCCCGGAGTTGGACAGCGCAATAACCACGTCCTGCGGCGTAACCATGCCGAGGTCACCGTGCGCGGCTTCACCGGGATGAACGAAGAATGACGACGTGCCGGTACTGGCAAAGGTCGCCGCCATTTTGCGTCCGATATGGCCGGATTTGCCCATCCCCATCACCACGACTTTGCCGGCACAGTAGAACATCTTCTCACAGGCCAGACTAAAATCCTGATTAATGTACTGATCTAACTGCGCCAGACCTTCACGTTCAATCTCCAGAACGTCTTTGCCTGCTTTCTGAAAGTCAAAACCCGGCTGCAATTCTATTTGCGACATAATGCGTTTCCGTTTACCCAGAGAGAAGAGGCGAAAGCCAGTACAGCATCGCCAGCCATACGATAAATCCACCCGTCAGCAGCGCGCCTGCGCCTTTGCCGATCTGCTCTTTTCGCCGCCAGCAGAGCAGGGCGAAAATCACGCTGACCAGCAGCATCACACCGTAATCGCGCGTGAAAACCATAGGGTTAAACGGCCCCGGCGAGATTAGCGCCGGCAGCCCTGTCACGATCGCGATATTGAAAATATTCGAGCCGATGATATTGCCGATGGCGATATCATCTTCCCCTTTACGCGCCCCGGCGATGGCGGTGGCCAGCTCTGGCAGGCTGGTGCCGATGGCGATTACCGTCAGACCGATTGTCAGTTCGCTCATCGCAAACGCGTTCGCCAGCACCGTCGCGTTATCGACCACCATCCGCGTGGCCATTGGCATGATGATCAGCGCGACGCCCAGCCACAGCAGGGCGACGGGTAAGGTCCCTTCCCGGGGCAGCTCGGCGAGATGCTCACGCGTAAGGCTATCGTTACCCTGTTTTTCCGCCAGACGTGCGATCTTCACGCTGTAAAGCAACCAGATCACGGCCAGGGCGAGCAGGAATATACCGTCACCGACGCTCAGCACCCCGTCATAAAGTACGTAGCCTGCCAGCAGACTGACGACTAACATTAACGGCAATTCCCGGCGCAAAACATCAGAATGCACGCGAAATGGATGCAGTAATGCGGCTAAGCCTAAAATCAGTAAGATATTGACGATGTTAGAGCCAATCGCGGTGCCGATAGCGAGGTCGACCTGCCCATGCAGCGAGGCTGAAACAGAAACGATGATTTCAGGAAGCGATGTGCCTACACTGACCACCGTCATGCCGATAATGATGGGCGGCATGCCAATGAGTCGACAGAGAATGGATGCGGCAAAGACCAAACGGTCAGCACTGTAGACCACCAACAGTAAACCAATTATTAACAGTGCTGTTGCTAAAAGCATCAAAAGTCCTTTCTTCAGGTATACTCGCTGGTCCACTGCGCACGAATGTTGGCGCCAGATGAAGTCTGAGACGTAACGAATTCCTAATTTTGACTTTATGCGCCGGAAAAGTAAAACAAATGCCAGCTTTCGCTAACCCCAATAGTGAATATTCTGTAAAAATGCGGGGTTTAGGGCTGATTTACGCTTCATGCCAGCCGTGAAGCAAGGTAAGTAAGGAACCATAAATGAGCCAAACGATGGCGAATATAGTCGATGTCCGGGGCGTCAGTTTTTCTCGCGGCAACCGGTTAATATTTGATGATATTTCGCTGACCGTGCCGCGCGGTAAAATCACCGCCATCATGGGGCCGTCAGGGATCGGTAAAACCACGTTGCTGCGTCTTATCGGCGGGCAAATCCCCCCTGACAGCGGCGAAATTCTCTTCGACGGCGAAAATGTCCCGGCGATGTCTCGCTCGCGCCTCTACACGGTTCGCAAACGGATGAGCATGCTCTTTCAGTCGGGCGCGCTGTTCACGGATATGAACGTTTTTGACAACGTGGCCTATCCGTTGCGTGAGCACACCCATCTTCCTCCTGAGCTGTTGCACAGTACGGTGATGATGAAGCTTGAAGCCGTGGGGCTGCGGGGGGCTGCGAAACTCATGCCGTCCGAACTCTCGGGTGGGATGGCGCGCCGCGCCGCGCTGGCGCGTGCTATTGCCCTGGAACCCGATTTAATCATGTTCGATGAACCGTTCGTCGGGCAGGACCCCATCACCATGGGCGTGCTGGTGAAGTTAATTTCGGAGCTGAACAGCGCCCTTGGCGTCACCTGCGTGGTGGTTTCCCACGACGTGCCGGAAGTGCTGAGTATCGCTGATTACGCCTATATTGTGGCTGACAAAAAGATCGTCGCCCACGGCAGCGCGCAGGCGTTGCAGGAGAATGGCGATCCGCGCGTGCGGCAGTTCCTGGACGGTATCGCAGATGGGCCGGTGCCTTTCCGCTATCCGGCGGGCGACTATCATGACGATTTACTCGGAATAGGGAGTTAAGCCACTCATGCTGTTAAATGCGTTGGCGGGTCTTGGACACCGTGGCCTAAAAACCATCAGTACGTTCGGGCGTGCCGGATTAATGTTGTTCAACGCGCTGGTCGGCAAACCGGAGTTCCGCAAGCATGCGCCGTTACTGGTACGGCAGCTTTATAACGTCGGCGTGCTGTCGATGCTTATCATCATCGTGTCGGGTCTGTTTATTGGCATGGTGCTGGGGTTGCAGGGGTATCTGGTGCTGACAACCTACAGCGCGGAAACCAGCCTTGGCATGCTGGTGGCGCTCTCGCTGCTGCGTGAACTCGGGCCGGTGGTTGCCGCGCTGCTGTTCGCCGGGCGTGCCGGGTCAGCGTTGACGGCGGAAATTGGCCTGATGCGCGCCACCGAGCAGCTCTCCAGTATGGAGATGATGGCAGTCGATCCGCTGCGCCGGGTAATCTCGCCGCGCTTCTGGGCCGGGGTTATCTCCTTGCCGTTACTGACTATCCTCTTTGTGGCGGTAGGTATCTGGGGAGGCGCGCTGGTTGGCGTTAACTGGAAAGGCATTGATGCCGGATTCTTCTGGTCTGCCATGCAGGACGCCATCGATCTGCGGATGGATCTGGTGAACTGTCTGATCAAGAGCGTGGTTTTCGCTGTGACGGTTACCTGGATTGCGTTGTTTAATGGTTACGATGCCATTCCGACGTCGGCGGGCATTAGCCGTGCAACGACGCGTACTGTCGTACATTCGTCGCTGGCCGTTTTAGGTCTGGATTTTGTGCTCACCGCACTGATGTTTGGGAATTGAGTTCATGCAAACGAGAAAAAATGAAATTTGGGTTGGCGTGTTTCTGCTTCTGGCGCTGCTGGCCGCGCTGTTCATCTGCCTGCGAGCGGCGGACATCACCTCTGTTCGCGCCGAGCCGACGTATCGTGTCTACGCGACTTTCGATAACATCGGCGGCCTGAAAGCGCGCTCACCGGTGCGTATTGGTGGCGTCGTTATCGGACGTGTCGCTGACATTACGCTTGATGAGAAAACCTATCTGCCGCGCGTCGCGATGGATATCGAAGAGCGCTATAACCACATTCCGGACACCAGCTCGCTTTCTATCCGCACCTCTGGCCTGCTGGGGGAGCAATATCTGGCCCTTAACGTTGGTTTTGAAGATCCTGAGCTGGGAACGACTATCCTTAAAGACGGTAGCGTAATCCAGGATACCAAGTCAGCGATGGTGCTGGAAGATATGATTGGTCAGTTCCTTTACAACAGTAAAGGGGATGATAAAAAGTCTGACGATGCCCCTGCGCAGAGTGAAGACCACACCAACGTCGAACCGACGCCAGGCGCGACGAATTAATTTCAGGAGAAGTCATTCATGTTTAAACGACTGTTAATGGTTGCCATGCTGGTCATTGCCCCTCTTACCGCGGCGCACGCTGCGGATCAGAGTAACCCGTACAAACTGATGGATGAGGCCGCGAAGAAAACCTTCGACCGTCTTAAAAACGAACAGCCAAAAATCCGTTCTAACCCTGATTATCTGCGTGATGTGGTGGATCAGGAACTGCTGCCGTATGTGCAGATCAAGTATGCGGGCGCACTGGTGCTGGGCCGTTACTACAAAGATGCGACCCCTGCACAGCGCGAGGCTTACTTTGCGGCGTTCCGTGAATACCTGAAACAGGCTTACGGCCAGGCGCTGGCGATGTACCACGGGCAGACCTATCAGATTGCCCCTGAACAGCCGCTGGGCGATGCCACTATCATTCCTATTCGCGTGACGATTATCGATCCAAACGGTCGTCCACCGGTTCGTCTGGACTTCCAGTGGCGTAAAAACAGCCAGACCGGAAACTGGCAGGCGTACGACATGATCGCTGAAGGCGTCAGCATGATCACCACTAAACAGAACGAGTGGAGCGATCTGCTGCGCACTAAAGGCATCGATGGCCTGACGGCTCAGCTTCAGTCCATCTCTCGTCAGAAAATTACCCTGGACGAGAAGAAGTAATGTCACAGCAGCTTAGCTGGGCGCGTGACGGCGAGACGTTGACGCTGACGGGAGAGCTGGATCAGGATCTGCTTAACCCGCTGTGGGACGCTCGCCATAACGCGATGCAGGGCGTGACGCTGATTGATCTCCATGGCGTTACGCGGGTAGATACCGCCGGTATCGCCCTGCTGGCGCACCTGGTGGCCACGGGCAAAAAGCAGGGGAGCAGCGTTACCCTGACGGGGGTAAGCGATAACGTGATTACCCTTGCACAGCTTTACAATTTGCCCGAAGACGTATTACCTCGCTAATTTTTTCAGTACGTTACTTCTGAAAGCCCCGACAGTTTACGCGTCGGGGCTTTTTGCTTGTTTAAGACCGCGCCACTTTGCTCTAAGATGTTGAGCTTGTTTTCACTATCAGATGATGTAGACCCCATGGAAAATAATGAAATCCAGACTGTGCTGATGAATGCACTCTCCCTTCAGGAAGCCCACGTCTCTGGCGATGGCAGTCACTTCCAGGTTATTGCTGTGGGTGAGATGTTCGACGGAATGAGTCGCGTGAAGAAACAGCAGGCTGTGTACGCGCCGCTGATGGAATACATTGCGGATAACCGCATCCACGCCCTGTCGATTAAAGCGTTCACCCCACAGGAGTGGGCACGCGATCGCAAACTAAACGGTTTTTGAGCTGAGGGCGAAACGCCCGCAGCACGGTTGAATTTATAAGAGAGCAAACGATGGATAAATTTCGTGTACAGGGACCCACGCGTCTCCAGGGCGAAGTCACAATTTCTGGCGCTAAAAACGCCGCGCTGCCCATTCTTTTCGCTGCGCTGCTCGCAGAAGAGCCGGTAGAGATCCAGAACGTACCGAAGCTGAAAGATATCGACACGACCATGAAGTTGCTCGGCCAGTTGGGCACCAAAGTGGAGCGTAACGGTTCCGTCTGGATCGATGCCAGCAACGTGAACAACTTCTCAGCGCCGTATGAGCTGGTGAAAACCATGCGTGCTTCCATCTGGGCGCTTGGTCCGCTGGTGGCGCGTTTCGGTCAGGGACAGGTTTCACTGCCGGGCGGATGCGCTATCGGCGCGCGTCCCGTTGACCTGCATATCTTCGGCCTGGAAAAACTCGGCGCGGAGATCAAGCTGGAAGAGGGTTACGTTAAAGCGTCCGTCAATGGTCGTCTGAAAGGCGCGCACATTGTCATGGACAAAGTGAGCGTGGGCGCAACGGTCACCATCATGTCGGCTGCTACGCTGGCAGAAGGCACTACCATCATCGAAAACGCCGCCCGTGAGCCGGAGATCGTGGATACCGCGAACTTCCTGGTCGCGCTGGGGGCGAAGATCAGCGGGCAGGGCACAGACCGTATCACCATCGAAGGCGTTGAACGTCTGGGTGGTGGTGTGTATCGCGTACTGCCAGATCGTATCGAAACCGGTACTTTCCTGGTGGCCGCGGCCATTTCTGGCGGTAAGATTGTCTGCCGTAACGCCCAGCCAGATACCCTGGATGCGGTGCTGGCGAAACTGCGCGATGCGGGTGCGGATATCGAAATCGGTGAAGACTGGATCAGCCTCGATATGCACGGGCAGCGTCCTAAAGCCGTTAACGTGCGTACTGCGCCACATCCGGCATTCCCGACGGATATGCAGGCACAGTTCACGCTGTTGAACCTGGTGGCCGAAGGCACGGGCTTCATCACGGAAACTATCTTCGAAAACCGTTTCATGCACGTACCGGAACTGATCCGTATGGGTGCGCATGCTGAGATTGAAAGCAACACGGTAATTTGCCACGGCGTTGAAAAACTGTCCGGTGCGCAGGTGATGGCGACCGATCTGCGCGCGTCTGCGAGCCTCGTGCTGGCAGGTTGTATTGCGGAAGGGACTACCGTTGTCGATCGTATCTACCACATCGATCGTGGTTACGAGCGTATTGAGGACAAACTGCGCGCGCTGGGTGCAAATATCGAGCGTGTGAAGGGCGAGTAATCGTTCCGGCACCCCCCTGCCATAACAGGCCGGGGGATTGCTGTTCCTGTCAATCCTGGTGCATCAGTCCTGATGTGCTTTCTTCGTTTTGCCCTGGCGCATCATGCGCGTTCTGTCGATAAATTCATGGGTAATAGGATCGTGGTAGCGTGACGGCCATATCACCCACGGATGCGTATCCAGCGCCGTCGCGATAATCAGTTCCCCCTTCGGCCATGGGCGGGTCAGGGCGTTTGCCAGCGTCGACGAGCTTAGCCCATGACGACGTGATTCGGCAGCCAGCGATGTTCCTTTTTTACGCAGTGCCGCAATAATGTCAGCAGAATGCCAGTCGATGAATTTTGTATCCATAATGCTGTCCTTGTGTTCGTTATCGTCCACGTCGTTTCGTGTGAAAAGACAGCATTACTATACTCACTTCGAACATGTGTTCTAAAAAGTTCATGTTACGAGAAGCAATATTCAGAATAAGGCACGGCTTTATACATGCGGCCTGTAACCCGATGGGCTTACGCGGAAATGTAATTTATTGGTGTGTACTGGAATCTCCCTGCGTGGGCGCAGGGAGATGAGGAGGGGATTATCGGTCGCGCTGGACGGCGATGTGCGCGAGGCCGATTAGCGCATCACGCCATGGGCTGTCGGGAATGACCTGAATGGCGGCGATGGCTTTGTCCGCTTCTTCTTCAGCGCGCTGACGCGTCCATTCTAGGGAGCCGCAGATAGCCATTGTTTCCAGTACCGGTTCCAGAAGATGGCGTCCATTTCCCTGCTCGATAGCCTCCCGGATCATTTTCGCCTGCTCTGGTGTGCCATTGCGCATCGCGTGGAGCAGCGGCAGCGTTGGCTTGCCTTCGTTCAGGTCATCGCCGACGTTTTTACCGAGCGTTTCGCCATCCGCGCTGTAGTCCAGCAAATCATCAATCAGCTGGAACGCGGTGCCGAGGTAACGGCCATAGTCCTGAAGGCCCTTTTCCTGAGCTTCGCTACAGCCTGCCAGAATGCCGGAGCATTGCGCGGCGGCTTCGAACAGACGTGCGGTCTTGCTGTAAATCACCCGCATATAGTTTTCTTCGGTGATGTCCGGGTCGTTGACGTTCATCAGCTGTAGGACTTCACCTTCAGCGATAACGTTCACGGCTTCTGACATCACTTCCAGCACCTTCAGCGAGCCAAGGCTGGTCATCATCTGGAAGGCTCGGGTATAGATAAAATCGCCTACCAGAACGCTTGCCGCATTACCAAACGCGGCGTTGGCGGTGGCTTTACCACGACGCATGTCTGATTCATCCACAACATCGTCGTGAAGCAGGGTGGCGGTGTGGATAAATTCGATCAGCGCCGCGATCGTGATGTGGGCATTTCCCTGATAGCCAACCGCGCGTGCGGCCAGAATGGCAATCATCGGACGAATACGTTTACCGCCGCCGCTGACGATGTAATAGCCCAACTGATTGATCAGCTGAACGTCAGAGTTGAGTTGCTCCAGGATTGCTGCATTCACACCCGCCATATCTTGCGCGGTTAACTCATTGATTTTTTCTAAATTCATCGCAAAAGCCGGGCTTTTTATCCTGTTTATCCCACACGAGATGGGTACACAAAGGGTTTCGGTTTATAAATAGTATTGCTGATTGTACTGAAAAAACGGCTCAGATAAACGTTACCGTACGTGTTGTGTTTTTTTTCTTCATGTATTGATGGTAGCACTTGTCAAAGGCTCGCGTTTTGCGTAATATTCGCGCCCTATTGTGAATATTTATAGCGCACTCTGAATCATACGAGGATGTGCGCGGAAGCGGAGTTTATATGTACGCGGTTTTCCAAAGTGGTGGTAAACAACACCGAGTAAGCGAAGGTCAGACCGTTCGCCTGGAAAAGCTGGACATCGCAACTGGCGAATCTGTTGAGTTCGCTGAAGTTCTGATGATCGCAAACGGTGAAGAAGTCAAAATCGGCGTTCCTTTCGTTGATGGCGGCGTTATCAAAGCTGAAGTTGTTGCTCACGGTCGTGGCGAGAAAGTTAAAATCGTTAAGTTTCGTCGTCGTAAACACTATCGTAAGCAGCAGGGCCACCGTCAGTGGTTCACTGATGTGAAAATTACTGGCATCAGCGCCTAAGACCTGAGGAGAGATTTAAATGGCACATAAAAAGGCTGGCGGCTCCACACGTAACGGTCGCGATTCAGAAGCTAAACGCCTGGGCGTTAAGCGTTTCGGTGGCGAATCCGTTCTGGCGGGTAGCATCATCGTTCGTCAGCGTGGCACCAAGTTCCACGCGGGTACCAACGTAGGTTGCGGTCGTGACCACACTCTGTTTGCTAAAGCAGACGGTAAAGTGAAATTTGAAGTTAAAGGCCCGAACAACCGTAAATACATCAGCATCGTTGCTGAGTAAGGTTTTCTCGGTCCGGTAACGGATTAAAGCCCCGCAACGTGTTGCGGGGCTTTTTACATTGGAAACCCGGAAAATTTTCTGTAGGGAAAACGGGCATGAAGCAGCAGGCCGGCATGGGTATTCTTTTGGCGCTCACTACCGCAATGTGCTGGGGTGCGCTGCCAATTGCAATGAAGCAGGTACTGGAAGTCATGGAGCCACCGACGGTGGTGTTTTATCGCTTCCTGATGGCAAGCATAGGCCTGGGCGCCATTCTGGCCGTCAAAGGTCAGCTGCCACCGCTGCGCATCTTCCGAAAACCGCGTTGGCTGGTGTTACTGGCTATCGCGACGGGCGGTCTGTTCGGTAACTTCATTCTGTTCAGCTCTTCCCTGCAATATCTTAGCCCTACAGCGTCGCAGGTGATTGGTCAGCTTTCACCGGTCGGCATGATGGTCGCCAGCGTATTCATCCTCAAGGAGAAGATGCGCGGCACGCAGATCATCGGGGCAAGCATGCTGCTTTGCGGGCTGGTGATGTTCTTTAACACCAGCCTGATTGAGATTTTTACCCGCCTGACGGATTACACCTGGGGTGTCATTTTTGGGGTGGGCGCAGCAACGGTCTGGGTGAGTTATGGCGTCGCGCAAAAGGTGTTATTGCGCCGTCTTGCCTCACAGCAGATCCTCTTTTTGCTGTACACTTTGTGTACACTGGCATTATTGCCTTTAGCGAAGCCGGGCGTAATTACCCAGCTCAGCGACTGGCAACTGGCGTGCCTCATTTTTTGTGGGCTGAATACGCTGGTCGGTTATGGCGCTCTGGCTGAAGCCATGGCGCGCTGGCAGGCAGCACAGGTGAGCGCCTTAATCACGCTTACCCCGCTGTTTACGCTGTTATTTTCAGATTTGTTATCAATGGCCTGGCCCGATGTCTTCGTCAAGCCGATGCTCAACCTGTTGGGTTATCTCGGTGCGTTTGTCGTGGTTGCGGGCGCGATGTATTCCGCCATTGGTCATCGTCTCTGGGGGCGTTGGCGCAAAAATGAAGCGGTTGTAATAGTCCCCCGCTCAGGCGAATGAGTTACGGAGAGTAAAATGAAGTTTGTTGATGAAGCGACGATTCTGGTCGTGGCAGGTGATGGCGGTAACGGTTGTGTAAGCTTCCGCCGTGAAAAATATATTCCTCGTGGCGGTCCTGACGGCGGTGACGGTGGGGACGGTGGCGACGTGTGGCTGGAGGCGGATGAAAACCTCAACACGCTGATCGACTACCGTTTCGAAAAATCTTTCCGCGCCGAGCGTGGCCAGAACGGCCAGAGCCGCGACTGTACCGGTAAACGCGGTAAAGACGTGACGATCAAAGTGCCGGTGGGTACGCGTGTCATCGATCAGGGCACGGGCGAAACCATGGGTGATATGACCAAACACGGTCAGCGCCTGATGGTGGCGAAAGGCGGCTGGCATGGTCTGGGTAACAGCCGTTTCAAATCTTCCGTTAACCGTACCCCGCGTCAGAAAACCATGGGTACCCCGGGTGATAAGCGCGACCTGCAACTGGAACTGATGCTGCTGGCGGATGTGGGGATGCTGGGTATGCCAAACGCCGGTAAATCGACGTTTATCCGTGCGGTCTCTGCGGCGAAACCCAAAGTAGCGGATTATCCGTTTACGACGCTGGTGCCGAGCCTGGGCGTTGTCCGTATGGATAACGAGAAGAGCTTTGTGGTCGCTGACATCCCGGGTCTGATTGAAGGGGCAGCAGAAGGCGCCGGTCTGGGTATTCGCTTCCTGAAGCACCTTGAGCGTTGTCGCGTACTGTTGCACCTCATCGACATCGATCCAATCGACGGTTCCGATCCGGTTGAAAACGCCCGTATTATTATCGGCGAGCTGGAGAAATACAGTGAAAAACTGGCGCAAAAACCGCGCTGGCTGGTATTTAACAAGATCGACCTGATGGATAAAGCGGAAGCTGAAGCGAAAGCTAAAGCGATTGCCGACGCGATGGGTTGGGAAGATAAGTACTATCTGATCTCTGCCGCCAGCCAGGTTGGCGTGAAAGATCTCTGCTGGGATGTGATGACCTTTATCATCGAGAATCCGGTTGTTCAGGCAGAAGAGGCGAAACAGCCTGAAAAAGTCGAATTCATGTGGGATGACTACCACCGCCAGCAGCTCGAAGAGCTGGAAGCGGAAGAAGATGATGAAGACTGGGACGATGACTGGGATGAAGACGACGAAGAAGGCGTCGAGTTCATCTACAAGCACTAACCCCTGTATAAAGCCCCTTAACGGGGCTTTTTTTTATCCTATTTTCGCCGGTAACCAACAGCTGGCGATGAGGCCGCCCTCAGCGCCGTTCTCCAGCGTTAAATGGCCATGATGGAGCTGTACGATACGCTGTACGATGCTCAGCCCAAGGCCGCTGCCGCCGTAGCGCTGGTCGAGACGTCGGAAAGGTTCGGTGATCGACTGGCGGTGCGCCTCATCAATACCCGGCCCCTGATCGGTAACGCTCACCCGGGTACCGCCCTCCGTCGCTGTTAATGCCACTTCAATGGTTGTGCCTGCCGGGCTGTAGCGGGCGGCATTCTCCAGAAGGTTCCTTAGCATCAGACGTAACAGGACGGCGTCCCCCTGAACCGTCAGCACGCTGTGGGCCGGCCATATTACCGTATGCTCTTTGGCTTCATGCTCCAGGCTGAGCGGAGCAATGATCGTCTCCGTCCAGTTCACGGTATCGTAATGGCCGCTGGCCATCGCCTGCCCGGCACGCGCCAGCATCAGCAGCTGTTCCACCGTGTGCATCAACTGATCGATACGGCTTATCAGTGGCGTGGCCTGCGGGGAACCGGACTGAGCCATCAGTTCCAGATGGAGCCTGATCCCCGCAAGCGGCGTACGTAACTCGTGTGCCGCATCGGCGGTAAACAGGCGTTCCTGTTGAATAGTGTGGTCCAGCCGGGCGAGGAGTTGATTGAGCGAGGTGGTCACAGCGCCTATCTCTTCCATATCGGAATACATCGGCAGGGGAGTCAGATTATCCGCCGAACGGTTCGCAAGGCTGGCGCGAAGTTTGTTGAGTGGTCGGGTGATCCAGGTGACTGCCCAGAATGAGAAGAGCAAGGTAAAACCGACCATCACCAGAGAAGGGACCAACAGGGAGGCAATGGCTTCGCGGATCTCTTTTTCGACATGGTTGTTGCGCGCTTTGGCGGACAATGTTTCGTTCACCAGAAAACCGATCTGCTCGCGGCTCTCATGCCACAGCCAGACTACGCTAATGAGTTGAAAAAATAGCAGAATAACCGCCAGCAACACCATTAATCGCCGGCGCATACTGTTCATTTCTGGCTCTCCAGACGGTAACCCACGCCGCGTACGGTTTTGATGCGATCTTTACCGAGCTTGCGCCGCAGATTATGAATGTGAACTTCAAGCGTGTTTGATCCCGGATCGTCCTGCCAGGAGTAGATGTCCTGTTGCAGCGTTTCACGGTGCACGGTCTGCCCGCTGCGCATGATCAGGCGCGTCAGCAGAGCGAACTCTTTTGGCGTCACTTCCACAGGCTGAGACTGGCGCAGCACCTGCTGAGTTTGCAGATTGAGGGTGATATCTCCGTCCGTCAGCAGGTTGTCGCTGTGGCCCTGATAGCGGCGGATCAACGCCCGTACGCGAGCCTGTAGCTCGGCAAGGGCGAAGGGTTTTACCAGATAATCGTCAGCGCCAGAATCCAGCCCGTTAATTCTGTCTTCAATGGCATCGCGGGCGGTGAGAATCAAGACGGGATTCTCAACCCCGCGACGACGCCACTGGCAGAGCAGCGTCGCGCCGTCTTTATCCGGCAGCCCTAAATCCAGGATCACGAGGCTGTATTCACCGCTCTGGATCAGGGCATCTGCTTCAGCGGCCGTGGTGGCACAATCCAGGGCGTAGCCTTCATTCCCCAGCGCCAGCGCTAACCCTTCCTGCAATAACAGATCGTCTTCAACTATCAGTAGTTTCATCGCTAGTTATTCTGGTAGATGTCCTTATAGAGCCTGCTTTCGAAACGCACCAGTGGAATACGGCGATTGCGCTGGTCAGCCGGTTCGACGGCATAGCCGGAAAGATACTGCACAAATGCCATGCGTTGTCCGCTGGCGGTAGTGATAAAACCGGCAAGGTTGTAAACGCCTTGCAGGGAACCCGTTTTGGCTGACACTTTGCCATCCACGCCCGCAGCGTGAAGGCCCGCGCGGTACTGAAGAGAGCCGTCGTGTCCGGCAAGCGGCAGCATCGTAATAAAGTTTAGCTCAGCGTCATGCTGAGCAATGTACTGCAACACCTGCATCATGGTGGCCGGCGAGATCAGGTTATGACGCGATAAACCGGAACCATCAACGGCGATCGTATTGCCCAGATCGATACCCGCCTGCTGGCGCAGGATCTGACGTACGGCATCAGAACCGGCCCGCCAGGTGCCCGGCACACCAAATCGCGCGTGCCCAATCATGCGGAACACCGTGTCGGCAATCATGTTATCCGACTTTTTCAGCATAATCTTAAGCAAATCATGCAGTGGCGCGGACTGTTTGCTGGCGATCACCGTGCCTGGCTCATTCACCTGCGTCTGGCGCAGCAGCGTTCCGGTGTAGGTTATGCCCGCCTGCTTCAGTTCATCTTTAAAAATGGCACCGGCATAGCCCGCGCCATCCTGAATGGCGAAGGCCAGCGGGAGGGGATCGGACCGCTGGGTCAGGCAGCCGGTGAGCGTATAGCGATTGAGATCGCCCGGTACCACGTCCAGCTCGCAATACTGCGCCTCCGGGGAGCCTTTCGCCAGCGTCCGCACCTGGCTGAACATCGTGACCGGGTAGTATGAGGCCACGCGGATAAAAGCTAAGTCATTTGGTTTTGGCGCGCTGTAAAGCGATACGGAGAAGCAGTTACGGTCAACGATGGCGGCGGCTGGCGGGGCGCTAAAGCACTGCGTCATGTCGTTCCACGGCCAGCCAGGCGCTTTATCGTGGCTGGCGAAAATGGAGGTGTCGATCAGCACGTTGCCATCAATTTTTGTTACGCCGGATTTTTTCAGTACCGCCACCATATTGCGGACATCCTGGCGCTTAAAGGTGGGATCGCCACCAAAACGGGCGATAAGATCGCCTTTCAGTTCGCCACCCTCAACGTTACCTCTGGTTTCAAGGGTGGTAGTAAAACGGAAGTCAGGCCCGAGCTGGAGCAGGGCGGCGAGGGCAGTGATCACCTTCTGGGTACTGGCAGGCAGCGCCATCTGTTGACTGTGATAGTCAATCTCGGGAGCCTGCGCGCCAACCTTCTGCACCATCAGGGCAAGGTTCGCGCCGGCGGGCAGTTGATTAATGTACTCATCAACATTCGCGGCCTGAACGGTGAACGTTATACTGGTAGTCAATCCGATGATAAAACTGGAAAATCGCATAATCTCGCGCTAACAACCCGAAAACAAACCGTCATACTACGGTGCATGGCACTGTAAAGTAAACGATGACCCATAGTGAACTTCGCGGTAAAATGCGTATCAAATTGAAAAATTGCTGCTGACCTGGGGCGTTGCTCCCGGGTCGGTTTTCTTTTTGCTTCTGGCCTGTTCAGGTGGGCTGGAGCAGGGAACACTGCTCCCAACAGGAATGTTTAAGAGGTATAACAAATGCAAGCTATTCCGATGACCTTACGTGGTGCCGAAAAACTGCGCGAAGAGCTGGATTTTCTCAAATCCGTGCGTCGCCCTGAAATCATCGCCGCTATCGCGGAAGCGCGTGAGCATGGCGACCTGAAAGAGAATGCTGAATACCACGCGGCGCGTGAGCAGCAGGGTTTCTGTGAGGGGCGCATTAAAGATATCGAGGCGAAACTGTCTAACGCGCAGGTTATCGATATCACCAAAATGCCAAATAATGGCCGTGTGATCTTCGGCTCTACCGTCAGCGTCCTGAATCTGGACAACGACGAAGAGCAGACCTATCGCATCGTGGGTGATGATGAAGCGGACTTCAAACAGAACCTGATTTCGGTGAACTCGCCGATTGCTCGTGGCCTGATTGGCAAAGAGCAGGACGATGTGGTCACCATCCGCACCCCTGGTGGTGAAGTGGAATACGAAATTATTAAGGTTGAATACCTGTAATTCGCTTCTCTACTAAGATGTTGATACATTGTAAAGAAAAGAAAAAGGCCGCATAGCGGCCTTTTATCAACTCAAGGAGCATGGCATTTTGCTCGCCTGCTGAAAGAAATCCCTCGTTTCACACAGAAAATGTGTTCGATTCAGGATATCCTTAACGTGGCAGCGAGATTTTGCGCTCTTTTGATGGGCGATAGAGCACCAGCGTTTTACCGATGACCTGTACATTACAGGCGCCGGTTTCGCGCACGATGGCTTCCACGATCAGGTTTTTAGTGTCTCTGTCTTCAGAGGCGATTTTCACCTTGATCAGCTCGTGGTGTTCCAGCGCTTGTTCAATCTCGGCAAGCACCCCTTCGGTCAAACCATTGTTGCCAAGCATCACTACAGGCTTGAGCGGATGTGCCAGACCTTTAAGGTGCTGTTTTTGTTTAGTACTCAGATTCATCGTATATTTTTGCTTACGTTGGGATTGAAAACGGTTCATTCTACCGCCATCTCCCTAATATCGCCAAATAGCTGCGTAGAAATTTACGTCACAGGCAAGCAACGATGAACCAGGACGGAAATGTTAAATGACAGGTAAAAAGCGTTCTGCCAGCTCCAGCCGCTGGCTTCAGGAACACTTTAGCGATAAATATGTTCAACAGGCGCAGAAAAAGGGGTTGCGTTCCCGCGCCTGGTTTAAACTTGATGAAATACAGCAAAGTGACAAACTTTTTAAACCGGGAATGACGGTTGTCGACCTCGGTGCGGCACCTGGCGGATGGTCCCAGTATGCGGTTACGCAGATCGGCGGAACGGGCCGAATCATCGCATGCGATCTTTTACCAATGGATCCCATCGTCGGTGTCGACTTCCTTCAGGGCGACTTTCGTGATGAATTAGTGCTTAAAGCACTACTTGATCGTGTAGGTGACAGTAAGGTCCAGGTTGTCATGTCGGATATGGCGCCAAATATGTGTGGAACACCGGCGGTGGATATCCCCCGCGCCATGTATCTGGTGGAACTAGCGTTAGAAATGTGTCGTGATGTACTAGCGCCTGGTGGTAGTTTTGTTGTGAAGGTGTTTCAGGGCGAAGGTTTCGAGGAGTATCTTAAGGAAATTCGCTCCCTGTTTGCGAAGGTCAAAGTTCGTAAGCCGGACTCTTCCCGGGCCCGTTCCCGTGAAGTGTATATTGTAGCGACCGGGCGAAAATGATAACCGGTAGATTTCAGGCGAAAGTTTGAATGAAACTGGATATAGAGTATCCTGACGCTGTTTTTAACACAGTTGTAATATGAGGTTAATCCCTTGAGTGACATGGCGAAAAACCTAATACTCTGGCTGGTCATTGCCGTTGTGCTGATGTCAGTATTCCAGAGCTTTGGGCCCAGCGAGTCGAATGGCCGCAAGGTGGATTATTCTACCTTCCTGCAAGAGGTCAATCAGGACCAGGTTCGCGAAGCGCGTATCAACGGACGTGAGATCAACGTTACCAAGAAAGATAGTAACCGTTACACGACTTACATCCCGGTGAACGATCCTAAGCTGCTTGATAACCTTCTGACCAAAAACGTCAAAGTGGTAGGCGAGCCGCCGGAAGAACCAAGCCTGCTGGCTTCTATCTTCATTTCCTGGTTCCCGATGCTGCTTCTTATCGGCGTCTGGATCTTCTTTATGCGCCAGATGCAGGGCGGTGGTGGCAAAGGTGCCATGTCGTTCGGTAAGAGCAAGGCGCGTATGCTGACGGAAGACCAGATCAAGACCACGTTTGCTGACGTAGCAGGTTGTGACGAAGCAAAAGAAGAGGTGGGTGAACTGGTTGAATACCTGCGCGAGCCGAGCCGTTTCCAGAAACTGGGCGGTAAGATCCCGAAAGGCGTCCTGATGGTCGGCCCTCCGGGTACCGGTAAAACCCTGCTGGCAAAAGCCATCGCGGGTGAAGCGAAGGTGCCGTTCTTTACTATTTCAGGTTCTGACTTCGTTGAAATGTTCGTGGGTGTCGGTGCATCTCGTGTGCGTGACATGTTCGAGCAGGCTAAGAAGGCAGCACCGTGCATCATCTTCATCGATGAAATCGACGCCGTAGGCCGCCAGCGTGGCGCAGGCCTGGGTGGTGGTCACGATGAACGTGAGCAGACGCTGAACCAGATGCTGGTTGAGATGGACGGCTTCGAAGGTAACGAAGGTATCATCGTTATCGCGGCAACTAACCGTCCGGACGTACTCGACCCTGCGCTGCTGCGTCCAGGCCGTTTTGACCGTCAGGTTGTGGTCGGTCTGCCGGATGTTCGCGGTCGTGAACAGATTCTGAAAGTGCATATGCGACGCGTACCGCTGGCGCCAGATATCGACGCGGCAATCATCGCGCGTGGTACTCCAGGCTTCTCCGGTGCGGATCTGGCTAACCTGGTCAACGAAGCAGCACTGTTTGCCGCTCGCGGTAACAAGCGCGTGGTGTCCATGGTGGAATTCGAGAAAGCGAAAGACAAAATCATGATGGGTGCGGAACGTCGCTCCATGGTGATGACGGAAGCGCAGAAAGAGTCCACGGCATATCACGAAGCGGGCCACGCGATTATCGGTCGTCTGGTGCCGGAACACGATCCCGTACACAAGGTGACGATTATTCCGCGCGGTCGTGCGCTGGGTGTGACCTTCTTCCTGCCTGAAGGCGACGCGATCAGCGCCAGCCGTCAGAAGCTGGAAAGCCAGATTTCAACCCTGTACGGCGGTCGTCTGGCTGAAGAGATTATCTACGGTGCGGAACATGTTTCCACCGGTGCGTCGAACGATATTAAAGTGGCGACAAACCTGGCGCGTAACATGGTGACTCAGTGGGGCTTCTCCGACAAACTCGGTCCGCTGCTGTATGCAGAGGAAGAGGGCGAAGTATTCCTGGGCCGCTCTGTGGCAAAAGCGAAACATATGTCCGATGAAACGGCACGTATCATCGACCAGGAAGTGAAAGCGCTGATTGAACGTAACTACGCTCGCGCCCGTCAGATCCTGAACGACAATATGGACATCCTGCATTCGATGAAAGATGCGCTCATGAAATATGAGACCATCGATGCACCGCAGATTGACGACCTGATGGCGCGCCGCGAAGTGCGTCCGCCGGCAGGCTGGGAAGACCCAGGCGCGTCTAACAATTCTGACAACAATGGCACCCCGCGTGCGCCGCGTCCGGTCGATGAACCGCGTACGCCAAACCCGGGCAACACCATGTCAGAGCAGTTGGGCGACAAGTAAGTCACTGCTGTTGAAGCGTTTGTCTGTATCTCAAACCCTGGAGCTTGCTCCGGGGTTTTTCTTATCTGTTTAACCACATTAACCCCAGGGACTTCACCATGAAACTATTCGCCCAGGACTCGCATCTCGACCTTTCACATCCCCATGTGATGGGGATCCTGAATGTCACGCCTGATTCCTTCTCTGACGGCGGCACGCATAATTCGCTTATCGACGCGGTTAAACACGCGAATTTAATGATTAACGCGGGTGCCACCATCATTGACGTTGGAGGGGAGTCAACGCGGCCTGGCGCGGCGGAGGTTTCGGTGGAAGAAGAGCTGGCGCGCGTGGTGCCGGTGGTGGAGGCTATCGCCCGGCGCTTTGAAGTGTGGATCTCCGTTGATACCTCCAAACCCGAAGTGATCCGTGAAGTGGCGAGAGTGGGCGCTCACATTATCAATGATATCCGCTCGCTGACCGAGCCGGGCGCGATTGAAGCCGCCGCAGAAACCGGGCTACCGGTGTGTCTGATGCATATGCAGGGTCAGCCTAAGACAATGCAGGAGGCGCCAAAATATGAAGATGTGTTTGCCGACGTCACCCGCTTCTTTATTGAGCATATCGAACGCTGTGAACGTGCGGGTATCGCAAAAGAGAAATTGCTGCTCGACCCGGGCTTCGGTTTCGGTAAAAATCTCTCACACAATTACGCGTTGCTTGCGCGCTTATCAGAGTTTCATCAGTTCGGCCTGCCACTGCTGGTGGGAATGTCGAGAAAATCGATGATTGGTCAGTTGTTGAATGTCGGGCCGAGCGAACGTCTGAGCGGCAGTCTGGCCTGCGCGGTGATTGCCGCGATGCAAGGTGCACACATCATTCGCGTCCATGACGTAAAAGAAACAGTAGAAGCCATGCGTGTGGTGGAAGCCACACTGGCAGCGAAGGAAAACAAACGCTATGAGTAATCGTAAATATTTTGGTACCGATGGCATCCGTGGGCGCGTAGGCGATGCGCCAATTACCCCTGACTTTGTCCTGAAGCTGGGCTGGGCAGCGGGGAAAGTGCTGGCGCGTCATGGCTCCCGTAAGATCATTATTGGGAAAGATACCCGTATTTCGGGTTATATGCTGGAGTCCGCGCTGGAAGCCGGGCTGGCGGCGGCGGGGCTTTCAGCTTCCTTTACGGGGCCAATGCCGACCCCTGCTGTTGCCTATCTGACCCGCACCTTCCGTGCGGAAGCGGGCATCGTCATTTCAGCTTCCCATAATCCGTTCTATGACAACGGTATCAAATTCTTCTCCATCGACGGCACCAAACTGCCGGATGACGTGGAAGAGGCGATTGAAGCGGAAATGGAAAAAGAGATCACCTGTGTTGACTCCGCTGAGCTGGGTAAAGCAAACCGTATTGTCGATGCCGCAGGCCGCTACATTGAATTCTGCAAAGGCACTTTCCCGAATGAGCTGAGCCTGGCACACCTCAAAATTGTGGTGGACTGTGCCAACGGTGCGACTTACCACATTGCGCCGAATGTGTTCCGCGAGCTGGGTGCCAAAGTGATCACTATCGGCTGCGAGCCGGATGGTCTGAACATCAACGAAGAAGTCGGCGCGACAGACGTGCGTGCGTTGCAGGCGCGTGTGCTGGCTGAAAAGGCCGATCTGGGTATTGCCCTGGATGGCGATGGTGACCGTGTGATCATGGTTGACCACGAAGGTAACAAGGTCGATGGCGATCAGATCCTCTACATCATTGCCCGTGAAGGCCTGCGTCAGGGGCAACTGCGCGGTGGCGCGGTGGGCACGCTGATGAGCAATATGGGCCTGGAACTGGCGTTGAAACAGCTGGGCATCCCGTTTGTTCGTGCGAAAGTGGGTGACCGCTACGTGTTGGAAAAACTCCAGGAGAAAGGCTGGCGTATTGGCGCGGAAAACTCCGGCCACGTGATCCTGCTCGATAAAACCACCACCGGTGACGGTATTGTGGCGGCGCTTCAGGTTGTTGCCGCGATGGCGCGTAACCATATGAGCCTGCACGATCTGTGCAGCGGCATGAAAATGTTCCCGCAGATTCTGGTCAATGTGCGTTTCACCGCGGGTAAAGGCGACCCGCTGGAAAATGATAACGTGAAAGCGGTGATGGCAGAGGTGGAAGCGACTCTTGGCAGCCGTGGGCGCGTCCTGCTGCGTAAGTCGGGTACCGAGCCGCTGATCCGCGTGATGGTGGAAGGCGAAGACGAAGCGCAGGTAACTGAATTTGCGCACCGCATTGCGGATGCAGTCAAAGCTGCATAATCTTTCAGAATAAGTGTTTAAAAAGGCGGCGTTTGCCGCCTTTGTTTTAAGCAATGAATAGCTTTTTGCTGTTTTTTTCCGCAGTTGATACAATGCCTCGAAAATGCCCTTGCGAAGGTGATTCGCTTTGGTTAGTATTCACACCCGCTTCAGTGGGAAACAAAATCCTGCTAATTGGTCGAAGCATTGGTATGCGGCAAATCCGCAAGGAACAGGTTGATTATGTACGAAGCTCTTTTAGTTATTTTCCTTATTGTAGCCATCGCTCTCGTAGCGCTGATTATGCTACAGCAAGGTAAAGGCGCTGATATGGGAGCCTCCTTCGGAGCAGGCGCTTCCGGTACGCTGTTCGGTTCAAGTGGTTCTGCGAACTTCATGACCCGTACGACGGCGATTCTGGCTACGCTGTTCTTCATCATCAGTCTGGTGCTGGGCAATATCAACAGCAACAAGACCAGTAAAGGAAGCGAGTGGGAAAATCTGAGCGCGCCAGCAAAAACTGAGCAAACTCAGCCAGCTGCACCGGCTAAGCCAACCAGCGATATCCCGCAGTAAGTATTCCGTACCGAGGTGGTGGAATTGGTAGACACGCTACCTTGAGGTGGTAGTGCCCTAACGGGCTTGTGGGTTCGAGTCCCATCCTCGGTACCAATATTCCAGAAGAAAGACGTCGCAAGACGTCTTTTTTTTCGTCTGTACATTCTGTGTATCCGATCTTTTGTAGGGCGGGTAAGCGCAGCGCCACCCGCCGTTTTGCCCGGTGGCGCTGCGCTTACCGGGCCTACGAAGACCACAAAAAAGGCGCCCAATGGGCGCCTTTTGCATGACTTGCTGTCGATTATTTCTTATCGCTGTGTTCCAGGTTCTCAACCTGAGGGAGGCCATTACCGGAACTGGCGGAGAGCAGGCCATTCTCAACATAGTTGAACAGCTTCTCACGGGTATCGGTGATGTCCAGGTTACGCATGGTCAGCTGGCCAATACGATCGTCCGGAGAGAACACTGACTCACCTTTCTCCATGGTCAGACGCTCTGCTTTATAGGTCAGGTTGTCAGACACGGTATTGAGGATGGAGTAATCATTGCCGCGACGCAGTTCCAGGGTCACTTCGCCGGTGATTGCGCTTGCCACCCAACGTTGCAGGGCGTCACGCAGCATCAGCGCCTGTGGATCAAACCAGCGACCCTGATACAGCAGTTTGCCCAGCTGACGGCCATGAGAGTGATACTGCTCAATGGTGTCTTCGTTGTGAATACCGGTCAGCAGACGCTCGTAAGCGATGTGCAGCAGCGCCATCCCCGGAGCTTCGTAAATGCCGCGGCTTTTCGCTTCGATGATACGGTTTTCGATCTGATCGCTCATACCCAGCCCGTGACGACCGCCGATGCGGTTTGCTTCCAGCATCAGTTCAACATCGTCGGAGAAGGTTTTACCGTTCAGGGCAACCGGATGACCACGTTCGAAACGCACGGTCACTTCTTCCGCCGGGATCTTCACGTTCTCATCCCAGAACTTCACGCCCATGATCGGGTTAACAATTTTTACGCTGGAGTTCAGGAATTCCAGGTCTTTCGCTTCGTGCGTCGCACCCAGCATGTTGGAGTCGGTTGAGTAGGCTTTCTCAACGGACATCTTGTAGTCAAAGCCGCAGGCAATCATAAACTCAGACATTTCATGACGGCCACCCAGCTCGTCGATGAAGTCGGTATCCAGCCACGGTTTGTAGATCTGCAACTCGGCGTTGGTCAGCAGGCCATAACGATAGAAACGTTCAATATCGTTGCCTTTATAGGTGCTACCGTCCCCCCAGATGTTCACGCCATCTTCTTTCATGGCGGCAACCAGCATAGTGCCGGTGACGGCACGACCCAGCGGGGTGGTATTGAAATAGGTCAGGCCGCCGGTCGTATTATGGAAAGCACCGCACTGGATTGCGGCAATCCCTTCGGCAACCAGCTGCTTACGGCAGTCGATCAGACGTGCGTTCTCTGCGCCATATTCCATGGCACGACGAGGGATCGCGTCATAATCTTCCTCGTCCGGCTGACCCAGGTTCGCAGTATATGCATAAGGAACCGCTCCCTTCTGGCGCATCCACAGCAGTGCAGCGCTGGTATCCAGGCCGCCAGAAAAAGCGATGCCAATACGTTGTCCTACCGGGAGATGCTTGAGAATCGTCGTCATATAATAAAACCCTGCTTGATTGACTGATTAGAGACCGCTTTCGCTCTCGATGCATGTTTATGCAAAATAAGTGAGTATTCATTTAATCATCTTTTATCGACGACCGAAAGAGACGTGTGCGTTTTTTGTAAAAATTTCCCTTTTATTGCCCTGGCTGAAGTTGGGTTGACAGGTGGGGTCAACTATCAATATACTGAACGCCGATTTTACGTCCCGTCTTCGGTACCAAATCCCAGCATTATTTGCAAATTCTGTCCAAAACGCGTAGAATTTGCCACGTTTCAGGCGCGGGGTGGAGCAGCCTGGTAGCTCGTCGGGCTCATAACCCGAAGGTCGTCGGTTCAAATCCGGCCCCCGCAACCACTTTCCCATAAAGTTCTTTTTCAAATATACTGTGAAGACTTAGAGCCTTCGTAGCTGGATTTGAAAAAATGCTTTCGGAGAGTGCTCCAGGCCACAGTTGTGGCTATAGGGTTCAGTTATCTAAAGCCCCGATTTATCGGGGTTTTTTGTTATCTGACTACAGAATAACTGGGCTTTACGCCCTTTTTTTATGTCTTGGGGGTGGGCTTGTCCACATTAGAGCAAAAATTAACAGAGATGATTACTGCGCCGGTCGAAGCACTGGGCTACGAACTGGTCGGCATCGAATTCGTTCGCGGCCGTACATCCACACTGCGCATCTATATTGATAGTGAAGATGGCATCAATGTTGATGATTGTGCTGATGTCAGCCACCAGGTGAGTGCGGTTCTTGATGTTGAAGATCCGATTACCGTTGCGTACAACCTGGAAGTTTCCTCACCTGGCCTCGATCGTCCGATGTTCACGGCCGAGCACTACGTGCGCTTTACCGGTGAAGAAGTGGCTCTCGTTCTGCGTATGGCCGTACAGAACCGCCGTAAATGGCAGGGAATTATCAAAGCCGTTGATGGTGAAATGATCACGGTGACAGTCGAAGGCAAAGATGAAGTGTTCGCGCTGAGTAATATCCAGAAGGCGAACCTGGTTCCCCACTTTTAACAGTCTGGATTGAGGTGAAAAGCCCGCGATGAACAAAGAAATTTTGGCTGTTGTTGAAGCCGTCTCCAACGAGAAATCACTGCCGCGTGAGAAGATTTTCGAAGCGCTGGAAAGTGCACTGGCTACAGCAACCAAGAAAAAATACGAACAAGAGATCGATGTTCGCGTAGAAATCGATCGTAAAAGCGGTGACTTCGATACATTCCGTCGTTGGGTAATCGTTGAAGAAGTGACCCAACCGACCAAAGAGATCACGCTGGAAGCGGCACGTTTTGAAGACGAAAGTCTGAACGTGGGTGACTACGTTGAAGATCAGATTGAATCTGTTACCTTCGACCGTATCACCACCCAGACCGCGAAGCAGGTTATTGTGCAGAAAGTGCGCGAAGCCGAGCGCGCGCTGGTTGTCGATCAGTTCCGCGATCAGGAAGGCGAAATCATCACTGGTGTGGTGAAGAAAGTGAACCGCGACAACATCTCTCTGGAGATCAAATCCGAAGGGCTGCCGGGTAACGCTGAAGCCGTGATCCTGCGTGAAGACATGCTGCCGCGTGAAAACTTCCGCCCAGGCGACCGTATTCGTGGTGTGCTGTATGCCGTACGTCCTGAAGCGCGTGGTGCACAGCTGTTCGTGACGCGTTCTAAACCAGAAATGCTGGTTGAACTGTTCCGTATCGAAGTGCCGGAAATCGGCGAAGAAGTTATCGAAATCAAAGCGGCGGCCCGCGATCCGGGTTCCCGTGCGAAAATTGCGGTGAAAACCAACGACAAGCGTATCGACCCGGTCGGTGCTTGCGTCGGTATGCGTGGCGCACGTGTTCAGGCGGTTTCTACCGAACTGGGCGGCGAGCGCATTGATATCGTTCTGTGGGACGATAACCCGGCGCAGTTCGTGATCAACGCAATGGCACCGGCTGATGTGGCGTCTATCGTTGTTGACGAAGACAAACACACCATGGATATCGCTGTAGAAGCGGGCAACCTGGCGCAGGCGATTGGCCGTAACGGTCAGAACGTACGTCTGGCGTCACAGCTGAGCGGCTGGGAACTCAACGTGATGACCGTTGATGACCTTCAGGCCAAGCATCAGGCTGAAGCCCACGCGGCGATCGATACCTTCACCAAATACCTGGACATTGACGAAGACTTCGCCACTGTGCTGGTTGAAGAAGGTTTCTCTACGCTGGAAGAACTGGCCTACGTGCCAATGAAAGAGCTGCTGGAAATTGACGGTCTGGATGAACCAACCGTTGAAGCCCTGCGTGAACGCGCTAAAAACGCACTGACCACCCTGGCGCTGGCTCAGGAAGAAAGCCTTGGCGATAAGAAGCCGGCTGATGACCTGCTGAATCTGGAAGGTCTTGATCGTGCGATTGCGTTCAAGCTGGCTGCCCGTGGTGTTTGTACGCTGGAAGATCTCGCTGAGCAAGGCGTTGATGACCTGGCCGATATCGAAGGTTTAACCGACGAGAAAGCCGGCGAACTCATCATGGCCGCACGTAATATTTGCTGGTTCGGCGACGAAGCGTAATAAACTGTAGCAGGAAGGAACAGCATGACTGATGTAACTGTAAAATCGCTGGCTGCTGAGATTCAGACCTCCGTGGACCGCCTGGTACAGCAATTTGCTGATGCAGGGATCCCGAAGTCCGCTGATGACTCGGTGACCGCGCAAGAAAAACAAACCTTGTTAGCGCACCTGAACCGTGAACACGGCTCTACGCCTGACAAGTTAACGCTACAGCGTAAAACGCGTAGCACGTTGAACATCCCTGGTACCGGTGGCAAAAGCAAGTCGGTACAAATTGAAGTCCGCAAGACGCGCACCTTTGTAAAACGTGATCCGCAAGAGGCAGAACGCCTTGCCGCGGAAGAGCAGGCACAGCGTGAAGCGGAAGAACAAGCTCAGCGTGAGGCAGAAGCCACTGCCAAACGTGAAGCAGAATTAAAAGCTGAACGTGAGGCCGCAGAAAAAGCGAAACGCGACGCCGGTGAAAAAGCGAAGCGTGACGCTGCGGAAAAAGACAAAGTGAGCAATCAACAGACCGACGAAATGACCAAAACTGCCCAGGCTGAAAAAGCCCGCCGTGAAAATGAAGCTGCCGAGCTGAAGCGTAAAGCGGAAGAAGAAGCCCGCCGCAAGCTTGAAGAAGAAGCTCGCCGCGTCGCCGAAGAAGCGCGTCGCATGGCAGAAGAAAACGAGAAGAACGGTGTGAATACCGCTGAACCAACTGAAGATACCAGCGATTATCACGTCACCACGTCTCAGCATGCGCGTCAGGCAGAAGACGACAACGACCGCGAAGTTGAAGGTGGTCGTGGCCGTACTCGCAGTGCAAAAGCTGCGCGTCCTGCGAAAAAAGGTAACAAACACGCTGAATCAAAAGCTGACCGTGAAGAAGCGCGTGCAGCGGTTCGCGGCGGTAAAGGCGGCAAGCGTAAAGGTTCCGCTCTCCAGCAGGGCTTCCAGAAGCCTGCTCAGGCCGTTAACCGTGACGTTGTGATCGGCGAAACCATCACCGTTGGCGAACTGGCTAACAAGATGGCGGTGAAAGGCTCTCAGGTCATCAAAGCGATGATGAAACTGGGCGCAATGGCCACCATCAACCAGGTCATCGACCAGGAAACCGCACAGCTGGTTGCCGAAGAGATGGGCCACAAAGTTATCCTGCGTCGTGAAAACGAGCTGGAAGAAGCAGTAATGAGCGACCGTGATACGGGCGCAGCGGCTGAACCGCGCGCACCGGTCGTGACCATCATGGGTCACGTTGACCACGGTAAAACCTCTCTGCTTGACTACATTCGTTCTACTAAGGTTGCCTCCGGCGAAGCGGGTGGTATTACCCAGCACATCGGTGCTTACCACGTAGAAACCGAAAACGGCATGATCACCTTCCTGGATACCCCAGGCCACGCAGCGTTTACCTCAATGCGTGCTCGTGGTGCTCAGGCAACGGATATCGTTGTTCTGGTTGTTGCTGCCGACGATGGCGTGATGCCACAGACCATTGAAGCTATCCAGCACGCGAAAGCGGCGCAGGTGCCTCTGGTTGTCGCAGTTAACAAAATCGATAAGCCAGAAGCCGATATGGATCGCGTGAAGAACGAACTGTCCCAGTACGGCGTTATGCCGGAAGAGTGGGGCGGTGAAGCGCAGTTCATCCCTGTATCTGCAAAAGCAGGTACCGGTATCGACGACCTGCTGAACGCTATCCTGCTTCAGGCTGAAGTTCTGGAGCTGAAAGCGGTTCGTAAAGGTATGGCGAGCGGCGCGGTAATCGAATCCTTCCTGGATAAAGGTCGTGGTCCGGTTGCAACCGTTCTGGTTCGCGAAGGTACTCTGCACAAGGGCGACATCGTTCTGTGTGGTTTCGAATACGGTCGCGTTCGTGCGATGCGTAACGAACTGGGTCAGGAAGTGCTGGAAGCGGGTCCGTCCATTCCAGTGGAAATTCTCGGCCTGTCCGGTGTTCCGGCTGCCGGTGACGAAGTCACCGTGGTACGTGACGAGAAGAAAGCGCGTGAAGTCGCTCTGTATCGTCAGGGTAAATTCCGTGAAGTGAAGCTGGCTCGTCAGCAGAAATCTAAACTCGAGAACATGTTCGCCAACATGACCGAAGGCGAAGTTCACGAAGTGAACATCGTTCTGAAAGCGGACGTTCAGGGTTCTGTGGAAGCGATCTCCGACTCCTTGCTGAAACTGTCTACCGACGAAGTGAAAGTGAAGATCATCGGTTCTGGCGTAGGTGGTATCACCGAAACCGACGCAACCCTGGCAGCAGCGTCCAACGCGATCCTGGTTGGCTTCAACGTTCGTGCTGACGCATCTGCGCGTAAAGTGATTGATGCTGAAAGCCTGGATCTGCGTTACTACTCCGTCATCTATAACCTGATTGACGAAGTGAAAGCAGCGATGAGCGGCATGCTGTCTCCTGAGCTGAAACAGCAGATCATCGGTCTGGCTGAAGTACGTGACGTGTTCAAATCACCGAAATTCGGTGCGATCGCGGGCTGTATGGTTACCGAAGGGACCATCAAGCGTCACAACCCAATCCGCGTACTGCGTGACAACGTGGTTATCTACGAAGGTGAGCTGGAATCCCTGCGCCGCTTCAAAGATGACGTTAACGAAGTCCGTAACGGCATGGAATGTGGTATCGGCGTGAAGAACTACAACGACGTTCGCGTTGGCGATATGATCGAAGTGTTCGAGATCATCGAAATTCAGCGTACCATCGCGTAATCTTCGTCAACTGAAGATTAATTAGCGTAGGCCGGGTAAGCGAAGCGCCACCCGGCAGTAATTTTAAAAAGGGGCTTAAGCCCCTTTTTTGTCTGGAGAATTTATTATGGCGAAAGAATTTGGTCGCCCACAGCGCGTCGCGCAGGAGATGCAGAAAGAGATCGCTCTCATTCTGCAACGTGAAATCAAAGATCCACGCGTGGGTATGATGACCACCGTGTCGGGCGTGGAAATGTCCCGCGACCTGGCGTACGCCAAAGTGTTTGTTACTTTCCTGAATGACCAGGATGAAGACGCCGTGAAGAACGGCATTAAAGCGTTGCAGGAAGCCTCTGGTTTCATCCGCTCTCTGCTTGGCAAAGCAATGCGCCTGCGTATCGTGCCAGAGCTGACCTTCTTCTACGACAACTCGCTGGTTGAAGGTATGCGTATGTCCAACCTGGTGACCAGCGTGGTGAAACATGACGATGAGCGTCGTGTTAACCCGGCGGACGACAGCAAGGAGGACTGATGAGTCGTCCTCGTCGTCGCGGTCGTGACGTGCATGGCGTGCTGTTGCTGGATAAACCACAGGGCGCATCCAGCAACGACGTACTGCAAAAAGTGAAGCGTATTTATAACGCCAACCGTGCAGGGCACACTGGCGCGCTGGATCCGCTGGCAACCGGCATGCTGCCGATCTGCCTGGGGGAAGCGACAAAGTTTTCCCAGTACCTGCTGGATTCGGATAAGCGCTACCGCGTGATTGCCAAACTGGGCCAGCGCACGGATACCTCTGATGCAGATGGCCTGGTGGTGGAAGAGCGCCCGGTGACCTTCAGCGCGGAGCAACTTGATGCGGCGCTGGACAGCTTCCGTGGTGATACGCTACAGGTGCCGTCGATGTATTCGGCGCTGAAATATCAGGGCAAAAAGCTCTACGAATATGCGCGTCAGGGCATTGAGGTTCCGCGTGAAGCTCGTCCGATTACCGTGTATGAGTTGCTGTTCATTCGCCACGAAGGTGATGAACTCGAGCTGGAAGTACACTGTTCGAAAGGGACCTATATCCGCACCATCATTGATGACCTCGGTGAAAAGCTGGGCTGCGGCGCGCATGTGATTTATCTGCGTCGTCTGGCGGTCAGCAAATATCCGGTCGAACGCATGGTGACGCTTGAGCATCTGCACGCCCTGGTTGAGCAGGCGCAAGCGCAGGGCGTTGCGCCAGCCGATCTGCTGGACCCGCTGCTGATGCCAATGGACAGTCCGGCAGTGGACTTCCCGGTTGTTAATCTTCCTTTAACATCGTCCGTTTACTTTAAGAACGGAAACCCGGTTCGCACATCGGGGGCGCCGCTTGAGGGCCTGGTACGCGTGACGGAAGGTGACGAAGGGAAATTCATCGGTATGGGCGAAATGGACGGCGAAGGGCGTGTGGCGCCGCGTCGTCTGGTCGTCGAATATCCGGTCGAAGCGTGACGGTGATAACGCCTCACCTTGCGATAAGCAGGGGAGACGAGTAGAATATCGCCGCTTAACGCCTGGTAAATTGTTTAACAATCTGCGGGGCGTACATGGGATAGCTGAATTAGAGATCGGCATCCTTACATTCTTTATACTTTGGAGTTTGAAAATGTCTCTAAGCGTTGAAGCTAAAGCTAAAATCGTTTCTGAGTTTGGTCGTGGTACTAACGACAGCGGTTCTACCGAAGTTCAGGTTGCACTGCTGACTGCACAGATTAACCACCTGCAAGGTCACTTTGCAGAGCACAAAAAAGATCACCACAGCCGTCGTGGTCTGCTGCGTATGGTTTCTCAGCGTCGTAAACTGCTCGACTACCTGAAGCGTAAAGATGTTGCACGCTACACCGCGCTGATCGAGCGTCTGGGCCTGCGTCGCTAATTCTTGCGAGTTTCAGAAAAGGGGGCCTGATGGCCCCTTTTTTCAACCAGACGGCAGCAATTCAATGGAAACTATTGTATTGTTGCTATAAATGATCTTCATTGCAGAGGTTCGCGCGGCTAATGAGAGGCTTCACCCATGAGGGTGTCGGTTGTCATTAGTCGCGAGGATGCGAAGAAGGTCGGGTTAAATCGTCAGCACACCTGAGGTGTGCTTTCAAACATTTAAGAAAGGACAGAATTTTGCTGAATCCGATCGTTCGTAAATTCCAGTATGGTCAGCATACCGTCACGCTGGAAACCGGCATGATGGCGCGTCAGGCTACTGCTGCCGTTATGGTAAGCATGGATGACACCGCTGTATTCGTTACCGTAGTTGGCCAGAAAAAAGCTAAACCAGGTCAGGACTTCTTCCCACTGACCGTTAACTACCAGGAGCGTACCTACGCTGCCGGTAAAATCCCGGGTGGCTTCTTCCGTCGTGAAGGCCGTCCAAGCGAAGGCGAAACCCTGATCGCGCGTCTGATTGACCGCCCGGTTCGTCCGCTGTTCCCGGAAGGCTTCGTAAACGAAGTTCAGGTTATTGCGACCGTTGTTTCCGTTAACCCACAGGTTAACCCGGACATCGTTGCTATGATCGGCGCATCTGCGGCCCTGTCACTGTCTGGTATTCCATTCAATGGCCCAATCGGTTCCGCGCGCGTTGGCTACATCAACGACCAGTACGTACTGAACCCAACTCAGGAAGAGCTGAAAGAGAGTAAGCTGGACCTGGTTGTTGCCGGTACTGAAGCAGCGGTTCTGATGGTTGAATCCGAAGCTGAACTGCTGAGCGAAGATCAGATGCTGGGCGCTGTGGTATTTGGCCACGAGCAGCAGCAGATCGTTATTCAGAACATCAACGACCTGGTGAAAGAAGCCGGTAAACCACGTTGGGACTGGCAGCCAGAAGCGGTGAACGAGGCGCTGAACGCACGCGTTGCTGCACTGGCAGAATCTCGTCTGAGCGACGCATACCGCATCACCGACAAACAGGAGCGCTATGCTCAGGTTGATGTGATCAAATCTGAAGTGACCGCGACCCTGGTTGCCGAAGACGAAACGCTGGACGCTAACGAGATTGGCGAAATCCTGCACGCCATCGAGAAAAACGTTGTTCGTAGCCGCGTCCTGGCAGGCGAGCCGCGTATCGATGGCCGTGAAAAAGACATGATCCGTGGTCTGGACGTGCGTACTGGCGTACTGCCACGTACTCACGGTTCTGCGCTGTTCACCCGTGGTGAAACGCAGGCGCTGGTAACCGCGACCCTGGGTACCGCACGTGACGCACAGATCATCGACGAACTGATGGGCGAGCGTACTGACAGCTTCCTGTTCCACTACAACTTCCCTCCGTACTCTGTGGGCGAAACCGGTATGGTTGGCTCACCGAAGCGTCGTGAAATTGGTCACGGTCGTCTGGCGAAGCGCGGCGTGCTGGCAGTGATGCCAGAAGCAGACAAATTCCCGTACACCGTACGTGTGGTGTCTGAAATCACCGAATCCAACGGTTCCTCTTCTATGGCTTCCGTGTGTGGTGCCTCTCTGGCGCTGATGGATGCAGGCGTGCCAATTAAAGCCGCCGTTGCGGGTATCGCAATGGGTCTGGTGAAAGAGGGCGACAACTACGTTGTTCTGTCTGACATTCTGGGCGACGAAGACCACCTGGGCGATATGGACTTCAAAGTAGCGGGTTCCCGTGACGGTATCTCTGCCTTGCAGATGGATATCAAAATTGAAGGTATCACCAAAGAGATCATGCAGGTTGCTCTGAACCAGGCTAAAGGTGCGCGTCTGCACATCCTGGGCGTGATGGAACAGGCGATTAATGCGCCGCGTGGCGACATTTCTCAGTTCGCTCCACGTATCCACACCATCAAGATCAATCCAGACAAGATCAAAGATGTTATCGGTAAGGGCGGTTCTGTTATCCGTGCACTGACCGAAGAAACGGGCACCACCATCGAAATCGAAGATGACGGTACTGTGAAGATCGCAGCAACCGACGGCGAGAAAGCGAAATACGCTATCCGTCGTATCGAAGAGATCACGGCAGAAATCGAAGTGGGCCGTATCTACAATGGTAAAGTGACCCGTATCGTTGACTTTGGCGCATTCGTTGCCATCGGTGGCGGTAAAGAAGGTCTGGTACACATCTCTCAGATCGCTGACAAGCGCGTTGAGAAAGTGACCGATTACCTGCAAATGGGTCAGGAAGTACCGGTGAAAGTTCTGGAAGTTGACCGCCAGGGCCGTATCCGTCTGAGCATTAAAGAAGCAACCGAGCAGTCTCAGCCTGCTGCGGCGCCGGAAGCTCCGGCTGCTGAACAGCAAGGCGAGTAAGGTTGCCATTTGCCCTCCGCGCAGGCGGAGGGCTTATTATCAGGCAGGACGCCTTGTTAAGCCGCCGGGGGACAGGACGTTCATCCAATAGTTGTCTTCGGGAGTGGGAAATGAAGCCTTTTTTGCGCTGGTGTTTCGTTGCGACAGCTTTAACGCTGGCAGGATGCAGCAACTCTGCCTGGCGTAAGAGCGAAGTCCTCGCAGTGCCATTGCAACCGACTTTGCAGCAGGAAGTCATTCTGGCACGCATGGAACAAATACTTGCCAGTCGGGCTTTAACCGATGACGAACGCGCACAGCTTTTATATGAGCGCGGAGTGTTGTATGATAGTCTCGGTCTGAGGGCACTGGCGCGAAATGATTTTTCACAAGCGCTGGCGATTCGACCTGATATGCCTGAAGTATTCAATTACTTAGGCATTTATTTAACGCAGGCAGGCAATTTTGATGCTGCCTATGAAGCGTTTGATTCTGTACTTGAGCTTGATCCAACTTACAACTACGCGCACTTGAATCGCGGTATCGCATTGTATTACGGCGGTCGTGATAAGTTAGCGCAAGATGATCTGCTGGCGTTTTATCAAGACGATCCTAATGATCCTTTCCGCAGCCTGTGGCTTTACATCGTTGAGCAGAAGCTCGATGAGAAGCAGGCCAAAGAAGCACTGAAACAGCGCTTCGAGAAATCGGACAAGGAACAGTGGGGATGGAACATTGTCGAGTTCTACCTGGGCAACATTAGCGAAGCAACGCTGATGGAACGCCTCAAGGCGGACGCAACGGATAACACCTCGCTCGCTGAGCATCTCAGTGAAACCAACTTCTATTTAGGTAAGTACTACCTAAGTCTGGGGGATATGGACAGCGCTACGGCACTGTTCAAATTAGCGGTTGCTAACAACGTACATAACTTCGTTGAGCACCGTTATGCATTGTTGGAATTATCGCTCTTGGGCCAGGAGCAAGACGACCTGGCAGAATCGGACCAGCAATAGCTGACGACATAAACATCAGCCCGTAATCTTTTGATTGCCATCACCTTCACTGGTGAGGGCGTTGTAGTTCGTCAATACACCTAATTTGAGCCGGTTCACACTTTTCAATGAAAATTGCTAATCATTTTCACGATGAGCTAAGTAGACTGGCCGCCATTAATATCGAGGCACTTGTACTACATGGCTGAATTCGAAACCACTTTTGCAGATCTGGGCCTGAAGGCTCCTATCCTTGAAGCCCTTAACGATCTGGGTTACGAAAAACCATCTCCGATCCAGGCTGAGTGTATCCCACACCTGCTTTCTGGTCGTGACGTGCTGGGCATGGCCCAGACTGGTAGCGGTAAAACCGCAGCATTCTCGCTGCCGCTGCTGAACAACATTGATCCGGACCTGCGCGCGCCGCAGATCCTCGTCCTGGCTCCAACCCGTGAACTGGCTGTTCAGGTTGCTGAAGCCATGACGGAATTCTCTAAACATATGCGCGGCGTAAACGTGGTAGCCCTGTACGGCGGCCAGCGTTATGACGTGCAGTTACGCGCCCTGCGCCAGGGTCCACAGATTGTTGTCGGTACGCCGGGCCGTCTGCTGGATCACCTGAAGCGCGGTACCCTGGACCTCTCTAAACTGAGCGGTCTGGTACTGGACGAAGCCGATGAAATGCTGCGTATGGGCTTCATCGAAGACGTAGAAACCATCATGGCGCAGATCCCGGAAGGTCATCAGACCGCTCTGTTCTCTGCAACCATGCCAGAAGCGATCCGTCGCATTACCCGCCGCTTCATGAAAGAGCCGCAGGAAGTGCGTATTCAGTCCAGCGTGACCACTCGCCCGGACATCAGCCAGAGCTACTGGTCTGTATACGGCATGCGCAAAAACGAAGCGCTGGTGCGTTTCCTGGAAGCGGAAGATTTTGATGCGGCGATTATTTTCGTTCGTACCAAAAACGCGACCCTGGAAGTGGCTGAAGCCCTGGAGCGTAGCGGCTACAACAGCGCAGCGCTGAACGGCGACATGAACCAGGCCCTGCGTGAGCAGACTCTGGAGCGTCTGAAAGACGGTCGTCTGGATATCCTGATTGCAACCGACGTGGCAGCACGTGGCCTGGACGTTGAGCGTATCAGCCTGGTTGTAAACTACGATATCCCGATGGACTCCGAGTCTTACGTTCACCGTATCGGTCGTACCGGTCGTGCGGGTCGTGCAGGCCGTGCGCTGCTGTTCGTTGAGAACCGCGAGCGTCGTCTGCTGCGTAACATTGAACGCACCATGAAGCTGACCATTCCAGAAGCCGAGCTGCCAAACGCAGAACTGCTGGGCAAACGCCGTCTGGAAAAATTCGCCGCGAAAGTACAGCAGCAGCTGGAAAGCAGCGATCTGGATCAGTACCGTGCGCTGCTGTCCCAGATCCAGCCTGTCGCTGAAGGCGAAGAGCTGGACATGGAAACCCTGGCCGCAGCACTGCTGAAAATGGCGCAGGGCGAACGTAGCCTGATCGTGCCACCTGATGCGCCGATGCGTCCTAAGCGTGAGTTCCGTGACCGTGACGATCGCTTCGAACGTCGTGGCGACCGTAACGACCGTGGTCCACGCGGTGACCGTCCAGAGCGTGGTGGTGAAGACCGTCCACGTCGCGAGCGTCGTGACGCTGGCGAAATGGAACTGTATCGCATTGAAGTGGGCCGTGATGATGGTGTTGAAGTTCGTCACATCGTTGGCGCGATCGCTAACGAAGGCGACATCAGCAGCCGTTACATCGGTAACATCAAGCTGTTCGGTTCCCACTCCACCATCGAGCTGCCAAAAGGCATGCCGGGTGAAGTACTGCAACACTTTACTCGCACCCGCATCCTGAACAAGCCGATGAACATGCAGCTGCTGGGCGATGCACAGCCACGTCCTGACCGTGGCGGCGAACGTCGTGGCGGTGGTCGCGGTTTCGGTGGCGAGCGTCGTGAAGGCGGTCGCAGCGAAGGTCGCGGTGGTGAAGGCCGTCGTTTCTCCGGTGAGCGCCGCGAAAACCGTGGTCCACGCCGTGAAGAAGGCGCCAGCCGTCGTCGTTTCGGTGACGCGTAAGCCTTTCGCTTCTGACGTAAAGTAAAATATACAGCCCCGATAGTTGCTATCGGGGCTTTTTTTATTCCTTTTGTACTCTTGTACTGGTACAGTGCAACGCACTCAAATGCAGAACCACATTTTTCACTGGAGATAAGGCCGCATGGCAACACTAACCACCACCCAAACGTCACCTTCGCTGCTTGGCGGCGTGGTGATCATCGGCGGAACCATCATTGGTGCCGGGATGTTTTCCCTGCCTGTGGTCATGTCCGGTGCGTGGTTCTTCTGGTCGCTGGCGGCGCTGGTTTTCACCTGGTTCTGCATGCTCCATTCCGGGCTGATGATCCTTGAAGCAAACCTGAACTACCGCATTGGCTCCAGCTTCGACACCATCACCCGGGATCTGTTGGGCAAAGGCTGGAACCTGGTGAACGGGCTGTCCATCGCGTTTGTTCTCTATATCCTGACCTACGCGTACATTTCAGCGAGCGGGTCGATTCTGCATCACACCTTCTCAGAGATGTCGCTGAACGTTCCGGCGCGTCTGGCGGGTATCTGCTTCGCGCTGGGCGTGGCGTTTATCGTCTGGATGAGCACCAAAGCGGTCAGCCGCATGACGGCGATCGTGCTGGGCGCAAAGGTCATCACCTTCTTTCTGACCTTCGGCAGCCTGCTGGGGCACGTCACGCCGGCCACGCTGTTTAACGATGCGGAAGTGAACACCTCCTACACGCCGTACCTGCTGATGACGCTGCCATTCTGTCTGGCGTCGTTCGGCTACCACGGCAACGTACCGAGCCTGATGAAATACTACGGCAAGGATCCGCGCACCATCGTGAAATGCCTGGTTTACGGCACGCTGCTGGCGCTGGGGCTGTATGTGATCTGGCTGCTGGGGACGATGGGTAACATCCCGCGTCCGGAATTTATCGGCATTGCGCAGAAGGGCGGTAACATTGATGTGCTGGTACAGGCGCTGAGCGGCGTGCTGAACAGCCGCAGCCTGGATCTGCTTCTGGTGGTCTTCTCGAACTTTGCGGTGGCGAGTTCATTCCTCGGCGTGACGCTGGGCCTGTTTGACTATCTGGCGGATCTATTTGGTTTTGATGACTCTGCGATGGGGCGCTTCAAAACCGCGCTGTTGACCTTCCTGCCGCCGATTGTGGGCGGCCTGCTGTGGCCGAACGGCTTCCTGTACGCCATCGGCTATGCAGGACTGGCGGCCACCATCTGGGCGGCGATTGTACCGGCGCTGCTGGCGCGCAAATCACGTAAGCGCTTCGGCAGCCCGAAATTCCGCGTCTGGGGCGGAAAACCGATGATTGCGCTGATCCTGGTATTTGGTATCGGCAACGCGGTGGTCCACGTGCTGTCGAGTTTTAATCTGTTGCCTGTGTATCAGTAAAACGTGCGGTCTGAACCCCTCACCCCGGCCCTCTCCCCATGGGAGAGGGAGAAAAGAATGTAGGCCCGGTAAGCGAAGCGCCACCGGGCAAAGCAAAAAACTACCCCACCAACTCCTCTTTCACCTGCATCGCTAAATCAAACGAATGCAGACGCGCCTGGTGATCGAAAATCTGGCCGTTAACCATAATCTCATCCGCCTGGGTTTCACGCAGCACCGCCTCCAGCCCGTGACGCACTTTCGCCTTATCACCCACCAGCGACATACTCAGAGCCTGCTGCACGCCATACTGCTCGGAGGCCGACCACAGCTGATGCATATTCTCTACCGGCGGCGGCAGCTGGCCCGTCTCGCCGCGACGCAGCTTCACAAACGCCTGCTGCATAGAGGTAAAAAGGAATTCCGCGTCGCGGTTGCTGTCGGCGGCAATGATATTGATACACACCATCGCATACGGCTTCTCCAGACGTTCAGACGGTTTGAAGTGCGTACGATAAAGATGCAGTGCCTGATGCAGCATATCCGGTGCGAAGTGGGAAGCGAACGCGAACGGCAGCCCCAGCTGAGCGGCGAGCTGCGCGCTGTACAGGCTTGAGCCTAACAGCCATACCGGGATCTTTTCCCCGTACCCCGGCACAGGACGCACGTGCGGGTTCGGATCCCGCGCGTCAAACCAGTCCACCAGCTCGGCCACATCGCGCGGGAAGTTATCGATATCGCCGCTCATATGGCGACGCAGGGCGCGCATGGTCGGCTGGTCGCTGCCCGGCGCGCGGCCAAGCCCTAGATCAATACGGCCCGGATAAAGGGTATTCAGCGTCCCGAACTGCTCGGCAATCACCAGCGGGGCGTGGTTCGGCAGCATCACACCGCCGGAGCCCAGGTGCAGAGTGGTGGTATTCGCCGCCAGATAGCCAATCAGCACCGAGGTGGCGGCGCTGGCGATGCCCACCATATTGTGGTGCTCCGCCAGCCAGTAGCGGTGATAGCCGCGCTTTTCGGCAAGCTGAGCAAGATCGAGAGAGTGCGTGAAGGCTTCTCTGGCCGAGGAGCCTTGTGGGATCGGCGCCAGATCCAGCACCGAAAACGGAATGGTTTTGTCAGTCATAACAGCTCACTTTGTCGACGGTCAATCTTTAATACTGCATTAAAAAATGATAACCGTTGTTAACAAAGTGAGCCTTTTTTACGCCTGCAATTCCAGCCCGGCGAGACGTCGCCAGTAACCGTTGCAGTCGCTGTTTGCGGTCAACGGTAGCGGCGAGGCGCCGTTTTCGTTGGCGCGGAAGGCGTCCAGCATCGCGAAAACACCGGTATCAAGCGGCGAAAGACGCACCATATCCACCAGCCCGTGCATTGACGCCAGTTCGTTGCCGAGGTTATAGACGTAACCGCTCATGGTCTGAATGCCGTTGAGGACAAACACCTGCTGGTTCTCCTGCGACAGCATGCTGCGGCCGTTCGGGTACTTAATGCAGCAGGTTTCGCACTCGTCTTTCGGGCGATCTTCGGAACGTGCGGTGAAGCAGCGGGCAGAGTAGGCCAGCGGCAGATGGCCGTAGCTCAGGACTTCTACTTCAAACTTGTTGCGAATGCCCAGCTCTTCGCACTGTGTGAGCAGGTTGGCCAGCCAGTCGCGGGAGAGCTCTACTGGCATGCACCAGCGGGTCATCCCCTGTGTGAGCAGCAGGCGCAGGGTCACGGCGTTATAGCAGTTCAGCGCATGTCCGGCGACAAAGGGCAGCTTACGCTCGGCGCACAGGTTTACCACGCCCAGGTCGCTCGCCTCCAGCAGGAACTCACCGTTTTCGACGTAGCGCTTCAGCTCGCCCAGTTCAGAGGACGCCTGTACCAGCGCCAGCGTCGAGAGCACCACCTGCTTGCCGCTGCCGGCCAGGTTTTTCGCCATATCCAGCCAGTCGCCCACTTTGGTGGCGCGGCGCTTGCTGCACACCGCTTCGCCGAGGTAAATCACATCGGCGCTGCTGTTAGCCGCCTGCTGGTAAAAATCTTCCAGCGTCTCTTTTGGCCAGTAGTAAAGCACCGGCCCTAATGAATATTTCATGATTATCTCACTGCCATTTACGGTGGTACGCGCCGAGCGTAGTTTGGGTGCCTTCAGACATCGCGCCGAGCGTCTCCATCCAGGCCGCTTGTGGAGCATAGTTTTGCGGGTCCGCCATGCAGCGGTCGATGGCCTGACGCCACACCTTCGCCACCTGGCTCACGTAGGCCGGGCTGCGCTGGCGGCCTTCGATTTTCACCGAGGCAATATTGGCGGCCAGCAGTTCCGGCAGCAATTCCAGCGTGTTGAGGCTGGTGGGCTCCTCCAGCGCGTGGTAGCGCTCGCCGTCCACCAGATAGCGGCCCTTACACAGTGTCGGATACCCCGCGTTTTCACCGTCTTGATAGCGGTCAATTAACACGTCATTCAGGCGTGACTCCAGTCCCTGCGGCGTTTGCTGCCAGCGAACGAAGCGGGCAGGCGAGCAGGCGCCGACGGTATTTGGCGATTCCCCGGTGAGATAGGAAGAAAGATAGCAGCGGCCTTCAGCCATGATGCACAGGCTGCCGAAGGCAAAAACCTCCAGCGGCACTGGCGTGACGCGCGCCAGTTGCTTAACCTGATGAATAGAGAGCACGCGCGGCAGCACCACGCGGGCTACGTCAAAGTGTCGATGATAAAAACGCACGGCCTCTTCATTGGTGGCCGATGCCTGAACAGAGACGTGGCGCTCAATATGCGGATAACGTTCTGCCGCATACTCAAGCATGGCGAGGTCAGCCAGGATCAGCGCATCGGCGCCCAGCTGGGCCGCCATATCCACGGCGCGCTGCCAGCGGGCATAGCCATCAGGATGGGCAAAGGTATTGATGGCGATGTGCAGTTTGCGCCGGTGCTGGTGAACGAAGTTAACGGCTTCCTGAAGCTTTTTCTCCGTAAAGTTAAGACCCGCAAAATGGCGGGCGTTGGTATCATCTTTCAGCCCGATATAGACCGCATCGGCCCCATTTTCGATGGCCGCCTTAAGCGCCGGAAGGTTTCCGGCAGGGCAGAGCAGCTCCATAATTTATCCCGATGTTGTCGATCGCAGGGATCGTAAAAAATGTTAACGAGCTGGGATTTTAATTAACCCATACGCGACAATTTTTGATTTAAGGCAGCTAATGGCGTATTGATGGCACCAATAATGAGGTATACCGGACAACGGTTTGTTGATTTACGCCGCTATCTTCTTGTCGGGATATGGCAAAATAGCAGGACTATAGCTATCAGGGAGTAAAGCTCGTGCTGGATAAACTGCGTTCACGTCTCGTACAATTTGGTCCATCAATGCTGAGCGTGCCGGTAAAACTGGCGCCGTTCGCGCTTAAACGCCAGGTGCTGGAACAGGTACTGAGCTGGCAGTTCCGCCAGGCGCTACAGGACGGTGAGCTGGAGTTTCTGGAAGGCCGCTGGTTAAAGATTGAAGTGCGCGATATCGGGTTGCGCTGGTTTACTTCCGTTGAGAACGATCGGCTGATCGTCCGTGAAACCGCCGAGGCGGATGTCAGCTTTAGCGCGGATGCCAGCGATCTGCTGATGATCGTCGCGCGCAAACAGGATCCGGACACCCTCTTCTTCCAGCGTCGTCTGGTGATTGAAGGCGACACGGAGCTCGGTCTGTACGTCAAAAATTTAATGGATGCCATTGAGCTGGAGCAGATGCCGAAAGCGCTGCGTATGATGTTGATGCAAATGGCAGATTTCGTTGAGGCCGGGCTAAAAACCCCGCCGGACAGTAAACACACTTCAGTAGGTGAGCCATGCTGATTCGAGTCGAAATTGGGATTGATGCGCCGGGTATCGATGCGTTGTTACGCCGCTCTTTTGCAGGCGACGCCGAAGCCCAACTGGTTCACGATCTTCGCGAAGATGGCCTGATTACGCTGGGCCTGGTTGCCACCGACGATGAAGGGCAGGTGGTCGGCTACGTGGCCTTCAGCCCGGTGATTGTGCAGGGTGAAGAGTTACAGTGGGTCGGCATGGCGCCGCTGGCTGTGGATGAAAACTACCGTGGCCAGGGCCTGGCGCGCCAGCTGGTCTATGAAGGGCTGGATTCACTGAATGAATTTGGCTATGCCGCTGTCGTCGTTCTGGGCGATCCGGCGTTCTACGAACGTTTAGGTTTTAAGCCAGCGTCCAGATACGATCTGCGCTGCCACTGGCCGGGCACGGAAACATCTTTCCTGGTGCATCCTCTGGCGGATGATGCGCTCGACGGCGTTACCGGTCTGGTGGAGTACCACGATCATTTCAATCGTTTTTAAGCAGGCTTTCGCGTAGCGCCTCGAAAGAGCCGTCCCCGTTGACGAGACGCTCTTTCTGGCGCTTCGTCAGCTGCTTGATGCGGTATTCCAGCCTGAGCGCCAGGGATCTGTCGCCCACGGCGGCTGAAAACGCTAACTGAAGTTCACCTTTCCCCCGCAGCGCCTTCGCCCCTTTCCCCGTTTGATGTTGTAAAAAACGCCGTGCCACATCGGTAGTGATCCCGGTGTAGAGTGCGTTATCAGCGGTTCGGACAAGATAGAGAAACCAGCACACGGTAAACAGATTCAGTATGTTAAGGTGAACGCACCATAGCATGAGAGAGAGCGAAAATGGAAACACTGGCCGCCATTAACCGCTGGCTGGCAAAGCAGCATGTCGTGACCTGGTGCGTCTGTAAAGACGAGGAGATGTGGTGCGCAAATGCCTTTTATTACTACGATCCCGAGCGAGTGGCCTTTTACGTGATGAGCGAAGATAAAACGCGGCATGCGCAGATGACGGGCCAGCGGGCAAAAGTGGCGGGCACGGTAAACGGTCAGCCTAAAACCGTTGCGCTGATCCGCGGGGTCCAGTTTAAAGGCGAAATTCGTCGCCTGGAAGGTGAGGAGAGCGACGCGCAACGTAAACGCTATACGCGCCGCTTCCCGGTGGCCGCGGCGCTAAAAGCCCCGGTGTGGGAAATCCGCCTTGATGAGCTGAAATTTACCGACAACACCCTGGGCTTTGGCAAGAAGCTGCACTGGTTACGCGCCGAGCAGGCGTAGCGCTTCACGGTTAAACGCTGGCAGATCGTCCGGTGTACGGCTGGTGATCAGCTGATCGTTATCGTTCACCACTTCCTGATCGTAGAACTCGGCTCCCGCGTTTTTCAGATCGATAACGATCGGCTTCACCGCGGTGAGCTTACGCCCGCGTACCACCTCGGCGCTGATCAGCAGCTGCGGACCGTGGCAAATGGCAAATACCGGTTTACCGGTGCCGACGAAGTCACGGGTAAAGGTGACGAAACGCTCGTCTCCGCGCAGGGAATCCGGTGAATGACCGCCCGGTAACAGCAGGGCGTCGAAATCCGACGGGCTGACGTTATCAATGGATTCGTCAATGGTCACGCTGGCTTCGCCCTTATGGCCCTTCACGGTTTTACCCGCTTCTTTCTCGATGGTGACCACCTCGTGGCCCGCCTTGCGGAATGCCTCTGCTGGCGACGTAAATTCTGAATCTTCAAACTCGTCGGTAATCAAGACTGCGATTTTTTTACCCATGCTTCCTCCGTTGTTTTCGCTTCAGACTGTTTTTTTCCCGTTTGTGGTAAATACTTACCGGTAACAGACTTTTAAGTGTGGTAGAGCAGGCCCAGAACGCAAACGGACAATTCTGTAAAGGGGATAAGATGAGTCAGGTACTGATTACCGGCGCAACCGGGCTGGTGGGTGGACATCTGCTGCGGCTGCTGATCCAGGATCGGCATATCAATTATATCGCCGCCCCGACGCGTCGCCCGCTGTTGGATATCACCGGCGTCTATAACCCGCACGATCCACAGCTCACCGACGCGCTGGCGCAGGTGCAGGATCCCATTGATATCGCCTTTTGCTGCCTTGGCACCACCCGACGGGAAGCGGGTAGTAAAGAAGCTTTTGTCCATGCGGATTACACACTGGTGGTGGATACCGCCCTGACGGCGAAAAAGCTGGGCGCAAAACATTTCCTGGTGGTCAGCGCGCACGGCGCGAACGCAGGCTCGCCGTTTTTTTACAACCAGGTGAAGGGCAAAATGGAAGAGGCGTTAATCGCGCAGAAATGGGAGCGCCTGACCATCGCGCGGCCTTCCATGCTGATGGGGCACCGTGACGAACGTCGTTTTAACGAGTCTTTTTTCGCTCCGCTGTTTCGCATTCTGCCGGGTAACTGGAAGTCCATCGAGGCGCGGGATGTCGCGCTGGCGATGCTAAAAGAGGCGCTGGCTCCGTCGCAGGAGGGGGTTAATATTATCCCTTCGGCAAAACTGCGTGAAATCGCGCAGGGCGAGGTGTAAACTTCCCCGGCTTATTAAATAACACCTTCCGGGGAATGGTATGACTGGTCAGTCTTCATCTCAGGCGGCAACACCTGTTCAGTGGTGGAAGCCCGCACTCTTCTTTCTCCTGGTCATCATTGGCCTCTGGTATGTGAAATGGCAGCCGTACTACGGTAAAGCCTTCACCGCCGCCGACACCCACAGCATCGGTAAATCGATTCTCGCGCAGGCCGATTCCAGCCCGCTACGCGCGGCGTGGGATTACGCCATGGTCTATTTTCTTGCCGTCTGGAAAGCGGCGGTATTGGGCGTATTGCTGGGCTCGCTGATTCAGGTACTTATCCCGCGTAACTGGCTGGTGAAAACCCTGGGACAGCCGCGCTTGCAGGGCACGCTGCTGGGGACGATTTTCTCCCTGCCGGGCATGATGTGCTCCTGCTGCGCCGCACCGGTGGCGGCGGGTATGCGCCGACAGCGTGTGTCGATGGGCGGCGCGCTTGCCTTCTGGATGGGTAACCCCCTGCTGAACCCGGCAACGCTGGTGTTTATGGGCTTCGTTCTCGGCTGGCATTTTGCGTTTATCCGTCTGGCGGCTGGCCTGCTGACGGTGGTGCTTGTCGCTACGCTGGTGCAGCACCTGGTGAAAGACAACGAGGCCGGGCCTGCCTCCGTTGAGCTGGACGTCAGCGAGCCGCAGGGCAGTTTCTTTGCTCGCTGGGGCAAAGCGCTGTGGCAGCTTTTCTGGAGCACCATTCCGGTCTATATCCTGGCCGTACTGGTGCTGGGGGCGGCGCGCGTCTGGCTGTTCCCGCATGCGGATGGCGCTATCGACAACACGCTGATGTGGGTGATTGCGATGGCGGTGGCCGGGTGCCTGTTTGTGATCCCAACCGCGGCGGAGATCCCGATTATTCAGACCATGATGATGGCTGGTATGGGGACCGCACCGGCGCTGGCGCTGCTCATCACGCTGCCGGCGGTGAGCCTGCCGTCGCTTATCATGCTGCGTAAGTCATTCCCGGCGAAAGCGCTGTGGCTGACTGCGGGGCTGGTGGCGTTGAGCGGAGTTATTGTGGGGAGTATGGCGCTTGTGTGAAAAAAGCCCGGCGGCGCTAGCGCTTACCGGGCCTGTAGTCAGGTGGTAATTACTTAATGTAAGTAAAGGCGGTGGTGACGTGTTTCACGCCGCTCACCCGGCTGGCGATATCCGCCGCCGCTTTCCCTTCACGTTCCGTCACCAGACCCAGCAGGAATACTTCGCCGTTCTCCGTGGTCACTTTCACGTTTGAGGATTTCACCTGGTCGGTACCCAGCAGCTGGGAACGCACTTTGGTGGTGATCCAGGTATCAGATGACGCGGTGCCGAGACCAATCGGCTGGCCCTGGCGGATCTCGTTAAACACTTCCGCCGTGCCTTCCACACCCATCGCGATCTGTTTGGCGCGCGAGGCGAGTTCAGGATTTGGCGCCTGGCCTGCCAGCAGCACTTTGCCCTGATAAGCCGTCACGTTGATGCGTGCTTCCTTCTTGATCTGCTCGTCTTTCGACAGCGCACTGTTTACGCGCAGCTCAAGCGTACCGTCATCCACCTGCGTCCCAACGGTGCGCGGATCGGTCGCTGCTTTGGTGCCGACCGCTGCGGTGCCGACTACAGCGGCAGCGATGCATCCCTGAAGCAGTAATGCAGACATCACGACTGCAAGGGCCGATAAAACCTTCATGAGAACTCCTTAATCATCCTGGTGAGGGAAAAGCGTGTTATCGATCAGATCGCATAAGCAGTTCACCGTGAGCATATGCATCTCCTGGATGCGGGCGCTACGGTGCGAAGGAATGCGGATCTCCACATCCTGCGGCCCCAGCAGGCCAGCCAGCTCTCCGCCGTCGTAACCGGTCAGGGCGACAATCGTCATATCCCGGGTCACTGCCGCTTCAACCGCTTTAACGATATCCCGGCTGTTACCGCGCGTGGAGATCGCCAGCAGCACGTCTCCGGCATGGCCTAAGGCGCGCACCTGCTTGGCGTAGATTTCGTCATGCAGACGATCGTTGGCAATCGCAGTTAAGACCACGTTATCGGTGTTTAGTGCAATGGCAGGTAAACTCGGGCGCTCGGTTTCGAAGCGATTGATCATGCTGGCAGCAAAATGCTGTGCGTTAGCAGCGGACGTGCCATTGCCACAACAGAGGATTTTGTTGCCGTTGAGCAGCGACTGAACCAGCGTCATCGCCGCACGCGAGATCGCGTCCGGAAGGGCTTCCGCCGCGGCAATCTGCGTTTGAATGCTTTCTGTGAAGCACACTTTAATTCGTTCGAGCACGGTATCCCTTTAAAATCTTATTTATGCGTCTTCGCCAAACGCGTTTTTAAGCCAGTCGATCGCATTTCCGGTGAAGGCTACCACATCGAAACGGCAATCCACAGTATCAAAACTCCCATTATGGCGGGCAAGCCACAAGTGGGCAGTCTGTAATAATTTTTGTTGTTTGGCGAGCGTCACGCTGGCGGCAGCACCGCCAAAACGGGACGACTGTCGGTAGCGAACTTCAACAAACACGATGGTCTGACCGTCTTTCATGATCAGGTCAATCTCGCCGCCGCGCCCGCGAACGTTGGCGGCGACAAAGCGCAGTCCTTTGCCTTCAAGCCAGCGACGCGCCTTTAACTCCCACGCGTCGCCGGTCTGTTTACGGCTTAACTGGCCGGGACAATCTGCCCCTGCTGGTATTTGAGCCATGATAACTTCCTGTTAATCACACAATCCTGATCGGCGGTCAGATCGCCGGTATTCCCGTTAAGCTCGAAGCCCGGTACCTGACGCATCTGGGTGAAGTGGTTTGCCAGCGCCCAGGCATCGACGCCCATCGCGTACAGACGCGCCAGGGAATAGTCATTGCGCACCGCGCCCAGCGCCTGCTGCATCAACTGCGGGTTGCTGCCTGCCAGCATGGGGATCTCGCTGTATTGCAGTCCTTCCATTTCCAGACGGAAATCCGGGCCTGCGGTACCCTGTGCGCTGCGTGAGCTGGCGTAGAGCGTTGCGCCGCTCTGGCTGCCGTTACGCATGGCGATCATCGGTTTGATAAAGGCGATCTCTTCCGGGGTAGCGACGATGTATGCCGAATCCACTTTACCGCCGCCGCTGATTTGCGCGTCGGTAGGTGGCGCCGGGATCGTCAGACCGCCGATGGTGACGCTCTGCTGCTGCGGCAGGCTGGCGGATACCGGGCTACCGTTGAGGGCAATACCTGCCCCGCCGTTCACGCCCGCTCTCAGTTCGGAAGCTGAGCCAAATTTCTGCTGCAACACCACGCCACCGCCAAGGGTCTGCCACTCTTGCGCAAACGCGTTGGCAACGCGATCGCCCAGCGTGCTGCGTGGGATCAGCAGCAGCGGCGCCTGCTTGCCCTGCTCGTGAATATGGCGGGCCGCATCGCGGGCTTCATCCTCCGGAGAGAGGGCGAAGTAACAGATATTGGCGCGGTTCTGAACCTGCTCAGGCTGGTTAAGCGCCAGCACGTTCAGCGTGGTGTTGCTCTTCATCAGCGCTTCCACGTTGTTTTTCAACAGCGGGCCGACAACGATGCTGGCCCCGTCCTGCTGAACCTGCGCCAGCACCTGGTCAAGCGGCTGGGCGCTGGTGTCGTAGATTTTCAACTCTGCACCAGGATAAGCGCTGGTGGTGGCCACAGCCTGCGGCTGGGTTGCTGGCTGCTGTTCCGGCTGCGCGGTTTGCGGCTGAGGTTGTTCTGCCGTCGCGGGCGCCGGTGTTTCAGCCGGGGCCTGTGTTGCCGCAGGCGCTGGGGTAGCAGGCTGCGTCGTTGGGGCGGTAACCGGATTCTGCATGGTGCCCTGCGCAGGGGTTTGCGCGGTGGTCAGGTCGCTGGTTTCGGCGGCGGACGGGCTGACAACGTCATTCACATTCGCCGCCTGTGCAGCCTGCGCCGGAACCGCGCTGCCGCTGACGGCGGTGGTGCCGTTTTTCGCGGCTTCAAAACCTTGCTGAATGGCGCGACCAAACACCGCAGCCTGACCGTTTAACGGCAGCAGCAGGGCGATTTTGCTGGTGGAGGCGGGCTTAAAGTTTTGCACGTTCACCAGCTGCGTTGGCAGCATTTTCGCTCCCGGGTTTTGCGGGTAACGCTTTTGCCAGTCGGTAATGCCGGCTTTCAGCATGTTCGGATCGCTGCGGTTGTTGAACCACATCTGTTGCAGATCCAGCCAGCCTTGCAGGACATTTTCATCGGCGTTGATTACCAGCGCCTTGGCCTGATCCTGGGTCATGGAGGCGAGCGCCTGCCAGGTTGCGTCAATATTTTTTTGCTTGTCTGCACCCGCGAGCAGAGGCTCCTGGGCAATCAGCGCGCGGAGTAGCGTCAGGGAAGGGCGACCCTGCTCAGCGGTGATACCGGCCTGCCAGAAACGGGCCTGCTGGTTTTTATCCAGCGTGCTGAGATCGATGGTGCCGAGGATCTTCTTCGCGCCGTCGTAATCTTTTTGCGCGACCTTCAGTTCTGCCGACAGCAGCGTCTGCTCATGGCGCTGAGTGTCGTTAAGATCCTGCGGCAGCTGGCTGAACAGCTCGGCGGCCTGCTGGGTTTTCCCTTCTTTCAGCAGTGCACGAATGGCGAGTAATTGCCAGTTGATCCTGGTATCATTTGTACTCTGCGACATTTGTTGCAGATAAAAGCCAGAATCAGCCTGAGCGGATCCCTGCATATGAGCAGTGCTCTGGTCAGGTGCCTGGGTGCCGCAGCCGGTAAAGATCAGGGCTGCCAGCAGGAGGGGCACGCTGTGCGCGGCTTTTTTTCGAAGAAACGTTAACGGTACCATACTGTATCCAGTGATTTTTTTACGCAATGCTCAATATTAAATCGGCAATACGGACGAAACAATGAAACAACACGAAACGGCAGATAATTCTCAAGGCCAGCTTTATATTGTACCTACTCCTATCGGGAATTTGTCTGATATTACCCAACGTGCGCTCACCGTATTGCAAGCTGTTGATTTAATTGCGGCTGAAGACACCCGTCATACCGGTTTACTGCTACAACACTTTGCCATCAACGCCCGTTTGTTTGCCCTGCACGATCACAATGAGCAACAAAAAGCCGAAACGCTGGTGGCGAAGCTTAAAGAAGGGCAGAACATCGCGCTGGTCTCCGATGCGGGAACGCCGCTGATCAACGATCCGGGCTACCATCTGGTACGCACCTGCCGGGAAGCTGGCATCCGCGTTGTGCCGCTGCCGGGGCCGTGCGCGGCGATTGCGGCGTTAAGCGCTGCGGGTCTGCCGTCCGATCGTTTCTGCTACGAAGGTTTCCTGCCAGCTAAATCCAAAGGTCGCCGCGATGTATTAAAGGATCTGGAAGCCGAACCGCGTACGTTGATCTTCTACGAATCCACTCACCGTCTGCTGGAAAGCCTGGAGGATATGGTGACCGTCTGGGGCGAAGGGCGCTACGTGGTGCTGGCGCGCGAGCTGACCAAAACGTGGGAAACCATTCACGGTGCGCCGGTCGGCGAACTGCTGGCGTGGGTGAAAGAAGACGAAAACCGCCGCAAGGGCGAAATGGTGCTGATTGTCGAAGGCCACAAAGCGCAGGAAGACGCTCTGCCTGCCGATGCGCTGCGTACGCTGGCCCTGCTACAGGCTGAACTTCCTCTGAAAAAAGCGGCGGCGCTGGCGGCGGAGATCCACGGCGTGAAGAAAAATGCGCTGTATAAATATGCGCTGGAGCAGCAGGGGGAGTAAGACCCTGCCGCCTGTTTTGCCGGGTGGCGGCTTCGCCTTACCCGGCCTACACCGTGTCAAAGCCTCACTATTTCCCCGGCATCGCCTCAAACACCAGCGTTTCCAGCGGTTGCAGCGTAATCACCACAGCGTTTTTATACTCCTCTGGTACGGTCGAATTACTGCCGTACACGGCTTTCAGGGTAAACTGGGAACGCTCTCCTGCGGGGATCTCAAAATCTTTGGTTAAATCCAGGAAGTAACGTTGCGGTTTATCCGACGGGTTTCGTAAGCCAAAAATCGCTTTGTCTTTACTCCATGAGGCCCAGCCGTAAACCTCAAGCGAAGTTGGGTCACCGCCAATCCAGTGAGTATCCACCAGCACGCTGGCATTCTCACGCGACCATTTCGCCGCCTGCGCCAGGGTATCCCACTTCGCCTTATTCAGCATGGACGGCGTAATGTACAGCTCCTGAAGCTGAGTTCCGGTTGCAAAGTAGCTCCAGACCTGATCGGCAAAATCGCTGTCTGTTTGCACTTTCTCGAGTCCATAGTAAGCGTTCTCTGCGCTGACGATCCCGTGGTACATCAGTGAGTTCAGCGGGAACAGCGGACCTTTACGCACGATGGATCGCCAGGTTTCGGCATCGCGGTAGGTCATCCACTGCTGCACTGGCGTGCCGGGGCCGTACAGGTTGATATCATCGCCCTGACGCCAGATTGAATCAGCATAGAACAGCCAGGACGGGCTGGCGTCGGTGCCGGTGGTCAGGTTGATAAACAGGTTCGGATTTGCGCTGCGCATGTTGTGCAGCAGGGCAATGGACGCGTCAAAATCCGATGCAAATGGGCTGCCCTTGATATGCGAATTGGCGTTACCCATTCCGTCGAGCTTGAACGAGGTAATATGCTCGTTTTTGATCAGCTTGATGATCTGATCGTTAAAGTTTTTAAAATAGTTCGGCCCCGACAGCGCCAGCTTGCCGTCTACGGTTTCGAAACCATACTCTTTTGCATGCGAGACGCGAATATCGCGCGGCTTGTTGTATCCGCCCCACGGAGAAAGCCACAGCCCAACCGAGCTATGCAGGCTGTCGGCTTTTTCCCTGACTTTGCCAAAACCGTTGCTGAATGCCGGGCCAAACAGCCAGCGTCCGGTGCGATCGTCCCAGCCATCGTCCAGCAGGAACGCGTCCAGCGCCACCCCGCGTCCGGCAATAAATTCTTTATTCCATTCGTCCATCCGCCCAATGACATCCTGCTCGGAGTAAGGGGTAAAGAAGCCGATGTCCATCCAGCTGTTGTAGTGCAGGTAAGGCTTATAAGGCCGCGGACGCACGGCATCGATAAACTGGTTTACGCTGCGGCGCAGCTGATTAGTTTCCGGGAAAGTGCCGAACCAGGTGGTAAAACTAACCGGTGTCTCAGGCAGAATTGGCGTTTTCAGCTCCACGTTGAGGTTCGTGGTGGCTTCATAAGCGTAAGTATTCACAATCGGTTTGTCTGGCAGGATGAAGAACGAGTCGGCCACGATTGGCGAGCTGTTAATCGCCCCGTCAACGTAAGGTGCCTGAGACTGCTTCTTCGTCGGGAAGAAGGTAATTTTCGCTACGTCCCGCGGCTGCCCGACGGCGGCGATGGTGTAGCCAATGCTGGCGTATTTTCCCTTCACCAGGTTCAGTTTCACCGTTACGATAAAATCCGGATGCGTAAAGTCGATGACTATCGCATTGTCCTGCTTTTCGACGTGCTTGATTTTGAAATCAGCGGTGTGGATTTTTGTTTCATCCGGTAGCGTCAGAAAGAACAACTCCTGGGGCGTGAGCGGATGGTTAGCTTTGCTGTCCGTTACCACTACCGTTGCGTTTGCATCATCAAACGAAAGGGCAATATTGTCGTTACTGAGCGCGTAGTTTGCTGCCGCCGCACCATGAGAAACACAGAGAGTCAGCAGCGAGAGAGTGAGCATTTTTTTCATCGGGGTAAGATCCTTATCAGTAATGCTTCAGCATTCGGTTGATGGACTGTTCCAGCCAGTAGCGCTGGGTGCCGAAGTTAATACGCAGGTAGTTTTCGCCGTTTTGTACGTAGTGGCTGCCATCTTCAATGACCACGCCAGCCTGTTTTGCGAAATGTTGAGTTAGCGCCGTCGCACTGCGATCGTCCGCACTGACGTCTATCCAGGCGAGATACGACGACTCCGGGTTCATCATCTTCCATGCAGGGAAATGGGTCTGAATGGCATCCGCAAGGTAGCGGGCATTGCCGCGCAGATAACCATTCAGCGCGTCGAGCCATGGCAGACCTTGCTGATAAGCCAGAATAATTCCCCACACGCCGAAGATATTGGGCGAGGTAATGGAGTTCTTCTCCAGCTGCTGGCGGAAACGCTGGCGCAGCGAATCGTCTGGAATCATTGAGTAGGATGTTTTTAGCCCGCCAAGGTTGAAGGCTTTATTGGGGGAGGTCAGCACAATCAGGTTGTCCTGGGCGGCACAGCCCGAAGTCAGACAACTGACGAATGTACCGTCCAGAATGTGCTCGGCGTGAACCTCATCAACCACCAGAATCGTGCCGTAGCGCTTACAGAGATCGGACACCTGACGTATCTCATCCGCGCGCCAGATTCGGCCCGAGGGGTTATGCGGCGAGCAGAAGAACCACAGTTTTGGACGGTGAGTTTTGAGCTGAACTTCAATCAGATTAAAATCCAGCTGATAGCGGTTTTCCTTCACGCTCAGCGGATTTGCAAGCACCCGCACGCCCTGTCGCTGTGTCGCCATCGCAAACGGGTCATACACCGGGGTATTCATCATCACGCAGTCGCCGGGTTTGCAGAACGCCTGAACCGTATAGTGCAGCGTGGAAACGGTGCCGTAGGTCAGGGTGATCCATGACTTATGCACCTCAACCTGATGACGGGTGCGCTGGAAGGCGATGACCGCATCGTAGAATTCGTCGAAGCACCAGGTGTAACCGAAGGTGCCATGCTCCACGATGCGCTGGAAGCCTTCAATCACGGCGGGTGGCGAGGTGAAATCCATGTCTGCTATCCACAGCGGGATAAATCCCTCCGGGACATCACCGAAACGCGAGCACACAAACGTATGATCCCATTTACGGCATTTATCGCTTTTACGCTCAATGATTCTGTCGAAATCAAACACAACGTCCCCCTGTTAAATTAAGGCTTCAATGCCGGATTTGACGCTCTGCACCTGCGGACCGATGATCACCTGAACGCTGTGGGCATCAAGCACCACTACTGACAAGGCGCCCGCGGCCTTCAGCGCCTGCTGGTCGATAAGCCCCATATCTTTTACCACCAGACGTAAGCGGGTAATGCAGTTGTCGAGCGACTCAATATTCTCTTTACCGCCAAGCGCGCGAAGAATAAGCCCATGATCGTATTTCGATTTTCCACGTGCCCGGGTATTGGCTTCCACCGCCTGGAGAGCACCCTGCGCGTCAACCTCACGGCCCGGCGTTTTAATATCGTGCCTGAGGATGTACCAGCGGAAGACGAAGAAGTAGATAGCAAACCAGGCGATACCCACCGGGAACAGCAGATACCATTTGGTCGACATCCCCTGCATGACGCCGAAGATCAGCAGATCCAGAATGCCGCCGTCGGTGTTGCCGATGGTGACGCCGAGCAGCGCCATCACCATCAGCGCCAGGCCAGACATAACGATATGAAACGCGTAAAGCACAGGGGCAATAAACAGGAACAGGAACTCAATCGGCTCTGAAATACCCGTGACAACTGAAACCAGCACGCCTGAAAGCAGCAGCCCTTTAATCACCGGACGGTTTTCCGGGCGCGCGGTGCGGTAGATAGCGTAAGCCACGGCAGGCAGGCCGAAGATAAAGGTCGGCATAAACCCTTGCGATAAAAATGCCGTAACGTGCGGACTAAACGGCAGGCCAGCTTTCAGCTCGGCGTAGAAAATGTTCAGCGCACCGGCCACTTCCTGGCCGTTAACCATCTCAATGCCGCCCGCCGGGGTGAAGCGCACCATCGCCAGCAGGATGTGGTGTAGGCCAAAAGGTTTGAGCAGCAGTACGCCCACACCATACAGGAATGGCCCAAAGACGCTGGTGCTCTGGATGATATGACCAATCCCGGCAATGCCCATTGCCACATATTCCCACAGCAGGGGGATAAACAAGCCGACCAGCGACAGGGTGAGGGCGGTAATGATGGGCACAAAACGAATGCCGCTAAAGAAGGCAAACGCGTCGTGCAGCACCGTGTCCTGGAAACGTTCGTGCAGGAAGTAGGTGATCACCCCTACCACAATGCCGCCGAGCACGCCCATCTCCAGCGTTTGAATGCCAAGCACAATGGATTGTCCCACCTGTCTCATGGTGGCGGCATCCGCAAGCTGGTGGGTGGCGGTCAGGTAGTAGTTGATGCTCATGTTCATCAGCATGTAGCCAACGAATCCGGCAAAAGCGCCCACCGCTTTATTACGTCTGGCAAGGCCCATCGGGATCGCCATGGCAAACATCAGCGGCAGATAGGTAAAAGCAAAGCCGCCGACCATGGCGATAAAACCAAAGGTGAGCTGCGTTAACTCGCCGCCCAGAAAGGGAAAACTTTTGATGGTGGAAGGGCTGGTGACAGAACTACCGATACCTAACAACAACCCCATAAAGGCCAACAGTGAGACCGGGAACATAAACGTCTTTCCCAGGCTCTGGAAAAACTCCCACGCTTTCGATTTAAACGACTTTTCCTGTGTCATGTAGGGACTCCTCGGATTTTTAGGATAATGGAAGGCGCTGTCCGGCTTAAGGACGCGCCTTCATATTTGCGAGGCTTATAGTTATTTTTTTAGGTACTAACGTTATGCGCGATGGGTTCAGGCTTCAGTCGCAAGCAGCAGCCGGTTCGCCGAGCCGCAAACGGTGATTTTGCTTCTGACCACCTCTTTCATGGCATCCATGCCGACGCGCATGTAGAAGCGCGGATCGTTGCCCTGTGGGTTCTCGGCAAACCAGGCTTTGACTGCGTCAGAGAAGGCGATTTTCAGCTCTGTTGCGACGTTAACTTTGCAGACGCCCAGCTCAATGGTGCGGCGCACATCCTCATCCGGCACATCACTCGCACCGTGCAGCACCAGCGGCACTGTCACTACCTCGCGGATCTCGGCCAGCCGCTGGAAGTCGATTTTTGGGCGTTTGGTATAAAGACCGTGCGCGGTACCGATGGCAACGGCGAGGCTGTCCACGCCTGTCATTTCGACAAAGCGTTTTGCTTCCTGCGGGTCGGTCAGGAACGCGCTTTCGGCGTCTACGCTCATGTCATCTTCCACTCCGCCCAGTCGGCCCAGTTCGGCCTCGACGCTACAGTCGTTGAGGTGGCAGAAATCGACGACCGATTTCACCAGCTTGACGTTTTGTTCGAAGGGGTAATGGCTACCGTCGATCATTGCGCTACGTACGCCGGCATGGACTTTGCGGCGAATGTCGTCCAGCGATTCGTGGTGATCGAGGTGTAGCGCCAGCGGCATGTCATAAGTAAGGGAATACGCGTTGCACAAGGCGTAGATCTCTTCCAGCGCAATATGTTTAAACGTCCCCGGCGTACCCGCGAGGATCACCGGCGATCGCATTTCGCTACAGACTTCGAGGATCGCCTGGATCGTCTCGGCGTTATGGATGTTAAAGGCCGGAACGGCATAGCCCTTCGCCTGTGCGTCCTGCAAAAGATATTTGGTAGAAATAATACTCATGAGCCTGTCCTCTTAAGCCTGCCACGGATGAATAACGACGCCCTGGACCACACGGTTAACCGTACCGCTAGCGGATGGCGTATCCGGCGTATTGCCAACGTGCAGAGACTGTGTCAGTGCGAAGACCTGGGCGTACATCAGGAAGCAGAACGCCTGCTCCATATCGTTAAATGAACGGGAAGGCGGCAGCAGGATATGCGGGCCAGCTTCAATGACCGGATCCGTTTCGGCTGCAATGGCTACCACGCGCATGGCCTGACGATCGCGTCGCAGCTCGGCGAGCAGATCCCGATCGTACTGACGCGTATACGGATGGCTGGAGACAAACACGACGACCAGCGTTTCGTTGTCTACCAGCGACTTAGGCCCGTGACGGAAACCCGTTGGCGAATCGTAGAATGCCGCCAGCTTGCCGGCGGTCAGCTCCAGCACCTTCAGCGCAGACTCCCGTGCGGCGCCCTGTAATCCACCGCTGCCCAGATAAACAATGCGTTTCCACGGTTCGTTACCAAAGACGCCGGGACTGAAATCGCCAAGCGATGTGAGGATCGCCTGACAGCGATCGGACACGTCGCGGAACGTTTTGCTGTTGATCGTTTCCGGTGCGAATACCGCCAGGCAGCTCGCCATCATGGTGGTGATGCTGCTTGTCATCGCGAACCCGCGATCGTGCGTTTCGGCTGGCATGAGCAGAGCGCAGGCGTTATCGCTGTCGACGGCATTCTGGTACAGGCTGCCTGCTTCATTACAGGTGATCGACAGGTGGTAGCACTCCGGTACAAACTGATTCGCCAGCTCAACGGCGGCGACGCTCTCCGGGCTATTGCCAGAACGGGCGAAAGAGACCAGCAGCAGCGGGTGCGAAGGGCTGAAATAATCCATCGGGTTGGTGACCAGATCGGTCGTAGGTATCGCGGTGATGTTTTTCCCCGTGTGGCTGGCAAGCCATGGCGCAATGATGTCGCCAATAAAAGCGGACGTGCCCGCGCCGGTCAGAACGATCCGCAGATCGGGCTTGCGCAACAGTGGCGTCAGAAAACTGTCGATCGACGTGCGCAGATTATCAATATTGTTGAGCGAGCGAAGCCAGCTGGCTGGCTGCTGGCGGATCTCTTTTTCGGTCCAGGTGCCGGTGGTGGCGATAGTGGTTTGTGGCATAACTCAGTCCTTAGTCGTGTGAATTCCACATCAGACGCTGGTAAATGTGTCGCTATCTTTCGTTTCGTTTCACTTGTTCACTTTAGCAGTTAAATAAAATTTATAGAAAAGAAATCGAAAGTTCAATGGCGAAAAAGAAATAAAACGAAAAGTGTGATCGCGAAAGGAAAGGCGAAAATCAAGGAAAGGAAAAGAAAGGCCTTACGATCGTCTTCCGTAAGGCCAACAGGGCACACTGTGAAGGGGCTACAGGGAAAGAGCCTGACCCTGGATCCAGATCTGCCGGAGGTGTAAACCCGCATCCAGCGCAAGAACATTGGCGCGTTTGCCTGGCGCTAACGTTCCCAGCAGGTGATCCATACCGAGCAGACGAGCAGGATGCAGCGAGGCCATATGGATTGCGTTTTCTGGGGCGATCCCCGTATGCTCCACCATATTTCGCACGGCGGCATCCAGCGCGAGCGTGCTGCCCGCCAGCCCGCCTGAGGCCGTGCGGACAACGCCGCCCTGCATCTCGACATTTTCACCACACAACGTATAGCGCCCATCAGGCATACCCGCCGCCTGCATGGCATCGGTAATCAGCACCGTACGATCCTTCGCGCAGCAACAACATAGCCGCATGGCTCCAGGATGAACGTGATGCCCGTCGGCAATAAGCTCCAGCCACGCGCGTGGGTCCGTAAGCCCGGCGCCAACCATGCCGGGCTCCCGGTGGTGTAACCCCGTCATGCCGTTGTAGCAGTGCACCAGCCCGGCTGCGCCTGCATCAAATGCGGCGAGGGTTTGCGCGTATGTAGCGGCACTGTGGCCCAGCATGACGCGTATCCCTTTTTGCTTGAGGTGATGGATCGCCTTCAGGGCATCCACTTTTTCCGGAGCAAGCGCCACCACCCGCAGCGTGTTCTGCGAAACCGCAATCAGCTCATCAAGTTCCGCGAGATCCAGTTCGCGAAACAGTTCTGGCGGGTGCGCCCCTTTGTTCTGCGGTGTAAAGTACGGGCCTTCCAGATAGCTGCCCAGGATCTGCGCGCCGGGGCCACCGGCATGACAGCGCCGGGCAATGCGCCGTAACGCGCCATGGATCGCCTCCAGCGGAGCGGTGACGGTGGTAGGCAGAAACGCCCCCACGCCTTCACGCGCTTTGTGCATGGCTAACCGGTCCAGCACGTCGGGCGCATCATCCATCACATCCACACCCGCGCCGCCGTGGACGTGGATATCAATGTATGCCGGGCAAAGCAGGTCTGCCTCGCGGGTATTAACCCCTGCCGGAATCGGCTCGATGGCGGTGATGACGCCTCTATCCATACGCAGCTGATGGTCATCCAGCCAGCCCTGCCCGGTAAGCAGACGACGCGCGCGCAGCAGCTGCCTCATATCCCTTCCTCGGCGGGCGCTTCCTCGCGACAGCGTGCAAGTTCATCCACCAGGCTGGTCAGGCCGCGATGGCCGCACTCCAGCGCCTGCAAACGAAAGGCTTCACTGCTTAATCCGTCGCGCTCCAGAACCATCTCCAGCAAAAGCTGGAGATTGGTGCCGGTGATCACTTCGCTGCCGGGGCGCTGCATCGCGAGGGTAGAGGCCACACGAAACGGCGTACCGCCGAGAAGATCGGTGAGAAACACGATATCGTGCTCTGCATCCAGTTCATTCACTGCCTGCTCAAGCTGCGCGGTCAGCCGCGCAGTGGTGGAGCTTTCCGGAAAATCGATGGCGATAAACTGCGGCTGTTCGCCGAGGATTTGCTTCATCGCCTGTTCCAGCCCGCTGGCAAAACCGCCGTGACCCGTCAAAATAATGCCTAACATCGCAACCTCTTTGCTTTTTACAGGAAGTGACAGAATTTACCGACAACGCCCAGCACCACGGTGATACCAATCAGGCGCAGCGGGCTCCAGCCACGGCGTACCAGCCAGAACATGGTCAGGGTGTAGACCAGCGGCAGAAAGGCGGGCATCAGTTTGTCGATCACATCGGTTTGCAGTTTGACGACTGCATCCCCGGCTTTAATCTCGAGTGTGGTATTCAGGCGCACATAGGTTGCCACCAGCGCACCAATCACTGTCATCCCGACAATGGACGCAGCATGACCAACCTTTTTGGTGTTGGCCTTGATCAGCGGGATCGCGGCGACCCCCATTCGGTAGGCATAGTGCGCCAGACCAAAACGCAGGCCGAGATGCACCACGTTAAACAGCACGATAAAGACCACCGCGCCAAGAATGGATCCCTGTAGCGCCAGGCTGGCGCCAATCCCCCCGCAGATGGGCAGCAGGGTCAGCCAGAACATGGCGTCACCAATGCCACCGAGCGGTGCGCCGACGGCAATTTTAGTGCTCTGGATGCTGTTCACATCCTGCTTGGAACGCTCCATTGCCAGAATAATGCCGATGACGAAGGTCACCAGGAACGGGTGGGTGTTAAAGAAACCCATATGGCCTTTCATGGCGCGCGCCAGGTCCCGCTTATTGGTGTGGATCTTTTTCAGCGCGGGCAGTAGCCCATACAGCCAGCCGGAGGCCTGCATACGCTCGTAGTTAAACGAGGCCTGTAGCAGCATGGAACGCCAGGCGACACGGTTAATATCCTTTTTCGTTAGCTCAGCGCCAATACTCTGGTCTTCGTAGACGTTTTCATTCACGCCGGTCAGCAGTGTCTCTTCACTTTCAGACACGCCCGGCAGGGTGGTGTGATTAGATGCCATCTTCAAATTCCTCTTTCTGGGCGGCAGGCGCCGTGGGTTCAGGCGATTTGCGCAGCAGGTCGATCAGCGCCATCGCCAGCGCAGCCGCGGCAATCGCCAGCACCGGGAGTTTCAGCCAGGCCGCGGCGACAAAGCCGATAATGAAGTAAGGGATGTAAACGTTTTTCATCATGATCTTCAGCAGCACGGCGAAGCCGATCGCTGGCATGATGCCGCCCGCGACGCCGAGACCGTCGATCAGACGTTCCGGCAGCACGTCAATGGCGGTTTTCGCATGTTCAGCCCCGAAGTAGATGGGCAGAAACGCGCACAGGAAGTAGAAGACGCCGAGCGCCAGCAGTGCCAGATAGTTGACCCGTTCAATACCACGGGTGTCTGCGTTAGCCGCCATGCGATCGCAGCGGGACATCACGCCGGACATCACCGAGAAGAGGAAAGTGATCCCCATCTGAACCGCCACGGCAAACGGCACGGCGACCCCAACGGCGACATCCGGCTTCACGCCTGTAGTAATGGCAAATGTCGTGCCAACGATGGTGCCGATAATCACGTTTGGCGGCTGCGCGCCCGCCAGCGGCGCGAGTCCCATCCAGACCAGTTCTAACGTACCGCCGGTCAGAATTCCGGTGTGCAAATCGCCCAGAATCAGGCCAACCAGTGGCCCGAGTACCACCGGACGGTGCATGTGTGTTAAGCCGTTAAACATATCCAGGCCCGCGATAAAGGCGAGAAGCCCCAGCGCGAAAGCCTGCAACAGACTGATTTCCATTGTGAATCCCTCAGAGCAGTTTAAAGAGATCCAAAGCAGTCTCTGTTGGAACGCCCTGAACGAAGCATTCCACTCCGGCCGCCTTCAGGCCGTTAAACGCGGCGATATCGTTCGCGTCTACAGATACCGTTTTGGCAATTTGCTGTTTGCCACTGGCGTAATGCATATTTCCGACGTTAATACGGGTGATGGGCACGCCGCCCTCGACCAGCGTTAAAAAATCAGCCGGTGTTTTACAGACCAGCAGAATTTTCTGCCGGTCGGCGGCGCGATGAATGTTGTCGATCACTTTTTGCAGGGACCAGAAACGCACGGCGATGCCTTCCGCCAGCACCATCTCCATCAGGTTTTGCTGAACCGGATCGTCTGCAACCTCGTCATTTGCCACCAGCACCAGGTTCGCCCCCGCAAACCCCACCCACTGTACGCCCACCTGACCGTGGATCAGGCGTTCATCAATGCGGCATAAGACAATGTTTGGCATAGCGTTTTCCTCTTTTTAATTATGCGTGTTGAGTCGTTACGCCTTCGCAGGCGGCATGGTACTGCTGGAGTATGTCCTGAATGTGGTCGAGGATGAGTTCCCGTGGTGTGGACCTGAGAGCGCCATCGCGAACTTTGCTGTACTGCAACGGCAGATACTGGCTGATCAGCGGCAGCGGGATCGGTTCATCCGCCAGGTTGCGTACCAGCCGCTCAAAGGCGTCGTCAATCTGGCTGTCTGGCCAGTAATAGCGCACGCGGTCGGAATAGCTGTAACCGCGCGCCAGGCGACGGGCATTGCCGTCGCCGTGATAGTGGCTTTGCCAGTATTCCGGGCGATCGAGCATCACGTTTTCCAGGACGTGACGCAGCCCTGAGCAGGCTTTTGCCGGCAGCAGCTCTTCTTCAATTGCTGCCAGTGAGAACAGCGCTTCGCGCAGCGCGAAGGTTAGCGCAGGGCCGACTTTCAGAATGGCGAAGTGATCTTTCACCAACTGGCGCAGCGCCTGCGGCGTCTGGTAATCGGTAGAGTGTGCTTCAAATACAAGCGTGTCGTAGGCTTCAACCATCTCGCTCAGCGCGACGGCTTTATGCGGTTGATAGTCACAAACCTGCGCATGGTCGAACTCAACGCCAGGCTGAACCACCAGGCCAATAATGCGCGGCCAGATGTCGCTTAACCCTTCCTTCTCGAATGCGTGGCGGTGTGCCTCAAGCGTGGCGCGTGCCGCCTCTGGCGTGGTGACCTCAAGCTCGGTCAGCGTCTCGTGTGCCCCACCGGGAACCGGAACTTCCGTGCCGATAACGTAGACCAGATCGGCTACGCCAAATTGCTCGAGACAGGTGGTTTCGGCAATTTTAGCCAGCCGAGCGGCACGCCCGGCAACGATTGCATCGGTTAACGGAACCGGGTCGTCTTTGCAGGACATGCTGCAATCGAGGTGAATTTTTTTAAACCCGGCCGCCACGTAGCTTCTGATCAGATCGTCGGCGTTCGCCATCGCCTGCGAAGCCGGCAGGTTTTGCCAGCGGTTTGGACCTAAATGATCGCCGCCAAGGATCAGCTGCGAGGTGGGGAAACCAAGAGATCCCGCCAGCTTGCAGACAAACCCATAAAAATCGGCGGGCGTCATACCGGTATAACCGCCAAACTGATCCACCTGGTTTGAGGTGGCTTCTATCAGCAGGGGCGTCTGTTGTGAATGGGCGTAACGTAGTGCAGCTTCAAGTACCAGTGGATGTGCGGAACAGACGGCATAAATCCCGTTTGTATTCCCCCGTTTATGTTGTTCCACCATTTCTGTCAGATGTTTCACTTTCCTCTCCATTTCGGATGGTGTTGGTATTAATCTTTCGTTTTGTTTCATTTGATACTGCATTATGGTGAGGTAAAAATAAAACGAAAGATAATAGTTTTCCGATCTGTTTCACAAAAGAAACATAATGAAAGGTTTCAGCGGCGATTAAGCTTGCGTCCGCACACCATACAGGGCTTGCATTCCCTCAAAAGAAAGGCGTTAATAAGCAAAACGAAATGAAACGAAAGTGTATTTACTAAGGAGCTCGTATGAGCAGCACCGATTCATCCGCAGAGAAGCGCATCACCGGCACCAGTGAAAGGCGAGAGCAGATCATTCAGCGGTTGCGGGCGCAGGGAAGCGTGCAGGTTAACGATCTTTCTCTTTTATTCGGCGTGTCGACGGTGACGATCCGTAACGATCTGGCCTTTCTGGAAAAGCAGGGGATTGCCGTTCGCGCTTACGGCGGCGCGCTGATTTGCGAAGGCAATGCCCCCGGCGTGGAGCCGTCCGTTGAGGACAAAAGTTCCCTTAATACGGCAGTGAAGCGCAGCATCGCGCAGGCGGCGGCTGAACTGGTGAAGCCGGGTCACCGCATTATTCTGGACTCCGGCACCACAACCTTTGAAATTGCCCGCATGCTGCGCCAGCACACCGATGTCATTGCCATGACCAACGGGATGAACGTGGCAAACGCGCTGCTGGAAGCGGAGGGCGTAGAGCTGCTGATGACCGGCGGGCACTTGCGCCGTCAGTCGCAGTCCTTCTATGGCGACCAGGCGGAGCAGTCCTTACAGAATTACCATTTTGACCTGCTGTTCCTGGGTGTCGATGCCATCGATCTCGACCGGGGGGTGAGTACGCACAACGAGGATGAAGCCCGTCTGAACCGCAAAATGTGCGAGGTGGCGGAGCGTATTATCGTTGTCACTGACTCCAGCAAGTTTAACCGTTCAAGCCTGCATAAAATCATTGATACTCAGCGGATCGACATGATTATCGTTGATGAAGGCATTCCGGCGGAAAGCCTTGAAGGATTACGCAAAAGCGGGATCGATGTGGTGCTGGTCTAAAGAGGCTTTTCCCCTCTCCCTAACCCTCTCCCTGGTGGGGAGAGGACAGGGTGAGGGGCCATCACGTCACCGGCGCCGGGTTAAACACCGCCAGCGAGTTATGCAATCCCCATTGATCGGAGAAGGTTTTCTTCCGCCCGCTTGCCACATCCAGAATGAAGTGGAACAGCTTCCAGCCCACCTCTTCAATACTCTCTTCCCCGGTGGCGATGGTGCCCGCGTTGATATCCATTAAGTCATACCAGCGGTTTGCCAGCTCGGTGCGGGTCGCCATTTTGATCACCGGTACCGCCATCAGGCCGTACGGCGTGCCGCGCCCGGTGGTAAAGACCTGTACCGTAATGCCGGACGCCACCTGCTGGGTACCGCACACGAAATCACTGGCAGGCGTTGCCGCGTAGATCAGACCGCGTTTGGTTGGTCGCTGGCCAGGGGAGAGCACTTCCACAATCGCGCTCTGGCCGGATTTGGCAATCGACCCGAGGGCCTTTTCCACCACGTTGGCCAGGCCGCCTTTCTTGTTACCCGGAGACGGGTTGGCGCTGCGGTCGGTTTTGCCCATGTCGAGATAGTTATCGTACCAGGCCATCTCCTCCAGCAGGCGTTTGCCCACCTCTTCGTTGACGGCGCGCGGCGTGAGCAGGTGGATAGCATCACGTACTTCGGTGACTTCGGAGAACATCACCGTGGCGCCGCAGCGCACGAACAGATCGGAGGCATAACCGACTGCCGGGTTGGCGGTGACGCCGGAAAACGCATCGCTGCCGCCACACTGTGTCCCAACGACCAGTTCAGAGGCCGGGCAGGTTTCACGCTGGCGTTTGTTCAGCTTCTCCAGATGGCGCTCTGCCACCTGTAAAATGTCGTCGACCATCGATGTGAAGCCGACATGGTGTTCATCCTGAAGTCGCACAACACTGGCATCGTCAACCGGAATGGCTTTCACATCCTCAGTACCCTGCAACAGGCGTTCTGGCTGCAATTTTTCACAGCCGAGACCAATCACCATGACCTCACCGCCAAAGTTTGGGTTAAGGGCGATATTGTGAATCGTGCGGATCGGCACGACCGCTGCGGGCGCGTTGATCGCCACGCCGCAGCCGTACAGGTGGTTAAGACCCACCACGCCGTCAACGTTGGGGTATTTCGGCAACAGATCGCGCTCAATAATTTTCACCACATAATCCACTACGCCCGCCACGCAATGCACGCTGGTGGTGATGCCAAGCAGGTTTTTGGTTCCCACGCTGCCATCCGCGTTGCGGTAACCCTCGAAGGTATAACCCTCCAGCGGAGGCAACGGCTCAGGGACGCGGGTAGCCAGCGGCAACGACTCCAGCGGCGGGGCGGTGGGCAGCTCAACCAGCGACTCCTCAATCCAGCTACCCTGCGGGATAGCGCGCACCGCATAGCCGATGACTTCGCCGTAGCGCACGATTTCGCCCTGCGCCGGGATATCGACCAGTGCGACTTTATGCCCCTGCGGAATGTGCTCAATCAGCTCCAGGCCATCCGGAAAGCGGGTGCCAGCTTTTAAGCCATTGTCGTTGACAATAATCGCCACGTTATCGGTATCGTGCACTTTTATATAGAACGCCGTCGGCGACGCCTGTCGAATTTCAATATCGGCCATTGTTCACTCTTCTCCAGCAAAATATCTGATACTAAATATAGCCAGATGGTTAATTGTTTCTTATTGAGGAAATAAAGAATGCCAGGAGAGGAAAGGTGAGAATGTGATCGCGATCGCTCCCGAACCACTAATCGTTGATTCTGTGCATCAGCGCCCACTGTGTTGGGCATATGCTCAAAATAGCGTGCCACTCCCGTTAGATAATTGAGCATTGAGACAATGTGCTGCCGGGTGGTGACGATTATACTGAATGACGATTTTATAACGCCAAAATTCAGTCAGGAAAATAAATATAACGCTGACGCTGAGTCGGAATAAATAAGAAAAGCTACTGGCTAAAACTGCGGAATTAAAAAAGGTATAAGTAATGAGTAACGACATCTTCCCGAATAAATTTAAAGCGGCCCTCGCGGCGCACCAGATTCAGATTGGCTGCTGGTCTGCGCTGGCCAACCCCATCAGCACCGAAGTGCTGGGCCTGGCCGGGTTCGACTGGCTGGTGCTGGACGGCGAACATGCGCCAAACGATATCAACACGTTTATTCCGCAGCTGATGGCGCTGAAAGGCAGCCACAGCGCGCCGGTGGTGCGTGTGCCCACCAACGAGCCGGTGATCATCAAGCGTCTGCTGGATATCGGCTTCTACAACTTCCTGATCCCGTTTGTTGAAACGGAAGAAGAAGCGGTGCTGGCCGTGGCGGCGACCCGCTATCCACCGGAAGGGATCCGCGGCGTGTCCGTCTCGCACCGCGCCAACATGTTTGGCACCGTGCCGGACTATTTCGCCCAGTCCAACAAGAACATCACCATTCTGGTTCAGATCGAGAGCCAGCAGGGGGTCGATAACGTCGACGCTATTGCCGCGACGGAGGGGGTAGACGGCATTTTCGTCGGCCCGAGCGATCTGGCGGCCGCCTTTGGTCATCTGGGCAACGCCAGCCATCCGGACGTGCAGCGCGCAATTCAGCACATTTTTGCCCGTGCCAAAGCGCACGGTAAACCGTGCGGCATTCTGGCGCCAGTGGAAGCCGATGCCCGCCGCTACCTGGAGTGGGGCGCAACGTTTGTCGCCGTGGGCAGCGATCTCGGCGTATTCCGCGCCGCCACGCAGAAATTAGCGGACGCTTTTAAAAAATAACCATCATTGAGGAAACAGATTATGACGCTGAAAGTGGGTTTTATTGGCCTGGGTATCATGGGCAAACCAATGAGCAAAAACCTCATCAAAGCAGGTTACTCACTGGTGGTTTTAGATCGGAATTCAGACGCGGTGGCAGAGGTGATTGCGGCTGGCGCAGAAACGGCGACAACCGCAAAAGCGATTGCTGAGCAGTGCGACGTAATTATCACCATGCTGCCAAACTCCCCGCACGTGAAAGAGGTGGCGCTGGGTGAGAACGGCATTATCGACGGCGCGAAGCCGGGTCTGGTGGTGATCGACATGAGTTCTATCGCACCGCTGGCAAGCCGCGAAATCAGCGAGGCGCTGAAAGCGAAAGGCGTGGAAATGCTGGATGCGCCGGTCAGCGGCGGCGAACCGAAAGCCATCGACGGCACCTTGTCGGTGATGGTGGGGGGCGATAAAGCCGTGTTTGACAAATACTACGACCTGATGAAAGCCATGGCTGGCTCCGTGGTGCACACCGGTGAAATTGGCGCAGGCAACGTCACCAAGCTGGCAAACCAGGTGATTGTGGCGTTAAACATCGCGGCCATGTCCGAAGCGCTGACGCTGGCCACCAAAGCGGGCGTTAATCCGGATCTGGTCTATCAGGCCATTCGCGGTGGTCTGGCGGGCAGCACCGTGCTGGATGCCAAGGCGCCGATGGTGATGGATCGTAACTTCAGGCCGGGCTTCCGCATCGATCTGCACATTAAGGATCTGGCGAATGCGCTGGATACCTCCCACGGCGTGGGCGCGCAGTTGCCGCTGACTGCCGCCGTCATGGAGATGATGCAGGCGCTGCGTGCGGACGGTCTGGGCACCGCTGATCACAGCGCGTTAGCGTGCTATTACGAAAAACTGGCGAAGGTTGAAATTGCTCGCTAATGACGTCCCGCCCGGTGGCGTTACGCTTACCGGGCCTACGGCTCAGGCATACAACTATGAAAATCGTAATCGCGCCAGACTCTTATAAAGAAAGCCTGCCTGCCACCGAGGTGGCGCAGGCGATAGAAAAAGGATTTCGGGAAATTTTCCCCGACGCTCATTACGTGTCTGTTCCCGTTGCTGACGGCGGAGAAGGTACGGTTGAAGCGATGATCGCTGCGACGCAGGGCACCTGGCAGCAGGCTGTCGTCACCGGCCCGTTAGGGGAAAAGGTGAAGGCCAGTTGGGGGATCTCGGGCGACGGTACCACCGCGTTTATCGAGATGGCCGCCGCCAGCGGCCTGGTGCTTGTTCCTCCCGCGCAGCGTAACCCGCTGGTCACGACGTCGCGCGGGACGGGGGAGCTGATCCTCAGCGCGCTGGATAAAGGCGCGCGCAACATCATTATCGGTATCGGCGGGAGCGCAACCAACGATGGGGGCGCGGGTATGATGCAGGCGCTGGGCGCGAAGTTTACGGATGCGAACGGGACGGAGATCGGCTACGGCGGCGGCAGCCTGATGGCGCTTAACCGGATTGATATTTCCGATCTCGATCCGCGTCTTCAGGGATGCGCAATCCGCGTCGCCTGTGACGTGACGAATCCGCTGGTCGGTGAAAGCGGCGCGTCGCGTATCTTTGGCCCGCAAAAAGGCGCCACGGAGGAGATGATCCTCGAACTCGACGCCAATCTTAGCCACTACGCCGGGGTGATCAAAAAATCACTGCGCATTGACGTCAACCGGGTTCCGGGGGCTGGCGCCGCGGGCGGCATGGGCGCGGCGCTGATGGCCTTCCTGGGCGCTGAGCTGAAAAGCGGCATCGAGATTGTCACTCAGGCGCTCAATCTTGAAGAACATATTCACGATTGCACGTGGGTGCTGACCGGGGAAGGGCGCATCGACAGCCAGAGCATTAATGGCAAAGTGCCCGTAGGCGTGGCGAGCGTCGCCAAAAAATACCATAAGCCGGTGATCGGGATTGCCGGAAGTCTGACGCAGGATGTGGGTGTGGTGCATCAGTACGGCATCGACGCGGTGTTCAGCGTACTGACCCGCATCGGTTCACTGGAAGAGGCGTTCCAGGGAGCGTATGACAACATTTACCGCGCCTCGCGGAATATCGCGGCCACATTGCAGGTAGGCATGCGTAGCCAGGGGTGACAGCGGCGCGCAAACCCTCTATACTGCGCGCCGAAGCTGACCAGACAGTCGCCGCTTCGTCGTCGTCCCTTTCGGGGGAGACGGGCGGAGGGGAGGAAAGTCCGGGCTCCACAGGGCAGGGTGCCAGGTAACGCCTGGGGGGGAAACCCACGACCAGTGCAACAGAGAGCAAACCGCCGATGGCCCGCGCAAGCGGGATCAGGTAAGGGTGAAAGGGTGCGGTAAGAGCGCACCGCGCGGCTGGTAACAGTCCGTGGCACGGTAAACTCCACCCGGAGCAAGGCCAAATAGGGGTTCACATGGTACGGCCCGTACTGAACCCGGGTAGGCTGCTTGAGCCAGTGAGCGATTGCTGGCCTAGATGAATGACTGTCCACGACAGAACCCGGCTTATCGGTCAGCTTCAACTTCTTACGAAACCCCGCTTCGGCGGGGTTTTTGTTTTCTGAAGGTTGCAGGCCGGGTAAGCGAAGCGCCAAACGACATCAATTCTCAATTTTGCGACGCTAAGCACATTTCACTATTTGGTTGACTTTGTGTTCCTCTCATCTGCTGCGCATGATCGCAATCACAAAATTTAACGCTATAAAATTAGAAAATTTTAGTGTTGAGCAGATGTTGTAAATGTTTAGTCAGTGATGCCGAATGTTATTCATTTGATAATTTAATATTGAATCTAAAAACATTCTTCTGGTGAATGTGTGATATATCCCACTCTTTAACCGGAAATTGAATAAATATTCCTGGTAAAGTTGATAAACCACAAAAATGTTTTAAAGGAACAATGGTGTTTTATTAACCTTTAATTGCCTGAAAGATAGCCTTTATTAATATTTTTAAGGCAAAAAAATTCACGCTGGTTATTGCCATAAAATAAATTTATTACCGCGTTTTTTATTGATCAATATCAGCGTAAATGCGTATTTTTATTGTAATAAGTATTTGATTTATAAAGACATAAATAGATTTCGGGTGCGGTTGAAAACAGAGCGTCCTGGCAAATTGTGAGTAACAGCACATACCCCCTGAAACAATATTGGGTAGAATCCGCTGCGTCATAGGGAAATAAGCGCAGAATATTATGAATACTATTATTCTACCGAAAACACAGCACCTCGTGGTATTTCAGGAAGTCATCAAAAGTGGCTCCATAGGTTCTGCTGCAAGACAACTGGGGCTGACGCAACCTGCCGTCAGCAAAATCATCAGCGACATCGAATCCTACTTTGGGGTGGAAGTGATGGTGCGTAAGAACACCGGCGTAAAACTCACTGCCGCCGGTCAGGTGCTGCTGTCCTACGCTGAGTCGATCACCCGCGAAATGAAAAACATGGTGAGCGAGATTAACAGCCTCAGTTTCAGTACCGTCATGGACGTCTCTTTTGGCTATCCGTCGCTGATTGGCTTCACCTTCCTGTCCGGGATGATCAAAAAATTCAAGGAAGTGTTCCCGAAAGCGCGTGTCTCAATGTATGAAGCGCAGCTCTCTTCATTCCTGCCCGCCATTCGCGATGGCCGGCTGGATTTCGCCATCGGCACGCTGAGCGACGGGATGCAGCTTCAGGATCTTCACGTTGAGCCACTGTTTGAATCCGAGTTTGTGCTGGTGGCGAGTAAATCACGAACGTGCACCGGCCCGACCAGACTGGCATCGCTCACGCACGAGCAGTGGGTGATGCCGCAAACCGATATGGGCTACTACAACGAACTCCTGACCACCCTTCAAGACAACCACATCAGCATTGAAAACATCGTCCAGACCGATTCCGTCGTCACCATCTATAACCTTGTCCTCAATGCCGATTACCTGACGGTGATCCCCCGTGACATGATTGCGCCATTCGGCTCGGACCAGTTTATTGTTCTGCCGGTGGAAGATGAATTACCCGTGGCGCGTTATGCCGCCGTGTGGTCAAAAAATTACAGTATTAAAAAATCGGCGTCAGTATTAGTTGAACTGGCAAAACAATATTCGTCGATGAATATCGAAAAACGACGATAGAAATAATGATGATTTAAAACACCCGGAGCGACGCTTTTTAACGCTCTGATACCCTGACTTTGCCTGAAAACAATGAATTATTATAACGAGGATATTATGCACATTACTTACGATCTCCCGGTGACCATTGAAGATATTCAGGACGCCAGAAAAAGACTGGCGGGAAAGATCTATAAAACCGGTATGCCGCGCTCGAATTATCTGAGCGAACGGTGTAAGGGTGAGATATTCCTGAAATTTGAAAATATGCAGCGTACCGGTTCGTTTAAAATACGTGGGGCGTTTAATAAATTAAGCTCGCTGACCGATGCGGAAAAACGCAAGGGCGTGGTGGCCTGTTCCGCAGGGAACCACGCGCAGGGGGTCTCTCTCTCCTGCGCCATGCTCGGCATCGACGGCAAAGTGGTCATGCCGATGGGCGCGCCGAAATCCAAGGTTGCCGCCACGCGTGACTACTCTGCCGAAGTGGTGCTGCACGGCGAAAACTTTAACGACACCATCGCCAAAGTGAGCGAAATCGTCGAGATGGAAGGGCGCATTTTTATCCCGCCTTACGACGATCCGAAAGTCATTGCCGGCCAGGGCACCATCGGCCTGGAAATCCTCGAAGATTTATATGACGTGGATAACGTGATTGTCCCCATCGGCGGCGGCGGTTTAATTGCCGGTATTGCGACAGCAATTAAATCCATCAACCCAACTATCAATATTATCGGCGTGCAGTCTGAAAATGTGCACGGAATGGCGGCATCGTATCAGGCCGGAGAAATAACCAGTCATCGTGTTACCGGCACATTAGCTGACGGCTGCGACGTGTCTCGCCCAGGTAATTTAACCTTCGAAATTGTTCGTGAATTAGTCGATGACATTGTGCTGGTCAGCGAAGACGAGATTCGCAACAGCATGATCGCGCTTATTCAGCGAAATAAGGTGGTCACGGAAGGTGCCGGTGCGCTGGCGTGCGCGGCGTTATTAAGCGGCAAGCTGGACCACTATATTCAGGGCCGAAAAACCGTCTGCATTATTTCCGGCGGCAATATCGATCTCTCCCGTGTTTCCCAAATTACCGGCTTCGTTGACGCATAAAGGATGACTTATGAGCAACACAGAAAGCATTATCGTTGGCCAGACAAAAACGTCCACCTGGCGTAAATCGGATACCACCTGGACGCTCGGCCTGTTTGGTACCGCCATTGGCGCAGGCGTGCTGTTCTTCCCTATCCGTGCAGGCTTTGGCGGCCTGATCCCTATCCTGCTGATGCTGGTACTCGCGTTTCCGATTGCGTTTTACTGCCACCGCGCACTGGCGCGTCTGTGTTTGTCCGGCAGTAACGTCTCCGGCAACATCACCGAAACGGTGGAGGAGCATTTTGGTAAGACCGGCGGGGTGGTGATCACCTTCCTCTACTTCTTTGCCATTTGCCCGCTGCTGTGGATTTACGGCGTCACCATTACCAACACCTTTATGACCTTCTGGGAAAACCAGCTCCAGATGCCCGCCCTGAACCGCGGCGTGGTGGCGCTATTCCTGCTGCTGCTGATGGCTTTTGTTATCTGGTTCGGTAAAGACCTGATGGTGAAAGTGATGAGCTACCTTGTGTTCCCGTTCATCGCCAGCCTGGTGTTGATTTCTCTCTCGCTGATCCCGTACTGGAACTCGGCGGTGATCGACCAGGTTAACCTGAGCGATATCGCCTTCACCGGTCATGACGGCATTCTGGTCACGGTGTGGCTGGGGATCTCCATCATGGTCTTCTCCTTCAACTTCTCGCCTATCGTCTCCTCGTTTGTGGTCTCCAAACGCGAAGAGTACGAACCAGAGTTCGGGAAAGAGTTTACCGAGCAGAAATGTTCCAAAATCATTGGTCGCGCCAGCCTGCTGATGGTGGCGGTGGTGATGTTCTTCGCCTTTAGCTGCCTGTTTACGCTCTCTCCGCAGAACATGGCGGACGCCAAAGCGCAGAACATTCCGGTGCTCTCTTACCTGGCGAACCACTTCGCGTCGATGTCAGGCAGTAAATCCACGTTCGCCACGGTGCTGGAATACGGCGCCTCCATCATCGCGCTGGTCGCTATCTTTAAATCCTTCTTCGGCCACTATCTGGGCACGCTGGAGGGGCTGAACGGTCTGATCCTCAAGTTCGGTTACAAGGGCGACAAGAAGAAAGTCTCCGTGGGCAAGCTGAACACCATCAGCATGGTCTTCATCATGGGCTCCACCTGGATTGTGGCCTACGCCAACCCGAACATCCTGGACCTTATTGAAGCCATGGGCGCGCCAATTATCGCCTCTCTGCTGTGCCTGCTGCCGATGTACGCCATCCGCAAGGCGCCTGCGCTGGCGAAATACAAAGGCCGGACCGAGAACATCTTCGTAACCGTGGTCGGCCTGCTGACCATTCTGAACATCGTGTACAAACTGTTTTAAACCAAAGCTCAGGAAGAGCGGAGCCATACCATGATTGAGTTTCCGGTAGTACTGGTCATTAACTGCGGATCGTCCTCCGTTAAGTTCTCGGTGCTGGACGCCGCAGGCTGCGATGCCCTGATGACGGGCATTGCGGACGGCATCAACACAGAAAAAGCCTTTATTTCCGTGAATGGGGGGGAGCCGGTCAGACTGGCTCACCAGGACTACGAAGGGGCGCTGGCCGCCATCGCCCTGGAGCTGGAGAAACGCAACCTGATGGGCAGCGTGGCCTTGATTGGCCATCGCATTGCCCACGGCGGCGACCTCTTCAGCGAGTCGACCCTGATCACGGAAGAGGTGATGGCGCAGATCCGCGAGGTCTCCCCGCTGGCGCCGCTGCATAACTACGCCAACCTGAGCGGCGTGGAAGCCGCCGGGCGCCTGTTCCCCGGCGTGCAGCAGGTGGCGGTATTTGATACCAGCTTCCACCAGACCATGGCGCCGCAGGCGTATTTGTACGGCTTGCCGTACCGCTATTTTGAAGAGCTGGGCGTGCGCCGCTACGGTTTCCACGGCACCTCTCACCGCTACGTGTCGGCGCAGGCGCACGCGCTGCTCGGGCTCTCTCCCGATGACAGCGGCCTGGTGATTGCCCATCTCGGCAACGGGGCGTCCATCTGCGCGGTGCGTAACGGCGTAAGCGTGGACACGTCCATGGGGATGACGCCGCTTGAAGGACTGGTGATGGGCACGCGCTGCGGCGACGTGGATTTTGGCGCGATGGCGTGGATTGCCCGGCAGACCGGCCAGTCGTTCGAGGATCTGGAGCGCGTGGTCAACAAAGAGTCCGGGCTGCTGGGGATCTCTGGCATCTCCTCCGATTTGCGCGCGCTGGAGAAAGCCTGGCATGACGGCAACGAGCGGGCGCGGCTGGCAATAAAGACCTTCGTCCACCGGATTGCGCGACATATCGCCGGTCATGCCGCGTCCCTGCACCGTCTGGATGGCGTGGTGTTTACCGGCGGGATCGGTGAGAACTCCGTGCTTATCCGCGCGCTGGTGGTGGAGCATCTTAAGGTGTTTGGCATCATCCTCGACGAGTCCAAAAATGCCCTGCCGGGCAGCGCGGGCGAGCGCGTGATCTCTACCGAGTCGTCCCGCGCGGCCTGCGCGGTGATCCCTACCAATGAAGAAAAAATGATCGCACTGGACGCCCTCCGTCTTGGGAAGGTTACTCCGGCTGCGGCTTACGCCTGATAAAGCGAGAATCTGATGAAAGTAACAATCGATACGGGCGTCGCGCCTTACAGCGACGCATGGGCCGGGTTTCGCGGTGAAGAATGGAAAAACGCCATTAACGTGCGCGATTTTATTCAGCATAACTACACCCCTTATGAAGGCGATGAAGCTTTCCTCGCGCAGGCGACGCCAGCAACGACGGCGCTGTGGCAGAAGGTGATGGTCGGCATTCGTCAGGAGAATGCTACTCACGCTCCGGTGGATTTTGACACCAACATCGCCACTACTATTACCGCGCACGGGCCGGGCTATATTGATCAGGAGCTGGAGACGATCGTTGGCCTGCAAACCGACAAGCCGCTCAAGCGCGCCCTGCATCCGTACGGCGGGATCAACATGATCCGCAGCTCGTTCGAAGCCTACGGTCGCGAGATGGATCCGCAGTTTGAATATCTCTTCACAGATCTGCGCAAAACCCACAACCAGGGCGTGTTTGACGTTTACTCCCCGGAGATGATGCGCTGCCGCAAATCGGGGGTGCTGACCGGTCTGCCGGACGGCTACGGGCGCGGACGCATCATCGGCGACTACCGTCGCGTGGCGCTGTACGGCATCAGCTATCTGGTGCGCGAGCGTGAACTTCAGTTCGCCGATCTCCAGGGGAAACTGGAGCGCGGAGAAGAACTGGAGGCCACGATCCGCCTGCGCGAGGAGCTGGCGGAGCATAAACGTGCGTTGCTCCAGATCCAGCAGATGGCGGCGAACTATGGGTTTGATATTTCACGTCCGGCGATGAATGCGCAGGAAGCGGTGCAGTGGGTCTACTTTGCCTACCTTGCCGCAGTGAAATCCCAGAACGGCGGGGCGATGTCGCTGGGGCGCACGGCCTCGTTCCTCGATATCTACATTGAACGCGACATGCAGGCAGGAAGGCTGAATGAGGTGCAGGCCCAGGAGCTGATCGACCACTTCATCATGAAGATCCGCATGGTACGTTTCCTGCGCACGCCGGAGTTCGACACGCTCTTCTCCGGCGATCCGATCTGGGCCACGGAAGTGATTGGCGGCATGGGGCTGGATGGCCGTACGCTGGTGACCAAAAACAGCTTCCGCTACCTGCATACCCTTCACACCATGGGGCCTGCGCCGGAGCCAAACCTGACGATCCTCTGGTCCGAACAACTGCCGATCGCGTTCAAGAAATACGCCGCGCAGGTGTCGATCGTCACCTCCTCGCTGCAATACGAGAACGACGATCTGATGCGCGCCGACTTCAACAGCGACGACTACGCCATTGCCTGCTGCGTCAGCCCGATGGTGATCGGCAAGCAGATGCAGTTCTTCGGCGCACGCGCCAACCTGGCGAAAACGCTGCTGTACGCAATCAACGGCGGGGTGGATGAGAAGCTGAAGATCCAGGTGGGGCCGAAAACCGAGCCGCTGCTGGATGAGGTACTGGATTACGACACCGTAATGGCGAGCCTCGATCACTTCATGGACTGGCTGGCGGTACAGTACATCAGCGCGCTGAATCTCATTCACTACATGCATGATAAATACAGCTACGAAGCCTCGCTGATGGCGCTGCACGACCGGGACGTCTACCGCACCATGGCCTGCGGCATTGCCGGGCTGTCGGTGGCGGCGGATTCCCTGTCGGCCATCAAATACGCCACGGTAAAACCGGTGCGCGACCACACCGGTCTGGCGGTCGATTTCGTCATCGAAGGCGACTATCCGCAGTACGGCAACAACGACGATCGCGTGGACAGTATCGCCTGCGATCTGGTTGAGCGCTTTATGAAGAAAATCCAGGCGCTGCCGACGTACCGCAACGCGGTACCGACGCAGTCGATCCTGACCATCACCTCCAACGTGGTTTACGGGCAGAAGACCGGCAACACGCCGGACGGACGTCGCGGCGGCACGCCGTTTGCGCCTGGCGCCAACCCGATGCACGGGCGCGACAGAAAAGGGGCGGTGGCGTCGTTAACCTCGGTCGCCAAGCTGCCGTTCACCTACGCCAAAGACGGGATCTCCTACACCTTCTCCATCGTGCCGCAGGCACTGGGCAAGGACGAGCCGGTGCGCAAAACCAACCTTGTCGGGCTGCTGGACGGATACTTCCACCACGAAGCGACCATTGAGGGCGGGCAACACCTGAACGTCAACGTGATGAACCGGGAGATGCTGCTGGATGCCATTGCCCATCCGGAGAACTATCCGAACCTGACGATCCGCGTTTCAGGCTATGCGGTGCGGTTTAACGCCCTGACGCGCGAGCAGCAGCAGGACGTGATTTCGAGGACGTTTACGCAGGCGATGTAATACAGGCTTCATCTTCAGCCTCCTCAAATGGGGAGGCTTTTAATTTTGTGAACGCCGTCAATTTTAGAAAACTTACTCTCCTTTCTGCTATCCCGAAGTAATATTATTCTCTCGCTTTAGAAAATCCCTATAAAAGTTGTGACTTTTTTCTCCCGCGCTCCGGATATGATCTTCCCATATCAATAACTCACACCTGCACCCTCTGACTCGCAATCGCTGGCGATCGGAACCTTATAAAAACAACCAGTTACCCTACAAAATAAGCGAGTGCCCAATGAATATGGCAACAAACAGCAGTGTGATTGTGAGTGATTCCCCTGCGGCAAGGCGGGCGGGAATGAGCGAAAGCGAATGGCGAGAGGCGATCAAATTCGACAGCACCGATACGGGCTGGGTCATCATGAGTATCGGGATGGCTATCGGCGCGGGCATCGTTTTTCTTCCTGTGCAGGTCGGGTTAATGGGGCTGTGGGTGTTTTTACTCTCGTCGATAATTGGTTATCCGGCTATGTACCTGTTCCAGCGCCTGTTTATTAATACGCTGGCGGAATCACCGGAATGCAAAGATTACCCGAGCGTCATTAGCGGTTATTTAGGTAAAAACTGGGGCATCTTATTGGGTGCGCTTTATTTCGTGATGCTGGTGATCTGGATGTTTGTCTATTCCACGGCTATCACCAACGACAGCGCATCCTACCTACACACCTTCGGCGTAACCGACGGTTTGCTGTCGGAAAATCCGTTCTACGGCTTATTCCTGATCTGCATTCTGGTCGCCATTTCGTCGCGCGGTGAAAAACTGCTGTTTAAAGTCTCCAGCCTGATGGTGCTGACCAAATTATTTGTGGTGGCGGCGCTGGGGCTTTCGATGATTGGCCTCTGGCATTTAGCCAACGTCGGTATGCTGCCGCCGATGGGCCTGCTGATTAAAAACGCCATTATTACGCTGCCTTTCACCTTAACCTCCATTCTGTTTATTCAGACATTAAGCCCGATGGTGATTTCCTATCGTTCACGGGAAAAATCCGTTGAGGTGGCGCGTCATAAAGCGCTGCGGGCAATGAATATCGCTTTTGGCGTGCTGTTTGTGACGGTCTTTTTCTACGCGGTCTCCTTTACGCTGGCGATGGGGCACGACGAGGCGGTAAAAGCCTACGAGCAGAATATTTCCGCCCTGGCAATCGCAGCACAGTTCATCAGCGGTGACGGTGCGGGCTGGGTCAAAATCGTCAGCGTGATCCTCAACATTTTTGCCGTGATGACCGCGTTCTTTGGCGTCTATCTCGGCTTTCGTGAGGCGACGCAGGGCATCGTGATGAACATCCTGCGCCGCAAAATGCCGGCGGAGAAAATCAATGAAAGCACCGTCCAGCGCGGGATTATGCTGTTCGCTATCCTGCTGGCCTGGAGCGCGATTGTGTTAAACGCGCCGGTGCTGAGCTTCACCTCCATCTGTAGCCCTATTTTCGGGATGGTGGGCTGCTTAATTCCGGCGTGGCTGGTCTACAAAGTGCCCGCACTTCATAAATATAAAGGCGTATCGCTGGTGATTATTGTGATTACCGGGCTGCTGCTTTGTGTTTCTCCTTTCCTCGCCTTCTCATGAGGTTAAATAAGGTCGTAACGATGTCTGAGCAAATTAATCCTTTATGGAACCATTTTATTCGCGCCGTGCAGGAAGAGGTAAAGCCTGCGCTGGGCTGTACCGAACCCGTCTCGCTGGCGCTGGCGTGCGCGATGGCTGCCGGACAGCTTGACGGTGAGGTGACGCGTATCGAGGCGTGGGTATCGCCGAACCTGATGAAAAACGGGCTTGGCGTAACGGTGCCCGGCACCGGTATGGTCGGTTTACCCATCGCGGCCGCGCTGGGGGCGACAGGCGGTAATGCACACGCCGGGCTGGAGGTGTTGAAAGACGCGTCGGCCGAGGCGCTAACGCGCGCCAAAGCACTGCTGAACGCAGGTCTGGTGCAGGTGAAATTGCAGGAGCCGTGCGAGGAGATCCTCTATTCACGCGCCTGCGTTTACGTCGGTGAATCCTCGGCGATGGTGACCATCGCTGGCGGGCACACTCGCGTGGTGGAGGTAGTTTGTCAGGGCGAAACGCGCTTCAGGCTTGACGATCGTCAGAGCCAGAACAACGACGATCCGCTGGCGGTACTCTCGACCACCACGCTGTCGCAGATCCTTGAGTTTGTAGAGCAGGTGCCGTTCGACGCGATCCGCTTTATCCTCGATGCGGGGCGGCTGAACGATGCGCTCTCCCGCGAAGGTTTGCGTGGCAACTGGGGGCTGCATATTGGCGCGACGCTCAATAAACAGCGCGCACGCGGCTGGATGGCGCAGGATCTGGGTTCAGACATTATTATCCGCACCAGCGCAGCCTCGGATGCCCGCATGGGAGGCGCGACGCTGCCGGCGATGAGCAACTCGGGTTCCGGGAATCAGGGCATCACCGCCACCATGCCGGTAGTGGTGGTGGCTGAGCACGTTCAGGCCGATGACGAACGGCTGGCGCGGGCGCTGATGCTCTCGCATCTGTCGGCTATCTATATTCATTACCAGCTTCCGCGCTTGTCCGCGTTGTGCGCGGCGACAACGGCCGGAATGGGGGCAGCGGCGGGGATGGCGTGGCTGATGGGCGGATCTTACCAGACCATTGCCATGGCGATCGGCAGTATGATCGGCGACGTGAGCGGGATGATCTGCGATGGAGCCTCTAACAGCTGCGCAATGAAGGTCTCGACCAGCGTCACCAGCGCCTGGAAAGCCGTGATGATGGCGCTGGATGACACTGCCGTGACGGGTAACGAGGGGATTGTGGCGCACGACGTGGAACAGTCTATCTCTAACCTGTGCGCTCTGGCGTGCCGCTCAATGCAGGCGACGGACCGGCAGATCATTGAGATTATGGCGAGTAAGGTGTTGTGATTTAATCCAACCCGTTATCCCTCACCCTAACCCTCTCCCATAGGGAGAGGGAACCGATCGAGCGAGGGGGCGTGTTGATCTTAAACCGGCAAATCAATCAGCAGCGCGCGCAGCGGCGTATCGGCAACCAGGGTGATATTCGCTTCGTCACGAATAAACGCCCCGTCACCGCAGGTGAGCGCTTCTTTCTCTTCCGTATGCGTGACCGCATGCACCGTTCCGTGAATGGACTGCAAATAGGCACGCGGGCCATGAAGCTGGAAGCTCGCCTGTTCACCTTTTTTCAGTTCGATATGGTGCAGCCACACCTGCTGGCGTAACTGCAAGCTGCCTTTGCTGCCGTCTGGCGAGGCAATCAGCTGCTGTTTACCGCCCTTCAGATCGATTTTTTGCACCAGCGGATTTTCCCGCTCCGGACAGGCATCCAGCCACAGCTGCATGCGGGTCAGCGTTTTATCTTTGCTGAGGTTATGCTCGCTGTAGCTAATACCTGGCTGCGTGGAAATTAACAGCGCCTCGCCAGCCTTTGCCTGGACATGATTGCCCTCGCTATCGCGATATTCTGCCTCGCCTTCCAGGATCAGGTTCAGGATATCGACTTTAGGGTACGTGCGCGGCTGGAAGGACGCGCCCGGGGCGAGCACTTCCTGATTCAATACGCGCAGTGAAGCGTAACCGAGGAGTTTAGGGTCAAAGTAGTGTCCAAAGGAAAAGGTGTAGCGGGCCTGCAACCAACCGAAATCGGCTTGTCCGCACTGTTTCGCTGTTCTTGTCGTAATCATAAACTTGACCTCTCTTTACACTAAATCAATGGTAAAGGTATGGACGCTGCATTGTTAGCCAGATATTCTGCCTGGTATGTTCAAATTTCCTGAATGAGAACGAGATGGCTAAAGAGAGAGCATTGACGCTTGAGGCGCTTCGCGTCATGGACGCGATTGACAGGCGCGGCAGTTTTGCCGCGGCGGCAGATGAACTGGGGCGCGTTCCGTCTGCCCTGAGCTATACCATGCAAAAGCTGGAAGAGGAGCTGGATGTTGTGCTCTTTGACCGTTCAGGTCATCGAACAAAATTCACCAACGTTGGGCGGATGCTGCTGGAGCGCGGCCGCGTATTGCTGGAAGCGGCGGATAAGCTCACGACGGATGCCGAAGCGCTGGCCCGCGGCTGGGAAACCCATCTGACGCTGGTGACCGAAGCGCTGGTGCCCACCGAGGCGCTGTTCCCGCTGGTAGACAGACTGGCCGCGAAAGCCAATACCCAGCTGTCGATCATCACTGAGGTGCTGGCCGGGGCGTGGGAGCGTCTTGAGACGGGCAGGGCGGATATCGTGATTGCGCCGGACATGCATTTCCGCTCATCGTCAGAAATCAATTCGCGCAAACTGTACAGCGTGATGAACGTCTACGTCGCCGCCCCGGATCACCCGATCCATCAGGAGCCGGAGCCGCTCTCTGAGGTCACGCGCGTGAAATACCGCGGTGTGGCGGTCGCGGATACCGCCCGAGAGCGCCCGGTGTTAACGGTACAGTTGCTGGATAAACAGCCGCGACTGACGGTAACGTCGCTGGAAGATAAGCGACAGGCGCTCCTGGCGGGGCTGGGCGTGGCGACTATGCCGTATCCGTTTGTCGAAAAGGACATTGCAGAAGGGCGGCTGCGCGTCGTCAGCCCGGAATACACCAGCGAAGTGGATATCATTATGGCGTGGCGTCGTGACAGCATGGGCGAAGCCAAATCGTGGTGTTTGCGTGAAATTCCCAGGCTCTTTGCCCACCACAACAAATAAGCGTAGGCCCGGTAAGCGTATGCGCCACCGGGCAGAATTTACGCGCTTGCCTTAGGATCCGGACCAAAGCGGTTTTCGCCCGGCGTTCCGCTCTGACAGTTGAAAATCAAAATCACGATCCAGCCGATAAGCGGGATCAACAGCAACAGCAGCCACCACGCCGAACGATCTGTGTCGTGGAGACGACGAAACAGTACGGCCCATGAAGGCAGCAGAACTAACACACCATAAATGGTGGTGAGAATGCCTTCACCCCCCTCGCGTTCCCAGCCGAGGATCTTGTCCACAATGCCCAGCACCATAATCAGAACGAAGTTCACCAGAACGAACATCCAGTACTCTTTACGGCGGGCACGGCCACCAAATCCAACGTAGTTGCGCAGTACCTTTAAATACCAGTCCATTTTTCCTTGCCTCTTAATCAGTCAATCACTTGTTTTCTAAGCGATCGAGGTAAGGATAGATGTATGCTGTGAATTAAAAAAGGGAATCAATTGATTCCCTAAATAATTATCCGAAACGCACGTCGCGCCCGTGCGGTTCATCCAGGTCCTGCCACGGGCCAATGGAGATAATGCCCGTTGGGTTGATGGTCTTATGACTGCGGAAATAGTGGGTGCGAATATGGTCAAAATTGACCGTCTCCGCAATCCCCGGCATCTGATAGATGTCGCGCAGGAAACCGTGCAGGTTCAGGTAATCACTGATGCGATGCTTGTCGCACTTGAAGTGGGTGACATATACCGGATCAAAGCGGATCAGCGTCGTCCACAGGCGGATGTCTGCTTCGGTGAGGCGATCGCCCGTTAAATAACGATGCTGGCCGAGGATCTGCTCCAGGCGCTCCAGGGATCCAAACACGTTGCCGACCGCTTCGTCGTACGCTTCCTGACTGGTGGCAAAGCCCGCTTTGTAGACGCCGTTGTTAACGTTGTCGTAGATCCAGCCGTTCAGCTCGTCAATTTTCTCGCGCAGCTCAACCGGGTAGTAATCCCCGGCGCGGGCACCGTGCGCGTCAAACGCGGTATTGAACATGCGAATGATTTCAGCGGATTCATTGCTGACGATCGTCTGGTTTTTCTTGTCCCACAGCACAGGCACCGTTACGCGTCCGGTGTAGTGCGGATCGGCGCGCAGATAGAGCTGATACAGGAAATCGTGATGATAAAGCTCATCACCCGTCGCGGCCGGGAAGCCACTGTCGAACGTCCAGCCGTTTTCCAGCATCAGCGGGTTGACCACCGAAACCGGAATTAACGATTCGAGACCTTTAAGTTTGCGCACAATCAGCGTGCGGTGCGCCCACGGACAGGCGAGAGAAACATACAGATGATAACGATCTTTTTCCGCCGCAAAGCCCCCTTCGCCACTCGGGCCGGGTGCGCCGTCGGCGGTCAGCCAGTTACGGAAGGCCGAAACAGAGCGCTTAAAGCGTCCACCGGTGGATTTGGTGTCATACCAGACATCCTGCCAGACGCCGTCTACGAGTTGTCCCATTTTTTACTCCTCCGTCAGATAGCAAAAGCGAGGAGATGTCTCCTCGCTTTGAATGTAATCAGTATAGCCTGCTTACCACTTCTTATTCAGAAGACGGTCGATGCTGTAGGTGCCCGGACCCGTGATAGCCAGCAGCAGGAAGCCGCCCGCGATGGTCAGGTTTTTCATGAACATCAGGGAGTTCACGCCTTCCGCAAAGTTGCTGTGGAAGATGAACGCGGTCAGCAGGGTAAAGCCTGCGGTGAACAGCGCCGTGGTGCGGGTCAGGAAACCGAACAGCACTGCCAGGCCGCCGCCGAACTCAAGCAGAATGGTCAGTGGCAGCAGGAACCCCGGCACGCCCATCGCTTCCATATACTGCTGAGTACCCGCATAGCCGGTAATTTTGCCCCAGCCTGCGGTGATGAACAGAACAGGCATCAGAATACGCGCTACCAGTACACCAACATCTTCTAATTTTTTCATTTTACTCTCCAGGAAACCACATCAGCGGCTAAACGTTATTTGCGTGCAAATTCGGGTAGATACCGCGTCTTTGCTGTCGATGGAGAGGAGTGTAAACGGGGCGGATGGCAAATGTTAGCAAGGAAAACTGTTAATCTTCTTCAAAGATATTGAGTAAGGGAGGGGGTTTTGCCGGGTGGCGGCTACGCCTTACCCGGCCTACACGCAATCGTAGGCCGGGTAAGCGCAGCGTCACCCGGCAAGAAGGCTAGCGCAACTGCTGTTGTCGCAGCGTGGTTTTCACCAGACGCCAGGCGCTCCAGGCGCCAAAGCCGCGGCGTGCCCAGCGGATCAGCATGTTAGGATGCCGAACCGACCAGATCGCCATCACGCTGCTGCCGACCAGCGCCCATGAGCGCAGGCTCAGGACCGTGTTCCAGCCGCGGTCAAACCGATGCGTGGCTTCAACCCAATCTCGACGGCTGGCAGACAAATCCAGCCGCTGCTGCTGGATTTGGCTCAACAGATACGCTTTCCGCTTTTGACGTTCGGCTTTGTCGCTCACGACTTATCATCCTCCAGCAGGGCGCGGTCGTTGGCCAGCTCCTGGCGCGTATGGCGCAGGAAGGTCGACGTGCGCGCTTTATGCAGGGTCCAGATACCGCCTATCAGCGCCGCCACCAGCAGAACCACGGTAGTCGCAATCATCGCGTTCAGACGATACTGTGGATCGATAGCCCAGATGATTAACACCATCAGGCTCATCAGACCAAACGCGGCAAAGAGCATCGTAAGCCCAAGCATGAGCAGCATCTGGAAGAGGTTGGCTTTCTCCTCTTCCAGCTCCACTACCGCAAGCCGGACGCGCGTTTCGGCAATCCCGACCAGCGTCGTAAGAATACGCTGGCCGATGCCGAGGACGTTTTTAGCAGGCCCTTGTGCGTGACGTGGATCTTCCATAATCAACGACGCGTCAGCAGGACACCCAGCACCACACCCACTGCGGCGCCAATACCTACACCCGTCCATGGATTATCACGTACATATTCGTCTGCGCGCGCTGCCGCTTCGCGGGTTTGTTTCGCCAGCGCATCACCGGTTTCGCCCAGACGGTAACGGCTCTCTTTCAGTGCCTGCTCCGCTTTGCTGCGCAGTTTACTTACTTCTTCTTTCGATTTATCCGCAGAAGAGTTCAGCACCTCTTCCAGGGTGTCCGCCAGGGATTTCAGTTCAGCGCGCAGATTTTCTGAAGTTGTATCTTTTGACATGATTCTCTCCTGTTGAGATTTCCGTTAACTCAATAATCGCGAGCTTCCAGCGCTTTCAGTTCGTCCTGCGCCTCTTGCAACTTCCTCTCGCGCTTGGCAATTTTTTCCGCATCACCTTTCTCTTTCGCTTCCTGTAGGTCTTGACGGCGCTCGGCTATCTCGTCCTTCTGTTCAGCGATTTTTTTCTGATGATCGGCACGCAGTTTGCTGTCCGTACAGTTGTCTTTCACTTCGCTCAACGCTTTTTTCAGCCCGTCGATCCGGTGCTGATTTTTATGCTTTTCGGCATAACTGATTTCGCGTTGGATATCCTGTTCTTTCTCCTGACAAAGAGACATAGCGAAGGAAGCTGTGCTTAAAGAAAAAAGGGCCAGAGCCAGAGTGATGCGGTATTTCATTATAGAAACCTTCCATTGTGTTACGGCGTAAGCCGTGTTCCAGAACTATGCGGAGAACATCTGAGGGGTGCTCCGCGTACTTAAGCATAGTAAGTAAACGGGAGTTTCACCAAAGTAGGTGAAAATATTCGGAATCTTAGTCGTTAACCAAATCGATGCGACGTGTCGCGTAACCGTGACATCCAGGAGGCTACGTGGCTGTCATCATCCTGTTGCGCAATGATGTAACCCTGCGGCAGCGTGCGGTCCAGCACGGCTTTCGCCGCGGCGCTTTGCGCACTGGAGTCAAATTTTATCAGCAGCACATCGTCTTGCGGCGTGATGCTCTTAAAGCGGATCCCGTTTGCGTCCAGATGATGCCAGATGGAAAAACCATCCGGCACGCTGGTTCCCTGGCTCACAGGACGGATAGCCAGCGTCGACTCCTGATGCTGTAGCGCAGACCACAGCAGGATAAGAGCGCTGAACATCATCAGCGCGACGATAGCGTAAGAGAAGCGGCGCAGCGCGAGCGGGGAGATAACCATCGTTAACCCCTGGCTCCGTATTTCTTCTTCCACAGTACGACCAGGGACCCGACCAGGCCAAACACCAGCAGAACGACGGGCAGTAGCATCAGGCAAGACATCAGCTGATCTTCATATTTCATAAAGACCGGCGTTTTACCCAGCGCGTAGCCGAGCGTGGTCAGGATCAGCACCCACAGCAAGCCGCTCATCCAGTTAAAGAACTGGAAGCGCGTACTGCTCAGGCCGGACAAGCCCGCAATGGTGGGCAGCAGGGTGCGTACGAATGCGATAAAGCGGCCGATCAGTAAGGCGGAAAGCCCATGCTTATGGAAAAGGTGGTGCGCTCGCTGGTGGTAATGGGCCGGAAGGTGCGAAAGCCAGTTCTGAACGATTCGCGTGTTACCCAGCCATCGCCCCTGAATGTAACTCACCCAGCAGCCCAGGCTGGCGGCAATGGTCAAAAGCAGGACCGTTTGCGGGAAAGCCATCGCCCCTTTTGCACAGAGCACCCCGACCAGCACCAGCAGGCTGTCGCCGGGTAAAAAGGCAGCAGGCAGCAGACCGTTCTCAAGGAACAGGATCATAAATAACACAAAGTAGAGCATGCCAATCATGGACGGGTTGGCCAGCGTTTCGAAATCCTGAGCCCAGAGGGCGTTCAGTAGTTGGGTCAAAAGTTCCATTCAGTGTTCCTGGAAATCGGTTAACGTCACGCCTGTCATTCGGGAAAACAGCACGGCGACATTGTTATGATTTCATTATGGTCGCTCGCGGACACATTGATGTGTGGCCAACACTGTTCCCTGTTAATTGGCTGGTTAGCAAGCACTAACTTACAAAATAACGAAGTGAATCCAATTGTAACAAAGCCCGACGTTCTGCGTCACAGAATTTGAGGGGAAACACGATTTTGGCGTAAGCCACGGAGGGGAGCGAGAAATTTTACAAAGGCTGACACTATAGAGGTTTTCTTACCCTGTCTGGCCGGAAGGCGCGGCGGTGCGCCTGCCAGCAGTTCGGGGCGTTATTTTGCGAGATTGGTCGCGGTATCGAGGTGAACGACCGGATTATCGGCAAAAAGATAGCGGTCAGCGTTAAATTCAAAGTCATCACTTGTTTCATTAAACAGCATCTGTTTGGTGTTCTCCAGGTGCTGCCACATTGCCAGTTTCGCCGCATGCGGATCTTTACGAATCAGAGCCTTAAGAATCTGGTCGTGGTCGTCACACCAGTTATCTACCGTGCGGGAATCAATGTGATCGTGTAATTTCTTCCAGTACGGGTTGTGAACGCGCTGAGTCCACATTTTTTCAACGATTGCCGCCAGCGCCGTGTTCTGAGTCGCAAGGGCGACCTGGACGTGGAATTGCAGGTCCCATTCGGAATCGCGGAAACATTTTTCTTTACGCGCGTGATCCTGGATTTCCATCAGCTTCATGATGTCCTGTTTGGTCACCTGCGTCGCAGCAAATTCCGCAATGTTGCTTTCAATCAGCTGGCGAGCCTGGAGAAGCTCAAACGGACCGTAGCTGGCAAACTCCAGACTTTCGTCCGGGGTGGGGGAGTGTTTCGCCTGGCTGGAAATCACATGAATGCCGGAACCTTTGCGTACCTCAACATATCCTTCCACTTCCAGCATGATGATGGCTTCGCGGACCACCGTACGGCTGACGCTTTTTTCATCCGCAATGAAACGCTCAGCGGGAAGTTTATCACCGACAAGATAGACCCCTTGCTCGATGCGATCTTTCAGCTCGGCGGCAAGTTGTTGATATAAACGACGTGATTCGGTGATTTCCATATGCGCTCCAGGCAGGGTACGGCGAATGATTTGTTATACCACTTTTGCGTGCCACTCTCCAGATTTCGCCATGAAAAAAGCCGCCCGGAGGCGGCTTTTGAGAAGATTTTGCCGGGTGCGCTTCGCTTGCGCGGGCCTATGGGTTTTGTAGGCCGGGTAAGGCGTAGCCGCCACCCGGCACAACAACGCTAACTCTGCGTCGCCGGTCCCCCAAGGGACTCTTTCGCCAGTTCATCGGCGGATTTGCTCTTCAGCACCGTCCAGATAACCACCGCACCCATCAGGTCGAAGATAGCCAGTACCGCGAACAGCGGGCTGAAACCAATCGTATCTGCCAGCGCGCCGACCACCAGCGCAAACAGGGTACTTGCGGTCCAGGCGGCCATCCCGGTCAGGCCGTTGGCGGTAGCGACTTCGTTACGACCAAACACGTCGGACGAGAGCGTAATAAGCGCACCGGAAAGAGACTGGTGAGCGAAGCCCCCGATACACAGTAGGGCGATAGCCACGTAAGGGCTGGTGAACAGGCCGATCATGCCCGGGCCGATCATCAGCAAGGCGCCCATGGTGACCACCATCTTACGGGACACAATCAGGTTCACGCCAAACCAGCGCTGGAACAGCGGTGGCAGGTAGCCGCCGACGATACAGCCCAGGTCTGCAAACAGCATTGGCATCCAGGCGAACATCGCGATCTCTTTCAGGTTAAAGCCGTAAACTTTAAACATGAACAGCGGGATCCAGGCGTTAAACGTACCCCAGGCCGGTTCTGCCAGGAAGCGTGGCAGGGCGATACCCCAGAACTGACGGGTGCCCAGGATCTGCCAGACGGACATCTTTTTGCCGTTGTCGGTCTGATGCTGAGATTCCTGACCATTAATAATGTAGTCACGTTCTTCGTCAGACAGCTTTTTCTGATCGCGCGGGTGTTTATAGAAGATCAGCCACGCCATGGCCCAGGCAAAGCTCAGCACACCGGAGATGATGAACGCCATCTGCCAGCTGTGCATCACAATCGCCCACACCACCAGTGGCGGAGCAATCATCGCCCCGATGGAGGAGCCCACGTTGAAGTAACCGACAGCGATTGAACGCTCTTTTGCCGGGAACCATTCAGAGCTGGCTTTCAGTCCCGCGGGGATCATCGCTGCTTCGGCAGCACCTACCGCACCACGCGCCAGCGCCAGTCCGCCCCAGCTGCCGGCCAGCGCGGTCGCCCCACAGAAGACGGCCCAGGCTACAGCGAAGAAGGCATAACCAATTTTTGTACCCAGAATATCAAGAACATAACCTGCAACAGGCTGCATTACGGTGTAAGCGGCAGAGTAAGCCGCAATGATGTAAGAGTATTGCTGCGTGGAGATATGTAACTCTTCCATCAACGTTGGCGCCGCTGCTGCCACGGTGTTACGTGTCAGGTAGCCCAGCACGGTGCCGAGCGTCACCAGTGCGATCATGTACCAACGTAACCCTTTAATTTTACGCATGTAAAACCTCATCGTTATGTTATTTCCGTGTCGGGACACGGCAACAACTCAACCGTTGCCGGGAGTTGTTCTGTAACGGGAGGGGCGTAACCGGGAACCTGTCCCGGAACGGCCCGAACCTTGCCATAAGTAATCGTGCTAAGTCGGCTTCCGTACCGTTAAATCCGATGTATCAAACACCGGTAATGCATTCCGTCGGCTTATAGTTTGCGACGGCGAAAAGATAACTTGTCATACAACTTTAAAAGGTGAGTGACATCACAAAAGTGTGAATCTTTGTAGGGACATTATGCGGCGTGCGCAAAGCCAGAACTGGCGCGGTCTGCGAGAGGGTTTACCCCTTTGAGGGTAATTTATTTGTCGACGTTTATTGATCTAACTCACGAAAAAAACGTCGGACTCTGGAAATTGGTGTGATAACTTTGCAGCATCTGAACATAAGCTTTCTGACGCTCCCGTAATGAGGAAGACGATAATGACACCGTTTATGACCGACGATTTTCTGCTAGATACCGAATTTGCTCGCCGCCTGTACCACGACTACGCAAAAGACCAGCCGATTTTCGACTACCACTGCCATTTACCGCCGCAGCAGGTTGCCGAAAATTACCGTTTCAAAAACCTGTATGATATCTGGCTGAAGGGTGACCACTATAAATGGCGTGCAATGCGCACCAACGGCGTGGCCGAGCGCCTGTGTACCGGCGACGCGACCGATCGCGAGAAGTTTGACGCCTGGGCCGCTACCGTTCCTCACACCATCGGTAACCCGTTATACCACTGGACGCACCTCGAACTGCGTCGTCCGTTTGGTATCACCGGCAAGCTGCTCTCTCCCGCCACGGCGGATGAAATCTGGGATCAGTGCAACGAACTGCTGGCGCAGGATAGCTTCTCGGCGCGCGGCATCATGCAGCAGATGAACGTGAAGATGGTGGGCACCACCGACGATCCGGTCGACTCTCTGGAACATCACGCGGTTGTCGCGAAGGACAGCACGTTTGACATCAAAGTGCTGCCAAGCTGGCGCCCGGATAAAGCCTTCAACATCGAGCTGCCGACCTTTAACGACTACATGGCGAAGCTGGCGGAAGTTTCGGATACCGACATTCGTCGCTTTGGCGATCTGCAAACCGCGCTGACCAAACGTCTGGATCACTTTGCCGCACACGGCTGTAAAGTGTCTGACCACGCGCTGGACGTAGTGCTGTTCGCGGAATCCAGTGAAGCTGAGCTGGACAGTATTCTGGCGCGTCGTCTCTCCGGCGAAGCCCTGAGCGAGCACGAAGTGGCGCAGTTTAAAACCGCGGTGCTGGTGTTCCTCGGTGCGGAATATGCCCGTCGCGGCTGGGTTCAGCAGTATCACATCGGCGCGCTGCGTAATAACAACCAGCGTCAGTTCAAACTGCTGGGCGCGGACGTAGGCTTTGACTCCATCAACGACCGTCCGATGGCGGAAGAGCTGTCAAAACTGCTGAGCAAACAGAACGAGCAAAACCTGCTGCCAAAAACCATTCTGTACTGCCTGAACCCGCGCGATAACGAAGTGCTGGGCACTATGATCGGCAACTTCCAGGGCGAAGGGATGCCGGGCAAGATGCAGTTCGGTTCCGGCTGGTGGTTTAACGATCAGAAAGACGGCATGGAGCGTCAGATGACGCAGCTGGCGCAGCTCGGCCTGCTGAGCCGCTTCGTTGGCATGCTGACCGACAGCCGCAGTTTCCTCTCCTATACCCGCCATGAATATTTCCGCCGCATTCTGTGCCAGATGATTGGCCGCTGGGTGCACGCGGGCGAAGCGCCAGCGGATATCCAGCTGCTGGGCGAAATGGTGAGAAACATCTGCTTTAACAATGCGCGTGACTACTTCGCCATTGAACTGAACTAAGGCCGTTTGAGGTTGATATGCAATACATCAAAATCCATTCGCTGGATAACGTTGCCGTCGCGCTGGCCGATTTAGCCGAAGGGACGGAAGTGACCTTCGACAACCAGTCGGTGACGTTACGCCAGGCCATTGGACGTGGACATAAGTTTGCCCTGATCCCCATCGCGAAAGGGGAGAACGTGGTGAAGTACGGTTTGCCCATCGGTCATGCGCTGGCGGATATTGCGCCGGGTGAATACATTCATTCCCACAATACCCGCACCAATCTCAGCGATCTGGACGAGTACAGCTATCAACCTGACTTCCAGGCAGAAGAAGGACAGGCGGCCGATCGTGAGGTGCAGATCTACCGCCGCGCCAGCGGGGAGGTGGGGATCCGCAATGAACTGTGGATCCTCCCGACCGTCGGCTGCGTGAACGGGATCGCGCGTCAAATTCAGACGCGTTTCCTGAAAGAGACCAACAATGCTGAAGGCACCGACGGCGTGCATCTGTTCAGCCATACCTACGGTTGTTCCCAGCTGGGCGACGACCACATCAATACCCGCACCATGCTGCAAAATATGGTGCGTCACCCGAACGCGGGGGCGGTGCTGGTGATTGGCCTCGGCTGTGAAAACAATCAGGTCGACGCCTTCCGCGACACGCTGGGCGAGTTCGATCCTGAGCGCGTGCACTTTATGGTGTGTCAGCACCAGGACGACGAAGTGGAAGCGGGCGTTGAACAGCTGCACCAGCTGTATGAGGTGATGCGTCACGACAAGCGCGAGCCGGGCAAGCTGAGCGAACTGAAGTTTGGCCTGGAGTGCGGCGGATCTGACGGGCTTTCCGGCATTACCGCTAACCCGATGCTGGGCCGCTTCTCAGATTACGTCATCGCCAACGGCGGCACCACGGTGCTGACCGAAGTGCCGGAGATGTTCGGCGCAGAGCGCATTCTGATGAGCCACTGCCGCGACGAAGAGACCTTTGAGAAGACCGTCACCATGGTCAACGATTTCAAACAGTACTTCATCGCCCATAACCAGCCGATTTATGAGAACCCGTCGCCGGGAAACAAGGCGGGCGGGATCACCACGCTGGAAGAGAAATCCCTGGGCTGCACCCAGAAAGCGGGCGCCAGCCAGGTGGTGGACGTGCTGCGCTATGGTGAGCGTCTGAAAACGCACGGTCTGAATCTGCTGAGCGCACCGGGCAACGATGCGGTCGCCACCAGCGCGCTGGCGGGGGCGGGCTGTCACATGGTGCTGTTCAGTACCGGACGCGGCACGCCGTACGGCGGATTTGTGCCAACGGTGAAAATCGCCACTAACAGCGAGCTGGCGGCGAAGAAAAAACACTGGATCGACTTTGATGCCGGCCAGCTGATCCACGGCAAAGCGATGCCGCAGCTGCTGAGCGAATTCGTGGACACGATTGTGGAATTTGCCAGCGGCAGGCAGACCTGCAACGAGAAGAACGACTTCCGCGAGCTGGCGATCTTTAAGAGTGGTGTGACGCTATAAGTGCTTTGTCGGGTGGCGCTAGCGCTTACCCGACCTACTAAACCCTGTAGGCCCGGTAAGGCGTAGCCGCCACCGGGCTTTTCTTTTTAACTGCGCAGGGCGTTCTTCGCTAAACGCGCGTCTTCCGCCTGACAGGCCGCTGCGGTAAACAGAACGTCGGTAGAGGAGTTCAGCGCGGTTTCGCAGGAATCCTGCAATACGCCGATAATGAAGCCGACCGCGACAACCTGCATGGCAATCTCGTTCGGAATACCGAACATGTTACAGGCCAGCGGGATCAGCAGCAGCGAGCCGCCCGCCACGCCGGATGCGCCACAGGCACACAGTGATGCAACGACGCTCAGCAGCAGCGCGGTTGGCAGATCCACCGGAATGCCCAGCGTATGCACCGCCGCCAGCGTCAGCACGGTGATGGTGATCGCCGCACCTGCCATGTTCACGGTTGCACCCAGAGGAATCGACACCGAATAGGTATCGCGATCCAGATTCAGCTTCTCCGCCAGCGCCATGTTGACCGGAATGTTTGCCGCCGAACTGCGGGTGAAGAAGGCATACACGCCGCTTTCACGCAGGCAGGTCAGCACCAGCGGATACGGGTTGCGGCGGATCTGCCAGAACACCAGCAGCGGGTTGATCACCAGCGCCACCAGCAGCATACAGCCGACCAGGACGACCAGCAGCTGCGCGTAGCCCCACAGTGCATCGAAACCGGTGGTTGCCAGCGTGGAGGAGACCAGGCCGAAAATACCGACTGGCGCAAAGCGAATCACCAGCTTCACCATAAAGGTGACAGCGTTGGACATATCGTTCACCAGGTTTTTCGTGGTCTCGTTACCATGACGCAGCGCGAAGCCCAGACCGATCGCCCAGACCAGGATGCCGATGTAGTTCGCGTTCATCAGCGCGGTGACGGGGTTAGAGACCATGCTCATCAGCAGACCGCGAAGCACTTCCACAATCCCGGACGGCGGGGTGATATCACCGGCCGCGCTGGTCAGGTGCAGCGTGGACGGGAACAGGAAGCTAAACACCACGGCCGTTAAGGCAGCAGAGAAGGTTCCCAGCAGATACAGGAACAGAATAGGGCGAATGTTGGTTTTTTGTCCGTGCTGGTGGTTGGCAATCGACGCCATCACCAGCATCAGCACCAGTACCGGGGCGACGGCCTTCAGTGCGCCAACGAAAAGGGTGCCGAGCAGCCCCGTCGCTTCCGCGGCAGGTTTTGACACCATCGCCAGCAGAATACCCAGTACCAACCCGACCAGAATTTGTTTTACAAGACTGCCCTGCGCCAGGCGCGCGAACAGACCACGTGATTGTGTGCTCATACGTTATTCCTGAGTGAAATTGCGTTCCATCCTGGATGTGCTCTAAGTCACATTTGTGTCCGGATGTAAGTATTTGTTTGCCTGGTTGAGTATCAGGGAAAGCAGCGAAAGGCGGAAGCGTAAAATGCTGGATTTTACGTGTTGCGTCATGTTTTTTAACTATTGGTTAACGAAAGTGCCGGGTGGCGCTGCGCTTACCCGGCCTACGGGGTGACGTTGTAGGCCCGATAAGCGTAGCGCCACCGGGCAAAACGCACTAAGCCTGCTGCTTCTTATCGTGCTGGCGGTTAACCCAGGTATTGATAATCAGCGTCACCAGCAGAATGCCAAACACCACGCCGAGCGAAATGGCGATCGGAATATGGTAGAAATCGACGATCAGCATCTTGATACCGATAAACACCAGAATCACCGACAGACCGTACTTCAGCATTGAGAAGCGCTCTGCCGCACCCGCCAGCAGGAAATACATCGCACGCAGGCCGAGGATGGCGAACAGGTTTGAGGTCAGCACGATGAACGGGTCGGTAGTGACCGCGAAGATAGCGGGGATACTGTCCACCGCGAAAATCACGTCGCTCAGTTCGACCAGAATCAGCACCAGCAGCAGCGGGGTGGCGAACAGCAGGCCGTTCTTACGCACGAAGAAATGCTCGCTCTCGATCTTGTCCGTCATGCGCAGATGACCCCGGATCCACTTCACCAGCGGCTTATCACCGATACCGGTATCGTCTTCTTTCGCCAGCGCCATTTTTACCCCGGTGAACAGCAGGAACGCGCCAAACACATACAGCAGCCATTCGAACTGGGTAATCAGCCAGCTACCGGCGAAGATCATGATGGTACGCAGGACAATAGCGCCCAGCACGCCGTACACCAGCACGCGACGTTGCAGAGCCGCAGGTACGGCGAAGTAGCTGAACAGCATCAGCCAGACGAAGACGTTATCAACCGCCAGCGCTTTTTCAATCAGATAGCCGGTGAGGAAGGCGAGTGCCTGAGGATCGGCCACCGCGCGGCCTTCGGTTGAGGCCAGATACCACCAGAAGGCGGCGCAGAAGAGGAGTGAGAGGGTAACCCATACCAGCGACCAGACGGCGGCCTGCTTAACGCTCATGCCGTGCTCGCCGCGACGACCCTGCAAAAAGAGGTCGATTGCCAGCATGATGAGCACGACAACCGCGAATCCGCCCCACAGCATTGGAGTGCCGACAGAATGCATACTATTTTCCTTACACATAAAAAACAAAAACGGCCATGGTCAGAAGACGATAGCCGTTAGCTTTTTATGCATAGACCTCGCCTTCCGGCAAGGTCTCACTTACAACCACGAAGGTTGCCCGGCGACCGGATGCGGTTTTGCACGCATCGTAATGACGATCCACCGGCGAAGAAGTTACTCCCCTTTGCAGGTAACAAATTATGTCAGACCATCGGTTTCGTCAATGGTCTGCACGATTTCATTACACAGTTTTACGCGACGGCTTCCACATTCACGCCGTCTGCGGGGAAGATCACGCCAGTCTGTCGGCGGATCTCCGTTTGCAGCTTCGCCGTGGTGCGGCTGATCGCCAGCCCCGGGTGGTTCACTTCGTTGTCTTCTACCAGACGGGCGAAGACCTCTGCCTCATAGAGCATAGTGTTAATATGCTGAGGCTGCGTCAGCTCCTGCGCTTTGCCGCCGCGGGGAACGATGCTTAGCTTCTGGCATTCGGAGATTTTTTCGATCACCAGCGAGCCGTCTTCGCCCTGAATTTCGCTTGGCAGTACGGAGTCACTGACCTTCGAGTGCTGCAACGTCACGCTAAAATCACCGTAGTCCAGCACCACAACGCCGTGTGCATCCACGCCGCTTTCCAGCAGGCTGGCGGTGGCGGTTACGCCGTGCGGTTCACCCCACAGGGCGACCGCAGAGGCCAGGCAGTAAAAACCGATATCCATAATCGAGCCATTCGAGAAGGCCGGGTTAAAGGTGTTCGGGTTTTCGCCGTCCAGGTAGCGCTGGTAGCGCGAGGAATACTGGCAGTAGTTGATAAAGGCTTTACGCACTTTGCCAATTTTCGGCAGCGATTGCTGCAACAGCAGGAAGTTCGGCAGGCTGGCGGTTTTGAACGCTTCAAACAGCACCACCTGGTTTTCGCGGGCAAGCGCAATGGCGGCTTCCACTTCCTCAATATTCGAGGCGAGCGGCTTCTCGCAGATCACATGCTTTTTGTGGCTGAGGAACAGCTTCGTTTGCGGGAAGTGCAGAGAATTCGGGCTGGCGATATAGACCGCGTCAATGGCGTCGCTTTGCGCCATCTCATCGAGCGAGGTGAACAGATGTTCAACCAGGTAGTCATTCGCAAAACTCTGCGCCTGCTCAAGGCTGCGGGAATAGACTGCGGTGAGCTTATATTTGCCGGTTTCGTGGGCGGCGTCGACGAACTGGCGCGTGATCCAGTTCGTACCGATGACTGCGAAACGTATCATAAACGTTTACGTACTCCGTAGCAGGGAACCTAAAGCCACTGTAGCACGTCATCATGACATTTCGCGTGCGCTACTGCGCATTACTCTTTAACGATAAATGCGTCAGCCACAAACGGGTATCAAACTCCAGCTGGTGGTACTGCGGCTCCATATGGCAGCACAGTGAGTAGAACGCTTTGTCGTGCTCTTTCTCTTTCAGGTGCGCCAGCTCGTGCACCACGATCATCCGCAGAAAGGCTTCCGGCGCATTGCGAAAGGCGGTCGCGACGCGGATCTCCGCTTTGGCCTTCAGCTTGCCGCCCTGTACGCGGGAGATGGCGGTATGCAGGCCGAGCGCGTTTTTCAGCACGTGGATCTTATTGTCGTACATCACCTTGTTGATCGGCGGAGCGCTCTTAAGATACTGGTTTTTCAGATCCTGCGTATACTGCCAGAGGGCTTTGTCAGTCGCGAAATCATGCGTGCCCGGGTAGCGTTTTTCCAGCACCGCACCGAGCTTTCCCGCGGCAATCAGGTCACGAACCTGGGAAAGTAAATGCTCCGGATAGCCCTGGAGATAAGTCAGCTGGTTCATCAAAACCCCAAAATAGTGTGAAAACGGGTATACTCACGCACCCTTTTCAGGGATACGCCAAATTTTACCATTCAGGAGGGCCGATGAGCCACTTAGACAACGGTTTCCGTTCACTCAACCTTAAACGTTTCCCGGAAACGGACGACGTTAACCCGCTTCAGGCGTGGGAAGCGGCGGATGAATATCTGCTGCAACAGTTGGATGGGACTGAAATCAGCGGCCCGGTTCTGATCCTGAATGACGCGTTTGGCGCGCTGGCCTGCGCGCTGGCGGAACATGCGCCTTACAGTATCGGCGATTCTTACTTAAGCGAGCTGGCGACGCGTGAAAACCTGCGTCACAACGATATCGACGAATCCAGCGTGAAGTTCCTCGACAGCACCGCGGACTACCCGCAGGCGCCGGGCGTGGTGCTGATTAAAGTGCCCAAAACCATGGCGCTGCTGGAGCAGCAGCTTCGCGCGCTGCGTAAGGTCGTCACGCCGGATACGCGTATTATCGCGGGTGCCAAAGCGCGCGATATTCACACCTCGACGCTGGAATTGTTCGAGAAAGTGCTCGGCCCGACCACCACTACGCTTGCCTGGAAAAAAGCGCGCCTGATCAACTGTACCTTCAGCGCACCGGCGCTGGCCGACGCGCCGGAGACGCTGAGCTGGAAACTGGAAGGTACCGACTGGACCATCCACAACCACGCGAACGTTTTCTCCCGCACCGGTCTGGATATCGGCGCACGCTTCTTTATGGAACACCTGCCGGAAAACCTGGAAGGGGAAATCGTTGATCTCGGCTGCGGTAACGGCGTGATTGGCCTGACGCTGCTGGCGAAGAACCCGGAGGCCAGCGTGGTGTTCAGCGACGAATCGCCAATGGCGGTGGCGTCCAGCCGTCTGAACGTGGAAACCAACCTGCCGGAGGCACTGGATCGCTGCGAGTTTATGATCAATAACGCGCTGTCGGGCGTAGAGCCTTTCCGCTTCAACGCGGTATTCTGTAACCCGCCGTTCCACCAGAAGCACGCCCTGACGGATAACGTCGCGTGGGAGATGTTCCACCACGCGCGCCGCTGCCTGAAAATCAACGGCGAGCTGTATATCGTGGCCAACCGCCACCTGGACTACTTCCACAAGCTGAAGAAGATTTTCGGCAACTGCGTCACCATTGCCACCAATAACAAATTCGTGGTGCTGAAATCGGTGAAGCTGGGGCGTCGTCGGTAAGATTGGGTATGTGCGGCCTGATGCCCGGTGGCGCTTCGCTTACCGGGCCTACAATGGCCTCGAGCCCGTAGGCCGGGCAAGCGAAGCGCCGCCCGGCAATGCCCTAGATCGCCAGAGCTAACTTCGTCCCCTGCGCAATCGCCCGCCGCGCATCCAGCTCCATCGCCACATCGCACCCGCCAATCAAATGCACCGTTTTCCCCGCCTCGCGCAGCGGATCGGCCAGATCGCGCTTCGGCTCCTGCCCGGCGCACAAAATCACATGATCCACGCGCAGCAGTTGCGGTTCGCCGCCGATCAGCACGTGCAGCCCGTCGTCGTCGATCTTCTGGTAGCTCACCCCCGGGATCATCTTCACCCCGCGCGAGAGCAGGGTGGCGCGGTGGATCCAGCCCGTGGTTTTCCCCAGCCCTTCACCCGGCTTGCTGGCTTTACGCTGGAGCATCACGATCTGACGCGGGCTTTTCGGCAGCTGCGGACCTTCCGGGCGTAAACCACCGGACTGACTGAGGCTGGTATCAATGCCCCATTCCACGCAGAACTCAGCGATGTTCTGGCTGGTGGCTTCGCCCGGCTGGCTTAAATACATCGCGGTATCAAAACCGATCCCGCCGCAGCCGATGATCGCCACCTTCTCGCCAACCGGCGCTTTGTCCCTTAATACATCCAGATAGCTCAATACCTTCGGATGATCGATGCCTTCGATCGCAGGCGTGCGCGGGGCAATCCCACTCGCCAGGATCACCTCGTCGAAACCGATCAGATCCGCCGCGCTGACAAACTGTTTAAGCCGCAGATCGACGCCCGTCACCTCGATCATCCGGCGGTAATAGCGCAGCGTTTCGTAGAACTCCTCTTTGCCGGGGATCTGTCTGGCGATAGTAAACTGCCCGCCGATTTCCGCCAGCGCATCAAACAGTGTCACGCTGTGCCCGCGCGAGGCGGCATTGACTGCAAACGCCAGGCCCGCCGGCCCTGCACCCACCACGGCCAGACGCTTCTTGTTGACCGCAGGAACGATCGGCATTTTGGTTTCATGGCAGGCGCGGGGGTTAACGAGGCAGGAGGTGACCTTGCCGACGAAGATCTGATCCAGACACGCCTGGTTGCAGCCGATGCAGGTATTAATCTCGTCCGCACGGCCGCTTTGCGCTTTGGAGAGCAGTTCGGCATCCGCGAGGAACGGGCGCGCCATCGATACCATATCGGCATCGCCGCGTGAGATCACATCCTCCGCCACCTGCGGATCGTTAATGCGGTTGGTGGTGACCAGTGGAACGGAGACTATGCCTTTCAGCTTGCGCGTTACCCAGCTGAACGCCGCGCGCGGCACCGGCGTAGCGATGGTCGGGATGCGCGCTTCGTGCCAGCCAATCCCGGTGTTGATGATGGTGGCGCCAGCGGCTTCAATCGCCTGCGCCAGCTGCACGGTTTCGTCGAAGGTGCCGCCGCCCTCCACCAGGTCAAGCATCGACAGGCGGAAGATGATAATAAAATCCGCACCCGCACGTTCACGCACCGCACGCACCACCTCCACGGCAAAACGCATCCGGCGGGCATAGTCGCCACCCCATTCGTCGTCGCGCTGGTTGGTGCGGGCGGCGAGGAATTCGTTGATCAGATAGCCTTCCGAGCCCATCACCTCAACGCCGTCGTAGCCCGCTTCCCGCGCCAGCGCCGCGCAGCGGGCAAAATCGTCTATCAGCGCCAGGATCTCGTCGTGGCTGAGGGCATGGGGAGTAAAGCGGTTAATCGGCGCCTGAATAGCCGAGGGGGCAACCAGGTTCGGCTGATAGCTGTAGCGTCCGGTATGCAGAATTTGCAGGGCGATTTTGCCGCCCTCGCGGTGGACCGCGTCGGTCACAATGCGGTGATGCGGCAGCTGTGACGCATCGTTCAACACTGCGCCGCCCTCCATCGTCACCCCGGAATGGGCAGGGGCTACACCGCCGGTGACAATCAGCGCCACCCCGTGGCGCGCGCGCTCGGCATAGAAGGCTGCCAGACGTTCAGCCCCGTCCGGACGCTCCTCCAGCCCGGTGTGCATCGAGCCCATCAGCACGCGGTTTTTGAGGGTGGTGAACCCCAGATCGAGAGGGGCGAATAACGACGGGTAGCGGCTCATAGTCTCTTCCAGTGTAAAATTATTGTTATGTGGTCGGATGAGTTACTAATTTAGCCAGTCGCGAGGAAAAGGGAAAAGGGGAGTGTGGTGATTGTGATGGGATTCAAATATTGGTGTGGCCTGATGCCCTCACCCTAACCCTCTCCCACAGGGAGAGGGGACTTAATCTCCCTCTCCCTTAGGGAGAGGGCCGGGGTGAGGGGGATGCCCGCACCAGCCCCGGCGCCTGCCACATCGACGTGGTCAGCCCGCTGTCCACCAGCCCGAGCTGGTCGGCGTACACTGCCTGCCATTTTTGCATCATGCCGTCGTACAGCTCGCGGTGCTGAGGGTCTGGCGTGAACTCGCGGCTCCACTTCACCAGCCGCTCGCCCGTCGAAGCCATATCCGCAAACAACCCCGCGCCAGCTCCTGCGGCAATGGCACAGCCGAGCGCCGTTGCCTCTTTGACTTCCGGCACGCGCACCGGCAGCCCGGTAACGTCGCTTAAAATCTGGCTCCACAGGGCGCCTTTGGCCCCGCCGCCCGCAAACACCAGGCTCTCAAACGTCACGCCGGAGAAGCGCGAAATCTGCGCCAGGTTGCAGGCCGAGACGATGGCCGCGTTCTCTTCCAGCGCGCGGAACAGCGTCGCTTTGTTGCACTTTTCCGGGTCGATGGAGAGGTTAATAAACGACGGCGCTGCGTGATACCACTGCTTAAAATGCATCGCGTCGGAGAAGATCGGCATCACGCCGTGGGAGCCCGCCGGGACGCGGCTCGCCATCTCTTCGAGCAGGGAGTAGGTGTCCATTCCCATTCGTTCGGCAATCAGCTTCTCTTCGGCGCAGAAGGCGTCGCGGAACCAGCGCATGGTTAGCCCGGTAAAGAAGCTGATCGACTCCGCCTGCGCCATGCCGGGGATGACGTGCGGGTTTACGCGGATGTTCATCTCAGGGTCGGTGCGCACCTGCGGCAGATTCACCACCTGCTGCCAGAAGGTGCCGCCGAGAACCGCCGTTTGTCCGGCGCGCACCACGCCCAGCCCCAGACAGCCCAGCTGCACGTCGCCGCCGCCCATCACCACCGGTGTGCCTTCGCGCAGGCCGCTCTGCTGCGCGGCTTCTTTGGTGACAGCGCCCAGCACGGTGCCGGTCTCTTTCACCGGAGAGAGAATATCGGCGCGCAGCCCGGCCATGTCGAGCAGCGCCGGACGCCAGTCGCGGGAGAAGAGATCCAGCATGCCGGTGGTGCCCGCATTGGACGGATCGACCGCCAGCTCACCGGAGAGCTTCGCCGCCAGCCAGTCGCTGATCATGGTGATGGTGGCGGCTTTACGATAAATATCCGGACGATGGTGCGCCAGCCACAGCAGGCGCGGCATGGCGCTGAGGGCAAGCGTCTGGCCGGAAACATCATACACTTCGGATTCAAACCGGTAGTCGTGGATCTCTTTGAGTTCAGCCACCTCGCGGCTGGCGCGGGCGTCGACGTTGGCGCAGGCCCAGATAGCCTCGCCGTTGCGGTCGTACAGCACAATCCCTTCGCGCATCGAGCAGCAGGCGACGGACTGAATATCCGCCGCGCTCAGGCGTGCGCGCTCCAGCGCCTGATGAATACACCGGCAGGCCAGCCGCCAGTTGGTGTCGAGGTCGAACTCCATCGAGCCCGGCACGTTCTCCACGCTCAGGTGCTTCCACTCGGCCTGGCCAACGGCAATCTGGTTGCCCTGTAAATCAAAAATCACGGCGCGAACGCTGCCTGTCCCTGCATCTAACGCTAAAAGGTAACTCATGAGCTTGCCTCGTGTCAGGCGCAGGGCTGCTCTTATCCGGCCAGAGCCAGCACCGCGCGGGCTGTCGTCTCTTCCGTCACCAGGCCATTAATACGGCGACCTTTCAGTGCGGCATAAATCGCATCGGCTTTCTCTTCCCCTCCGGCCACGCCTACGATGGTGGGCAGCTGCGCCAGTTCATCGAGCGTGACGCCCAGTAATTCTTTGTGGATCTCCAGCTCCTCGACGCATTCCCCTTCGGCATTGAGGAAATAGCCAAGGATATCGCCCACCGCGCCTTTACGGGCGTACATCAGCTGTTCACCTTCGCTGATATAGCCGGAGCGCAGTATCGTCGCGTCACGGCGCTGGTTTACCGAGCCAATCCCGACCACCGCCACGTCAGCCGCGGTGGCGGCGAGGATCACGTCCCGCACGCTGGTTTCGCGCTTTAAGATCCCGGCGACTTCAGCGGATGACACGCGAAGCGGGGCGGGGATCATGCTGACGCTACAGGCCGCATCCAGCTGGCCGATACCGGTCATATACGGCCCGACGCCGCCAGAGAGCGTCACCAGGCGGATCTGCTGCGAGCTGATAAAGCCGCTTAAGTGTTGCAGACTGCTCATGGTGGTTTCACCGAAGCCCACCGCTAACAGCTGGCCGGGTTGCAGTACGCCCATCAGCGACTGTGCCGCGCCAATGCCCAGCCGCACGTTCATCGGCGGCGTATTCAGGGCGGGCATCACGCGCACCAGCTTCAGGCCAAATCGTTGTTGCAGCTCGGTTTCCAGCGCCAGGCAGCCCTCGTAGCGGGAGTTGATCTGCACGCGGATCACCCCGGACTGACGGCCTTTCTCCAGCAGGCGGGAGATCTTCAGACGCGGCAGCCCGAGCCGTTCGCCGATGTCGTTCTGGGTCAGCCCGTCGTGGTAGTAGCACCAGGCCACGCGCGCCACCAGCTCCTCTTCCGCCAGTGCCAGCCCGGCAAACCGTCCTTCTTCCGCAGTGCGTTTATCGCTCATAATTGAACTCTTATAAAAATTTAGATCATATGTTCGTGATGGTGCGACGTGAAAATGTGAGCCACGCGACAAAACGGATCTTTTCGATCGTTTCCGCTTTATATGAATCTCAATCGATAAAACTGTGATCCCTGCACGGTTGTAAATATAGTTCACCGTCTACGCTTTTGAACATTATTAAATCTAAAAATCATTTGTTCAATAGCGGAGCGATGATGACACCACTTCTCGACGCGCGTGATATCAGCAAGCAGTTTTCAGGCGTACCGGTCTTAAAAGGCATTGATTTCACGCTGCTTGCGGGGCAGGTGCATGCGCTGATGGGCGGTAACGGCGCGGGAAAATCGACGCTGATGAAGATCATCGCCGGGGTAGAAACCCCGGATAGCGGTGAACTTTCGGTGGCGGGTGAGTCTTTTGCACGGCTTACCCCGGCGCAGGCGCACAGGTTAGGCATTTATCTGGTGCCGCAGGAGCCGCTGCTATTTCCCAACCTGACGGTGCGGGAAAACATCCTGTTTCGTCTGCCGCGAGAGCGCGATCGGGAAAAACGCCTGGCGGAAAAACTCCGGCAGCTGCAATGCCAGCTTAACCTCGACGCTACCGCCAGCACCCTCGAGGTGGCGGACCAGCAGATGGTGGAGATCCTGCGCGGGCTGATGCGCAACGCCAGAATTCTGATCCTTGATGAACCCACGGCCTCGCTGACGCCCGGTGAAACCGAACGGCTGTTTCGCCAGATCCGCGCCTTGCAGGATCTTGGCGTCGGGATTGTTTTTATCTCGCATAAGCTGCCGGAGATTCGACAGCTGGCGAGTCACGTCTCAGTGATGCGCGACGGCGCGGTGGTGCTCAGCGGCGAAACTGCGCATTTTGACGATAACGCCCTGATCGCCGCCATGACGCCTGTAAGCCGGGAAGCATCCCTGAGCGATACGCAAAAGCTGTGGCTGGCGCTGCCGGGCAACCGCCGCACCCAGGCGCAGGATTTTCCCGTGCTGCGCGTGGAAGCGCTCACCGGGGAGGGCTTTATCGATCTCAGCCTTGAGATTTACGCCGGGGAGATTGTCGGTCTGGCCGGGCTGGTAGGGTCCGGGCGCACCGAGTTTGCCGAAACGCTCTACGGCCTGCGTCCGGTTCGCGGCGGGCGGGTGTGGCTGGAGAGCCAGGAGATCACCGCCGATCCGGTCAGTTCACGCCTGCAAAAAGGGCTGGTCTATCTGCCGGAAGACAGGCAGGTGTCCGGCCTGTTTCTCGACGCGCCGATCCGCTGGAACACCGTGGCGCTGAACGAGCCGTCGCTCTGGCAACAGCGAAAGCGGGAGTCTGCGGTAGTGGAACGCTATCACCGGGCGCTGGGGATCAAGCTCAACCATGCGGATCAAACCGTGCGCACGCTCTCCGGTGGTAATCAGCAGAAGGTGCTGCTGGCGCGCTGTCTTGAGGCCAACCCGCTGCTGCTGATCGTCGATGAACCGACGCGCGGCGTGGACGTATCGGCGCGCGCTGATATTTATCAGCTGCTGAAAAGCGTGGCGGCGCAGAACGTGGCGGTGCTGATGATCTCAAGCGATCTCGATGAGTTTCCCGGCCTCGCGGATCGGGTGCTGGTAATGCATCAGGGCGTGCTCAGCGGCGAGCTGCCGCGCCACGCCGTCAGCCTCGACCGGATGATGGCGCTGGCGTTTGGAGGGCAATCATGAAGATCTTACTGAAAAACCGCGAGCTGAGCGCGTTTCTCGCCATTCTGGCGCTGTTCGCCGTGCTGGTGGCGCTGAACCCGTCCTACCTGAGCTTACAGACGCTGGGGATGATATTCGCCAGCTCGCAGATCTTGATCCTGCTGGCCATCGGCGCGGCGCTGGTGATGCTGACCCGCAATATTGACGTCTCCGTCGGCTCCACCGTCGGGCTTTCCGCTATTGCCGTCGGCGTGGCGCTGAACAGCGGCTACAGCCTGCCCGTTTCCATTCTCTTCGCGCTGTCGATTGGCGCGCTGGCGGGGGCGTTCAACGGTTTTCTGGTGGTGGGCCTGCGCATTCCGGCGATTGTCGCCACCCTCGGCACGCTGGGGCTGTATCGTGGGGCGATGCTGCTGTGGACCGGCGGGAAGTGGATAGAAGGGCTGCCGCCGGGGCTGAAATCTCTCTCTGAGCCCGCCGCCGTCGGCATTTCGCCGCTCGGCATGCTGGTGTTGATTATCGCGGCCATCGGCGCGTGGACGCTGTCGCGCACCGCCTTTGGACGTGATTTTTACGCCGTGGGGGATAACCTCGCCGCCGCGCGCCAGCTGGGCGTGGCGGTGAACCGCACCCGCATGATCGCCTTTACCCTCAACGGCATGCTGGCGGCCTGCGCCGGGATTGTGTTTGCCTCACAGATTGGCTTCGTGCCGAACCAGACCGGCAGCGGGCTGGAGATGAAGGCCATCGCCGCCTGCGTGCTCGGTGGCATCTCGCTGCTGGGCGGCACCGGCACGCTGGTCGGCGCCTTCCTCGGCGCGTTCTTCCTCACCCAAATCGATACCGTGCTGGTGCTGTTCAGGCTCCCGGCGTGGTGGAACGACTTTATCGCCGGGCTGGTGCTGCTGGGTGTGCTGGTGCTCGACGGGCGGCTGCGTCAGGCGCTCTCACGGCATCAGCGGGCGCTGAAATACAGCCGTTTCCAGCCGGGTAACAAAGGGGGAAAGCACGTCACCCCGTTTCCAGAACGCAAAAAAGAGGTGGCGTAAATGAGGCTTAACTGGGAAAGCGCGCTGCTGATTTTACTGGTGCTGGAGATCCTGCTCTTTGGCGCCATCAACCCGCGCATGCTCGACATCAACATGCTGCTGTTCAGCACCAGCGACTTTATCTGCATTGGCATTGTGGCGCTGCCGCTTACGCTGGTGATTATCAGCGGCGGGATCGATATCTCCCTCGGCTCGACCATCGGCCTGTGCGCCATCGCGCTGGGCGTCATGATGCAGGCAGGGTGGCCGATGGCGGTTGCCATCCCTCTGACGCTGGTGCTCGGCCTGCTGTGCGGGCTGGTGAATGCGGCGCTGATCCACTACACCGGCATCAGCCCCCTGGTCATTACCCTCGGCACGCTCTACCTCTACGGCGGCGGGGCGCTGCTGCTCTCCGGCATGGCGGGGGCGACGGGCTATGAGGGGATCGGCGGCTTCCCGGACAGCTTCACGGCCTTCGCTAACCTCACGGTGGTGGGTCTGCCGATCCCGCTGGTGCTGTTCGCGGTGATTACCGCTTTCTTCTGGTTGATTACCCACCGCGGGCGCTTTGGTCGGCATCTGTTTTTAATCGGCCAGAATCCGCGTGCGGCGCGCTATGCGGCGCTGTCGGTGAACGGCATGCCGTACGCGCTGTATGGCCTGGTGGGGGTGGCCTCGGCGGTTGCCGCGCTGGTGATGGTCTCCTATTTCGGTTCCGCGCGCTCGGATCTGGGGCGCGATTTACTCATGCCCGCGCTCACCGCCGCCGTACTCGGCGGGGCAAATATCTACGGCGGGTCAGGTTCGGTTGTCGGTACGGCGCTGGCGGCGCTGCTGGTGGGGTACCTGCAACAGGGTTTACAGATGGTCGGCATCCCCAACCAGGTGTCGAGCGCGCTGTCAGGGGCGCTGCTGGTTGTGGTGGTGATGGGACGTTCGCTGAGTCTGCACCGCGAATGGGTGCGTTCTCTCTTCAGAAAACTATCCGGAGCGTAAGATGAAAACAAAACTATTCGTCCTGGCAATGGCCCTCAGCTTCGCTTCGGCGCAGGCGGCGGACCGCATTGCCTTTATCCCGAAACTGGTAGGCGTGGGATTCTTCACCAGCGGCGGCAACGGCGCGAAAGAGGCGGGGAAAGATCTCGGCGTGGACGTGACCTACGACGGCCCGACCGAGCCGAGCGTCTCCGGCCAGGTGCAGCTGATCAATAACTTCGTCAACCAGGGCTATAACGCCATTATCGTCTCCGCCGTGTCGCCGGACGGCCTCTGCCCGGCACTGAAGCGCGCGATGCAGCGCGGAGTCAAGGTCCTGACCTGGGATTCCGACACCAAACCGGAGTGCCGCAGCATCTACATCAACCAGGGAACGCCGGAGCAGCTCGGCGGTCTGCTGGTGGACATGGCGGGCAAGCAGGTCACCAAACCGAACGCGAAAGTGGCGTTCTTCTACTCCAGCCCCACCGTCACCGACCAGAACCAGTGGGTGAAAGAGGCAAAGGCCAAAATCGAGAAAGATCATCCTCAGTGGCAGGTCGTCACCACCCAGTTTGGCTATAACGACGCCACCAAATCTCTGCAAACCGCCGAAGGGATCTTAAAAGCCTATCCGGATCTGGATGCGATTATCGCCCCGGACGCCAACGCCCTGCCAGCCGCGGCACAGGCGGCGGAAAACCTGAAACGGGAAGGGGTGGCGATTGTCGGCTTCAGCACGCCGAACGTGATGCGCCCGTACGTTGAGCGCGGCACGGTGAAAGCCTTCGGCCTGTGGGATGTGGTGCAACAGGGCAAAATTGCGGTCAATGTCGCCGATCGTTTACTGAAAAAAGGCGATCTTAACCCTGGCGACAGCGTCGACGTGAAAGATATCGGGACGCTGAAGGTCGAGCCGAACAGCGTGCAGGGCTACCAGTATGAGGCGAAGGGCAACGGCATCGTGCTGCTGCCGGAGCGGGTGGTGTTCACCAAAGAGAACATCAACAAATACGATTTCTGACGGGGGAGCAAATGGCTGATTTAGATGACATCAAAGACGGCAAGGATTTTGGCATCGGCACGCCGCAGCAGAATGTGCCGTACACCCTGAAGGGCTGCGGCTCGCTGGACTGGGGCATGCAGTCGAGGCTTGCGCGCATCTTCAACCCACAGAGCAACCGCACGGTGATGCTGGCCTTTGACCACGGCTACTTTCAGGGGCCGACCACCGGCCTTGAGCGTATCGATCTCTCCATCGCGCCGCTGTTTGGTGAAACCGACGTGCTGATGTGCACCCGCGGCATCCTCAGGAGCCAGGTGCCAGCCGCGACCAACAAACCGGTGGTGCTGCGCGCCTCCGGCGGTAACTCGATTCTGGGCGAGCTTTCCAACGAGTGCGTGGCGGTGGCGATGGAGGACGCGCTGCGCCTGAACGTCTGCGCGGTGGCGGCGCAGATGTATATCGGAAGCCCGTTTGAGCATCAGTCGATCAACAACATCATCAAGCTGGTGGATGCGGGGGCGCGCTACGGCATGCCGACGCTGGCGGTGACGGGCGTGGGGAAAGAGATGGCGCGTGACGCGCGCTATTTCTCGCTTGCCAGCCGCATCGCCGCCGAAATGGGAGCGCAGTTCGTCAAAACCTACTACGTGGACGAGTGCTTTGAAAAAGTGACCGCCAGCTGCCCGGTGCCGATTGTTATCGCCGGGGGCAAAAAGCTGCCGGAACACGAGGCGCTGGAGATGTGCTGGCGGGCGATTGACCAGGGCGCATCCGGCGTGGACATGGGGCGCAACATCTTCCAGTCCAGCGCGCCACTCGCCATGCTGAAGGCGGTGAAGAAAGTCGTTCACGAGAACATGAGCGCCCGGGAGGCGTTCCAGTTCTGGCAGGAAGAGAAACAGGGAGAAGCAAAATGAACGTGACGCTGGTGGAGATTAATATTAAACCCGAGCGGGTGGACGAGTTTCTGGAGGTATTTCGCGCCAACCACGAGGGGGCCATCAAGGAGCCGGGAAACCTGCGCTTTGATGTCTTGCAGGACCCGCGGGTGAAAACCCGCTTCTTTATCTACGAAGCCTATAAAGACGAAGCGGCGGTGCTGGCGCATAAGCAAACGCCACACTATCTGGCGTGCGTGGATAAGCTTGAAGAGCTGATGTCAGAGCCGCGCAAAAAACGCTGTTTTGTGGGGTTGTTGCCGGAGTAGCGGCTTTGCCCGGTGGCGCTGCGCTTACCGGGCCTACGGGGGATGGTGCGGTGTTTGCCCGGTGGCGCTGCGCTTACCGGGCCTACATATGCAGTATTTGTAGGCCGGGTAAGCGAAGCGCCACCCGGCGTTGTTCACGCCAGCTCCAGCAACTGAATACGCGCCGTCGCGCCCGGCATCAGCTTTTGCAGATTGCTCACCAGCTCATCGCCAGCTTCCTGTAATGCCGCCAGCGGCATCGACGGCAGGCTTTCGAGAATAAACCACATGGATTGCGCCTGGCTGTCCAGACGCGTGCGTACCCCCTGTCGCCAGTTCCAGCGGCGGCAGGTGACGCCGAGATCGTCACGCCAGATAACTTCGCCTGGCTCCGGATTTTCTACAACCGGCTCACCTTCTTTAAAGGTATCAAACGGCTCGCTGCCGTCGGCCAGCGTCAGGCGCGGCGCTCCCGAGTAAGCCGCCAGATTTTCTCCCCCTACCGGAATAGCGTAACGGATACTGATGGCATTATAGATATCCACCACCGGGTCGAGCGGCGGCAGCGAACCGTCTCTCATCACGCGCTTGCGCAGGGCCGAGGCCGAGCAGGGCGTACGTTTGGGTTTTGCACCAAAGGCTTTAAACACCTCATCCCAGGCGGCGAGATGATTTTCTGCCCAGGGCACATCATCATTGAGCATCTGCTGGCAGGCCCGCGCCAGCGCGGCGGGCGCAACCTCCGGTTGGGTAATCGGGGCGGCTTCCACCTGAATGCTCAGCGCTCGAAAGCCGGGCGCGATCCCGACAAGTCGCGAATCTATTGACGGTGTTACAAGAGACATAAATAATCCTGTATTGACTGTTTTATACCATGGTAGTGACCAATGACTGATAAAGTCAATATAATGACCGATGCAGGCGCCGATGTTGCCCAGGTAAGCCTGGCCGTGGCGAACCGTATCCGCAGCTGGCGGAAAGAGAAAAAGCTGTCGCTGGACGAGCTTTCCCGCCGCGCCAGCGTCAGCAAAGGCATGCTGGTGGAGATCGAAAAAGGAGCTGCCAACCCCAGCATTGCCATTCTGTGCAAACTGGCCGCCGCGCTTGGCGTCTCGGTGGCAGACATCGTTAACGTCTCCAGCGAGCCGCAGGTACACATTATTCAGGAAGAGGCGATCCCGGTTCTGTGGCAGGGCGCACAGGGCGGTTATGCCAGATTGCTGGCAGGCACCGCAGGCCCGGACATGATTGAGCTGTGGCAGTGGGAGATGCATCCGGGAGAGACTTTCACCTCTCCGGGACATCCGGCGGGAACGTTTGAGCTGCTGCACGTGAACGAAGGCGTATTAACCCTGACGGTGGACGAGACGGTGGTACAGGTTAATGCTGGCGCGTCGGCGGTAGCGAAAACGGAAGCGGCGCACGGCTATGCCAATGAGGGAGAAAAAGTGCTGCGCTTTACCATGACGGTAGCGGAGTTTCACCGCTAGTGTCGGTCCGCTGCCAGGATACCCCCGCGAGCAATTATTTCACCGTGCGGGCGATCGAGGGCAATATCCGCCCCTCGTCGCTCAGCGACTGCCAGGTGAGCTGGCACCTGGCAGTCCCTTTACACCAGTCCGTTTGTCGCTGGCTCAGAGGGGCGACAACGCCGGCGTTATCCACCCGCGTTCCGTTAACGGAAAGCTGATACAGCGTGACGTAATAAGGCGACGGGTTTTCAACCGTCAGCCCGTCGGCGGTCAGCTGCCAGCGTAGCTGACGATAGGCCAGCGCCGGTTCGCCCTGAAGCCCCTCCGGGCGATAGATAAACTTCATGCTGGAACGTACCGCCATCTGAACGTTATCGCTGTGACGCTGGCTGGCCGGAATGGAGGCAATGCTTAGCGTGAAAAGCGTTTCGCGATCGGCAGGAAGCGGCGCATCGGCGCGAAACAGACGGATCTTATTCTCACGTCCGGGCTGGAGTGCAAAAAGTGGCGGCGTCGCGGTAAACCACGCGGTGGCCGCTTCGGGGGGCTGCTGCGCCCCCGGCCATCGGCCGCCGCGATAAATTTTTGTGCCAATCAGATACGGCAGCGAGGACTTATTGCGCACGGTGACGCTGATAGCGCGCTGATCCTGAGGATAAACAAACCGCGTGCCGCCAATCACCACCCCGGCCTGAGCAGGCAAGAGCCAGAAAGACGCGGCGGTCAGCAGGGCTATCCCCGCTTTTTTCAGCAGGCTGGCCTCACGCATAGGTCAGCACAAAGGTGGCGGCAGCGTTAGCCACCCCCGGCGTAACGGCGTTCGTCACGGCGAGGTAGCGGGCGTAAAAATGCAGCGCCAGGGTGGTCTGGTCATTGCTTAGCGCGAACGGCAGGCTTTCATCCCCCATGGCGATCAGCGATTTATCAGGATTATAGAGGCCGATAGCCACGCCGGTTGCATAGTCCGGCCCGCCGGTCAGGGCCAGCAGATCGCTATTGTTACCGTCCGGCGTGTCTTCAAAATGGGTGCTGACGGCGGATAACCCGGCGCCGCAGGCTTCAAGGTTAATAGTGAACGGCTCATAGGGCGTTTCGTTTTTTTGCCCGGCCAGCTGGCGGGCCGCCACATCATGCATCTCCACTACCAGCTGTTCCGAGCCGGGGGAGACAATACAGGTTTTGCCTTTCACCACGCCGGTAATATAGACCGTGCCGTCATGGGCGAGCGTCTTGCCTGACAACAGCAGCGCGCAACAGATAAATAACCTGTTCAGGATCGTCATTCTGTCTCCTTACTGGTAAAGCAGATCGAAATACATCACGGCGGTGGCGTTGCCGGTGGTGACCGTCGGCAGCGTGGATTTATAGCGCAGGAAGAAGGTCAGCGTGTTATCGCCCGGCAGCAGGGGATATAGCGGCGACTCGGTATTATTGATCGGGACAGGCGCCCGCGCGCTGTCGAGCAGCTCGACTGCCAGTCCGGTCGCCATCATGTGCTGCGTCCCTTTTCCCGTATCTGATAAGGCAAGCAGCTTGGGATCGTTGGCGTCCGCGTCGCCGGTAAACCAGACGGTCGTGCCGCCGATTGCGCGGGTGCAGTTTTTGAGCGTGATGGCAAACTGCTTTTCCGATGTCGTGGCGCCCACGCGCGGAAATTCCTCTGTCGTAAATTCACCCAGGTCGATCGTTTGCTCTGCGCTGTTTGTATCGACGTTACAGGATTCCCCAACGATGGTGCCGATAAACTGCACGTTAAAGCTTGTGTCGTCAGCCTTCACCAGCGGCGGGTTTAACAGGGCCACGCTCAGCCATACGGTGTTTTTCCATGAAATGGTCATTACGCTTCCTCAGGCGAAATCAATGCGTAACAGCGCCAGCGCCCTGAAGACGCCCAGCTCTGGCGACTGCCCGGTGGTGCTGATGGGGTAGGCTTGCAGCGTCACGTCCGCGCGTCCTGACATATCCGTGGTAAAGGGGACGCTGCTTGAGAACACGTTTGGCCGCAGGATCTCGCCCTGCGGGCTGGTCACGACGACGGCCACGTCCGGGTTATCCGTCGCCAGCGCGTTGGCGAAACGAGCGTCTGCCGTCCCCTGTACCCGCAGGGTGAGCTGCGCCGGTGAGTTGACATCAGCGTTGCATTCGATCGGCACGGTAAAGGTTTTTGGCGCTACGCTGTCGGGTCGCTGTCCGGCCTGGGTGAAATCGCCGTGGTAGAGTGCCCCAAAATCGACGGTGACGGTTTGCCCGGCGTTAATCACGCAGTTTTGCGGGACGGTTATTACGCCGCTGTAGGTGATCTGATAAACGATTACGGTGGGCCGGTCATTTTCCGTCGTGGTGACATAGACGTTAAACATCAGTTTCGGCGGGATCACGACCGAGCCGATGAACGGCCTGACAATCTGTATTTTGAAGGTCAGATTGCTGTCGTTCACCGGGAAGACGCCGCCCGTATCCACCTCTTCGTGCCCCCCCATGTGGACATACTCCACCGGCGGATAAAAATCGCCGATGGTGGCATCATGGATTTTCATCGCACCGATAATATAATCCGGATCAAGCTGTAAATATTTCCACTCGCCTTCCGTTTTGACCACGGGGAAAGGTGAGATATAGGTACGATAGGTGCGCTTCTCCCAGTTGCCTGGGGGACAGGTGGCGTTGACGTGGATATCCTGGGTTCGGTTCAGCTCTGTACCGTTGCCCTTGATGTTTTGATCCGTGGTGAGCGTGGTGGTCAGATCGTAATTCACCATGGAAATTCCGCCGTTAGCGTTTTTGCACGTTGCGGCCAGGCTGCTCAGCGAAAAAAGTAGCCCAGCGGCAGAGAGAAGCATCATCCTTAATTTCATTTATGAACACTCCATGGTGATCCGCAGCAGCGGCTGTTTGCTTTCAGGTAAGTGGTAGTTGGCCGTACAGCGCTTATCCGCCCCTTCTCCCCATTGCGCCTTCAACACTCCCTTTTGGCTCAGGCCGGAGAGGTAGGTTTCGCCTTCTTCGCCTACGATGGTGTCGCTGCCGTTATCGTCGCGGGAAACCATGGCGCCAAACGGCACCGGCTTGCCGTGGTAGCGCAGCGTTACCAGCGCGCGTGCGCCCAGACGGGCGTTAAACGTGGCGCGCACGATGGCGCCGTGGGTCGGCACCACGCTGGTGACGGCATCATCGATATCCATGGCGTCTGAGAGGGAGTTAATGTCCAGCGCCATCCTGTTCAGATGGTAGGCCGAGGCGTAAGGCACCACCGCATAGCCGCGTCCGTCGGTATGGATACCGGGTTCATTCTCGACGCTGACGTCCGCTGCGCCCGGTACGGCAATCAGCACGTTGCTATCACCCAGTGGCTGGCTTAAGGTGATGCCGTTGCGGTGGGCTACCACGCCTCCGCTCAGGCCGTAGGTTACTTCCCGATAATCGCCGTTATCGCTGTAGTTGTAGCCCAGGCTGGCGTTGCCGTAGGCGGCATCGTATTCCAGACTGGCGGAACCTTGCGAGCCAGCCCCCTGGCTGGCATAACCTTCCTGCACGCTGTAGTTAAGGTTGTTCTCCGCCAGCAGCGTGCCGTTAATCCCCGCGTTCTGAGACGTTTCTCCATGTTTATTGGTGCTCATGCCGTAGGTGGCATAGGCGTAGTTCCGCTTCTGGCTGACGTCATTGGCAGGTGAAAGCCACTGGCTAAGCGGGAAGGAAAGGTTAATCGCATAAATCTCATCGCTATCCGACATGCCCGGCGATTTGTTGTAGTTGTAGGTCAGGCTGTATGAGATCCCGGCCCAGGTACCGCTGTATCCCACCTGGACGAGCGTGTTTTTGTCGTCCGTGTGCCAGTAGCTCTGCTGGCTTCCGGTCACGAACAGCGAGCCGAGCCCGCCTAGCTGCTGCGAAATATTGAATTGAAGCTTGCCGCGTTTAGTCCAGTTGAGGTTGTAGTAGTCCAGCCAGTTCGTGGCCTCATTCGCGTCATCCTGCTCCGCATCGCCCGTATAGCCCTGCATATGGGTGTAGGTTGTCTCATCCAGGTTATAGAACCCGGACGTGGAGTAGCGGTAGCCCAGCAGCTGGAAGTTCGTACCCATCTTGTTGAGGGATTTGGCATACAGGAAACGAAGAGACTGCCCCGTATGGCTGGTGTCGTCGGCCAGCGTACTGCGCGCGTGGGTAACGTCGAAAGAGACGGCGCCAAAGTTGCCCATATTGAGGCCAGCGCCAAGAGCCAGCGCGTAATAATCGCCGGAAAGCTGTGAGCCGCCATAGACGGTTACGCCGTGCGGTAGCCCCCAAATCAGCGTGCCCTGGGCAAAATTCACCTCGTCCTGCTGACCGTTATTGCTGCGGTACTGTGCCGCCGTCAGGGCATACTTCACCCGCCCTTCGCGCTGGAGGAGCGGTACGGCGGAGTAAGGAACGGAATAGCGGGAGATACTGCCGTCCGTCTCCTTCACTTCTACCGTGAGGTCGCCGCTGGAGGAGGTTGGGAAGAGATCGTTAATGGCGAAGGCGCCGGGCGGAACGTAGCTCTGGTAAAGACTATAGCCGTTCTGCTTGATGGTGACCTGCGCGTTGCTTTTGGCAATCCCGCGAATGGTGGGCGCAAAGCCTTTCATGCTGTCTGGCAGCATGTTGTCGTCCGAGGCGATCTGCGCGCCGCGAAAGGGAAGGCTGTCGAAAATTTCCGACGAGGTATAGCTATCGCCCACCGTCAGTCTGCCCTTTAGCGGAATCACCGTCCGCTCAAGATAGGTGTTGATATGTTCCCATTCGCTATGGCGGTTCTCGTCGCTGTTATAGTAGTTCCACGTCGAGTAGTCCCGCAGACGCCACGCACCAAGATTCACCCCGCTGTTCAGGCCGAGGAAATAGCTTTTGTGGGTTGTGCCGTTTTCGCTGCGATCGCGGCTGTATGAGCCGCTAAAGTTATAGTTCAGCAGCAGAGCGTTAATACCTTCATCCCACTGCTCTGGCGGGATATAGCCGCGCGCGTTGTTGCGTAATGCGGCCTGCGGAATGCTGATTTCCAGACGCTGCTGTTCGAAATTAAAGAGAGTGGCAGCGGCCGGAATAATGGCGGCAATGTCCACGCAGCTGTCGGCTTTCGCGGCGGCCAGCGCCGGGAATGCCTGAACGTTGACGCCCATGTTTTCATACGCTTTGGGCGTCAGGCAGGCCATTAGCCCCGTGTCGTCGCCCTGTACGGCTCCGTCCGTTACGGTTCTGGCGATAAAGTTGATATCGCGGGTGGTGACAAATGTTCCATTCAGCCAGAGATCCACGCGATAGACGCCCGGCGCCTGGCCATTTGTTGAAAAACGGGAGAGATCCGCCACGGCGGAAGGATCGCTCGACAAAAATGCCGGGTTAAAAAAATACTCCGCGCGCACGGTGATGGACGAAAGGAGTCCCGCAATCGTCAACGCCAGCGGCGTTAGCGACGCTCTGACGAGCGCGTTAAATCTTCGTGGCTGAACACGCTTCATGTCTTCCCTTACCTGCGAGGCTTTTAATGACAAAACGTCATACGTAACGCCGTATACGACTTATTTCGCGCATGACTGAACGGGCGTGTTGGCACCAAAGTCATTAACGGTCTGAAACCTCACGCTGCCAGTGCCGCCACCGGGGATCTCCACCACTAGGTTATTTTTGGGCGCTACCATGTTATTTGCCAGTTGCGTGTTGCCGACGAAAAACTGAACCAACGAAACGTAATAAGGCGATGGATTGGTAATAGTGACTTTTCCATTGGTGACTGAGCAGGTTAATGTTTTGGGCGCATCAATAGAGAGCGACGGCAATTTTTTCGGCCGGATAAAAAGTTTAATAACGCTCTGGGTGGCAATTTGTAGCGTATTACCGGAAAGCTTATTTTTCTCGACGGAAGGAATGGCTTTGCTGTTCAGATAAAAAACGCTTTCACGATCGACAGGCAGATCGGGGCCCACGTACATAATACGCAGGGTATTCTCTTTTTTAGGATGGATAACGAACAGCGGCGGCGTAATGACAAAATCCGCTGATTTTGCCCCTTCGGCGTTGGACACCCAGCTCTGAATTAAAAAAGTGGTATTCGTTGAAGAGTTAATAATGGCTAATGAAGCCTGCTTATCACCCTGGGGATAAATCACCCGGGTTCCCCCGAGCGCGATACCGCCTGCGCTGGCAGAACCGGCCATCCCCATCGCGAACAGAGCCGTTAGCGCGCCAGCTATCAGACAAGTCAGTTTACAGCGTGATGTAATGATACGCATTGTTCCCTCAGTTTCTCATGTGTCAGGCTTCTTGCCTGTGAGTCAGTTATTGGTAAAAAACGATGAACCAGACCTGCGCGTTCGCGGTACCAGCGTTGACGCTATCTTCGGTGGCGCGATACCTGGCGATATAGCTCAGCCGGTTTTCACCGTCCTGCAAAGGTCTGTACCAGGGGGGCGCGGTGTCTGGCTTTACCAGGTTCCCCATCGCATCGAATAGACCGATACCAATCCCGGTGGCGGCGCCAGGCCCATAGCCCGCGCGAAAAACCTGGGGATCGTTGCCGTCAGACTCGCCGCTAAACAGCACCCCGGCGCGCTGGCTTACGCTGGTGTCGCATGCTTCCAGCGTGATGAAGAAGGGTACCGGTTTGGCCCAGTCACCGGCGGCGATGAACTGGCTATTGCGTACCTGTCCCATATGCACGATTTGATCCTGGGAATCCATGCTGACGGAACAGGCCGCATTGACGACCTGACCCTGAAAGGTCACGCTTCCATCGTCCTTTGCCGCGGCTGGCAATACGGCAAAAAGCGCAGTGCCGGCTATCAGCAGCGCCCGATTTATGGATTGCTGCATTGCGAACTCTCTAACGCTTGCCGGACAACGCTTCTCCGCCCGCAGGCGAAGAAGCGAGATCGGCTAACGAATCAGGAATAAACCATCTGGAACGTTGCGACGGAGGAGACGTTGCCCGGCTCGGCCGCGCCTGTGGCCACGTAATCCACGCTCAGCGGGATGATGTTTTCGCCGTTGATCAGCTTAACGTTGGAGGAGGTATCGCCAATGTTCAGCGCCTGGCCGTCCGGCCCGAACAGTTGCAGCGCAACGTTTTTGGCCGAGCCTGCGCCAGCGGTGTTCGCCAGGCTGCCTTCTACAGCAGGGTCCTGCTGGCCGTTAAAGATCACGGCGGCATTCTGGCTAACGGTGGCGTCGCAATCTTCCAGAACGATTTTAAAATCTTCTTTCTGGTTGGCCTGCATGCCGACCGTTGTCAGCTTGACGGTACGCACCTGGCTCAGGGTAACGGTCTGGTCTACGGAGTCAGCCGCGACGGAACAGGCGGCGTTTACCACCTGGCCGACAAAGTTGACGGTCCCGCCGGAAACGGTAACGGTATCGGCCTGCGCATTAATTGCCATGCCACCAGCCAGCGCGCCGGCAACAGCCATTGCTATAACTTGCTTTTTCATACAAATCCTTTTTAGATAAACATCATGCTGTCAATTGAAATAATATATTCACAATGTCATGTGAATCTTTTTTCGAGGCAGTGGTATAGGATATGTTTTTAGATTAATATATTATTTTTACCCAGGGCGTTGTTACTGGTTTTATATCATCCGCCACTGCGCTGATGAATGAGGGGATTCTACGGATTAAATAATATTATATCAATGTGATAATGGGTTGATGTTTTATTAGTTTTACTAAATATAAAATTAACTCATAATTTATTTGTTTGAATGATATTGCACGCCGTCAGAACCGCATTTCTATTCGCTGGTCGGTTTTATTAATGTCTGCGATGAATGTCATCGTGGTTTTGTTAATAATGCAAGACGTTACGGCTGTCATTATTCGGACATGCGTTGGGAATGCGGTGGTGTTATTATCCGGCTGCTTTTACAATCTGATATTACATAAAGAAATATTTTAAATTTATATGATGAACCGTGTTTGCACTTATGCACATTATTCCTCAGTCTGACTGCATAAAGAAATCCCTGGCGTATCCCAGGGATTTCTTTGCATATCGCCCTGATACTGCTAAAAGGGCAGGAAAAATAAATGTTCAGGCGGATGTTACGGCAATACGTAATGCCGCCAGCGCCTTACGCGCCGCCTTCAGCACCTGCTCACACTGCTCAATGGTAAGCGTCAACGGTGGCTCAATGCGGATGGTTTTCGAGTTGTTGAGCGTGCCGGCCACCAGCACCCGCTGGCGGAACATCTCGCTCGCGAAGCTATAACCGGTTTCGTTATCAACGAACTCAATCGCCATCAGCATCCCTTTCCCGCGCGCATCCTGTACCAGATCCGGATATTCCCGGCCCAACTGACGGAAGCCGTCCAGCAGCATGTCGCCTTTCTGCTCCGCTTGCGCGGGCAGGTTTTGCTCCAGCAGGACGTTGATGGTGGCCAGCGCCGCCGCACAGGCCAGCGGGTTACCGCCAAAGGTGGTGGTATGTAAGAACGGGTTATCGAACAGCACCGAGAAGACCTCCTCAGTGGCGACCGTTGCGCCAATCGGCATCACGCCGCCACCGAGCGCTTTCGCCAGGCACAGAATGTCCGGCTGAACGTTCTCGTGCTCGCAGGCGAACATCTTGCCGGTGCGCCCCATCCCGGTCTGCACTTCGTCGAAGATCAGCAGCGCGCCAAACTCATCGCACAGCTGACGCACGGCGGGCAGATAGCCCTGCGGCGGGAGGATCACGCCGCCTTCACCCTGAATCGGCTCCAGGATCACCGCCGCCACGTCGTCGCCGGTTTTACGGCATTCACTCAGCACGGTGCGCATGGCGTTGATGTCGCCAAATGGCACGTGGCGGAAGCCCGGCAACAGCGGCATAAACGGTTTGCGGAAGGTTGATTTAGCGGTCGCCGACAGTGCGCCCAGGGATTTCCCGTGGAACGCGCCGCTGGTGGCGATAAAGGTGAATTTCCCACGCGGCGACTGGTACGCTTTGGCGAGTTTAATCGCCGCTTCGACCGATTCCGTGCCGCTGTTGCTGAAGAAGCTGTATTTCAGCTTGCCGGGCGTTAAGGCTGCCAGCGTCTTCGCGAGCATGGCGCGAAGCGGGTCGAGCAGTTCCTGGCTATGGAGAGGTTGTTTCGCAAGTTGATTCTGTACGGCGGAAACCACAACTGGATTACGGTGCCCCACGTTGAAAATACCAAAACCACCCAGGCAATCAATAAACTCCTGTCCCTGGGTGTCGACAAGCGTATTCAGACTGCCCGCTTGCCACTCTACGGCTCCGTAATCCCCGCCGGCGGTAACAGATTTGCGATACTCCAGAAAACCAGGATTCACATGCTCTTTAAAGTAATCAATGACCTCACGGTTAAGTTGTTTCATCTCCTCATGATCAAGCGTTCGCTTCTCAATGAGATTCAGTGCGTGCGCGGTACAGGCAAGAGCCGAGGCGCTGGAAGGTAACCTGTTCAAAATATGCTCCCGGGGATCGCGTATCACATGATACTGAGTTAATTATTGCAGGGATTACGCCACCTCAGATGCCTTAACAAAAATCGGGATAAACGCCAGGTGAAATCAAATTTGCACAATATTTAATCATGCCATTGCGCGCCGCACGGGATAAGGGATAACGAGCCGGGGATGGGGTGTCGTCAATTGCACTACGCCAGGGCAGGGAATGCGCCTTAAGTGTGCGCCGGGGGATCATGCTTTGTAGGTAGTTACGTCTCGAAAGTATTTTAAATCAATTAATTAGAAAAACGTACGAAAAGTGCGGTTTAACCGAGATTTGCGATCTCAATCATATTTAACAACTAAAGATAAATTTTTTATCGCCGAAAAAACATAAGCCACAAAATTAACATTCAAATAACCTGCAAGGGATGCTCACTATGTCCTCTCCTGACTATGTCACCCAGAATGAATATCCGCTGGACGATGACACCACGCTTATGTCGACCACCGACCTCCACAGCTACATGACCCACACTAACGACACCTTTGTGCAAGTGAGCGGCTTTACGCTCCAGGAGCTGCTCGGGCAGCCGCACAACATTGTGCGCCATCCGGATATGCCGAAAGCGGCTTTTGCCGACATGTGGTACACGCTGCAAAAGGGCGAGCCCTGGAGCGGGATTGTCAAAAACCGACGTAAAAATGGCGATCACTATTGGGTACGCGCCAATGCGGTACCGATGGTGCGTAACGGCCAGATGACGGGCTATATGTCCATTCGCACCCGCGCCACCGAGGACGAGGTAGCCGCAGTGGAGCCGCTTTATAAGGCGCTCAACGAAGGACGCTGCAAAAAACGCATTCATAAAGGGCTGGTGGTGCGCAAAGGCTGGCTCGGTAAATTACCGGCGATGCCGCTGCGCTGGCGCGTGCGCAGCGTGATGGCGATACTTTTCGCGGTGATGGCCGCAACGCTGGTTGCCAGTGCCGCGGGCTGGGCTTCGCTGGTGGCGGCAGCCGTGGTGATGCTGCTTGGCACCCTGGTGTTTGAGCAACAGATTGTCCGCCCGGTGGAAAACGTCGCACGGCAGGCGCTCAGGGTCGCTACCGGAGAGCGTAACAGCGTGCAGCATCTTAACCGCAGCGATGAACTGGGGCTGACGCTGCGAGCCGTCGGACAGTTGGGGCTGATGTGCCGCTGGCTGATCAACGACGTCTCCAGCCAGGTGGTGAGCGTGCGCGATGGTAGCGACAGGCTGGCGCAGGGCAATGAAGATCTCAACGACCGCACGCGCCAGACCGTGGCTAACGTGCAGCAGACCGTGGCAACAATGAACCAGATGGCGGCGTCGGTGCAGAGTAACTCTGAGACCGCAGCCGAAGTCGACAAGCTGTCGATGGCTGCCAGCAGCGCGGCCACGCAGGGGGGCACCGTGATGCAGACCGTGGTGAAAACCATGGATGACATTGCCGACAGTACCCAGCGCATTGGCTCTATTACTTCGCTTATCAATGACATCGCCTTCCAGACAAATATTCTGGCGCTGAACGCCGCGGTTGAGGCGGCACGCGCAGGCGAGCAGGGGAAAGGCTTTGCGGTGGTGGCGGGCGAAGTGCGTCATCTTGCCAGCCGCAGCGCGAATGCGGCTAACGATATTCGTAAGCTGATCGACGCCAGCGCCAGCAAAGTGCAGTCGGGCGCCGATCAGGTCCACGCCGCGGGACGTACCATGGATGATATTGTCGAGCAGGTGAAAAACGTCACGCAGCTTATCGCGCAGATCAGCCACGCCACCTCCGAGCAGGCGACAGGCCTGACAGAGCTGACCCGTGCCGTGGCAGAGCTGGACAGCATTACGCAGAAAAATGCTGACCTGGTCGAAGAGAGCGCGCAGATTTCCGCGATGGTTAAGCACCGGGCCGGACGTCTTGAAGATGCGGTTACCGTGCTGCATTAAGAAATGCATGCTTCGATAAAGCCGTTTATTCCTCCGGGGTAAACGGCTTTTTTGTTTTTCAGAATAAGTCATGTTGTTAATGAAATATTAAGTAACTAAAAAAAATCGCCCGGTTTTTTAATTGTTACGCCCCGAATTCTTTGAGTGTGAAAAATAAAAAAACGATCAAAGTCATAAAGTTAGCGCTTTTCCTGTCGATAACAGCGATCGTCTGAGAAATAATCACATCGATGGGGTAAATATGTTCATACATGACGTAAAGATCGGCACGAAATTATTTCTGGCGTTTGGATTATTTATTGTCCTGATGGTCGTCAGCGCAAGTTTGTCTCTGATGAGCCTGAATCGGGCAAACAATGGAATGCAAACCATCCTTACCAGCGACTATCCAACGACGGTAAAAGCGAACCAGTTAATCGACAACTTCCAGGAATTTATCAGCACGCAGCAGCTCATGCTGCTGGACGAGCAGGGGACGTACACGGCGCAATCAGAGCAGCGTCTGAAGGCGATCAGCGAGCGCATCACCGCAATCCTGAGCGAGCTGGACAACGCTCTCAAGGATAAAAAATCCCAACAGGTGCTGGCCGATATCCACGGCGTACGCCAGCAATATCTTGACTCGCGCTACCGCATTTTGCAGGCCGTGCAGAATAACGACCGTGCGGGCGCGATAAACGAGATGATGACCAACACCCTGAACCTGCAACAGTCCTATAAAGCGAAAGTGCAGGCGCTGATTGCGATCCAGGACCATGAAATGCAGAGTGCGGGCGAACAGGTGGAAGGCGATTTCCACACCAATCGTCTGCTGCTGATCCTGATTACGCTTTTCAGCGTCGCGGCAGCCACCCTGGCTGGCTGGTTCATTGTGCGATCCATTACCCGCCCGCTGAACGATGCGGTGAATTTTGCGGAGGCCATTGCCGATGGCGATCTCACCGGCAGCATTACCTCGCACGGTAAAGATGAAACCGGACTGCTACTCACCGCACTGATGGAGATGAAAACGCGCCTGCTGGAGATTGTGCAGCAGGTGCAAACCGGATCGGAAAACATCTCCAGCGCCGCCGCGCAGATTGTCGCGGGCAACCAGGATCTGGCTGCCCGCACGGAGGAGCAGGCCAGTTCCGTTGAACAGACGGCCGCGTCGATGGAGCAGATCACCGCCACGGTGAAGAACACCGCGTCCCACACCGGAGAAGCGACGAACCTGTCTGCCGATGCGGCTGCCGTGGTCAAAAACAACGGCGAGATGATGAAGCAGGTCACCAGCAAGATGCGCCTGATTAACGAAACATCGAACAGGATGTCCGACATTATCGACCTGATCGACGCCATTGCCTTCCAGACCAACATTCTGGCGCTGAACGCGGCGGTCGAAGCGGCGCGCGCGGGTGAGCATGGTCGCGGCTTTGCGGTGGTGGCGGGCGAGGTACGCCAGCTCGCGCAGAAAAGTGCAACATCCGCGAGTGAGATCCGCCAGCTGATTGAAAGCTCCACAAGCCAGACGCAGGACGGCATGAACCTTGTGGAGAAAGCCAGCGGGCTTATCAACGGCATGGTCGGCAACGTGGAGGAGATGGACGTCATCCTGCGTGAGATTCGCCAGGCCAGCCACGAACAGACGGAAGGCATCTCGCAGATCAACAGCGCGATTGGCCTGATAGACGCCACCACCCAGCAGAACTCCGCGCTGGTGGAGGAGTCCGTTGCGGCGGCGGCATCCCTTAACGAACAGGCGATGCACCTGAAAGAGCTGGTCCGGGTGTTCCGCGTGAGCGACGGCGCGCTGGCTTAATCCAGCTGGGAGATCTCCAGCGCCGCGCGGTCAATCACGCCGATAATCTGTTTCAACTGCGCGTCGCTGAGTTCTCCCTGATTAACCTTCAGATCCAGAACCGCTTTGAAGTTATCCAGCGCCCGCTTCATCTGCGGGTTTTTGCGCAGCTGGAACCCGACGGAGCGCACCTTGATACGCGTCTGGATCTGCTCCAGCTGTTCCCGGTTGTCATCCAGCCACTGTTCTCCGGCGGCGTTAATCGCAATTCGCTTACGGCCGTTCTCTTCTTCGGTAATGGTGATAAGCGCCTGATCCTGCAAGTAATCCAGCGTCGGGTAGATCACGCCAGGGCTAGGCGTGTAATGTCCCTGCGTCAGGTTCTCGATTTCTTTGATCAGCTCGTAACCATGGCTCGCGTTGCGGGTCAGGATATCCAGGATCACCAGCCGCAGATCGCCATGGCCAAAAAATCGTGGCCGGCGTCCGCCGCCGTCGTGTTCGTGTCGCATGTTTCTTCCTCAATTTGATATATCTAAACTATATCTAAGATATATTCAGATGCAATCTAAAAGATCTTGATTTCTGAGTTAATAGCAATCATTATCATTAAAAATTCATTCCGATATATCGTATTCACCTGAGAAGGGCATCAACATGGCATCTACCCGTTACCCTCAACGTGTCCGCAATGACCTGCGTTTTCGCGAGCTGAACGTGCTGCGCACTGAGCGAGTCAGCGCAGGATTTCAGCGCATTGTGCTAGGCGGCGAGGCGCTGGAGGGCTTTCGCTCTCGCGGCTTTGACGACCATACCAAAGTCTTTTTCCCGGCACCGGGCACCACTTTCGTGCCGCCTGTGGTGACCGATGAAGGCATCGACTGGGGCGACGGCGTGCGTCCGCAGGCGCGTGACTATACCCCGCTGTACGATGACGAAAAACATGAGCTGGCGCTCGATTTCTTCGTTCATGATGGCGGCATTGCCAGCAACTGGGCAGTAGAGGCGAAGGTGGGCGACAAGCTGACCATCGGCGGTCCGCGCGGTTCGCTGGTGGTGCCGGAAGATTACGCCTGGCAGCTGTACGTGTGCGACGAGTCGGGCATGCCCGCGCTGCGCCGCCGTTTAGAAGGCATAGCAAAACTGCCTGTTCGCCCGGCGATCCACGCCATCGTCACCGTGGGCGATGCGGCGTACCAGGACTATCTGGCGCACCTGAGCGGGTTCAACATCACCTGGGTTATCGGCCACAACGAGCAGGCGGTGGCCGACCATCTTGCCGCGCTGGATGTGCCGGAAGAGGATTACTTTATCTGGCTGACCGGGGAGGGGAAGGTGGTGAAACGCCTGAGCCGTCAGTTTGAAACCGACGCAATTGACCCACAGCTGGTGCGTGCCAGCGCGTACTGGCACGCCAAATAATCAGGCAGCGGGATCCAGCTGCGCTTCGCTCACCTGATGTTCGAGCGAGGCGCATACCTCTTTCAACGCTTTCTCCTGCTGGGCAAAGTAGGCTTCCATATTGCTGAGCGACGAGACGAGCAGCCAGGATTCTTCCTTCTCCAGCTCTGCCAGCTCGTTCACCAGGGTGTCGATTTGCTCACGCACCTGCGCCATCTTTTTGCGAATACGTTCCAGGTCGTTCAGCCTGTCGCTCGCCATCATCGGTTCGAATCCTTGTTGCAGACGGGCGACCAGCGAGCGAATGGCCTTCACGTCGCCGCGCTGTTTGGCCTGGTTGAGTTGTACCATCATCCTGTTGGCTTCTTCTTTTAAATCATCGGCAACCAGATCCGGGTGGCATAGCTTGCTCGCCTGACGCCAGAGCCGCTTCAGCTCGTTCCGATCCTCTTCAGAGAGATCCTTGCCTTTACGCAGGCGAACTTCGGCATCATGATGCTGTTCGCGATACTTCTTGTACTCTTCGTTGGCCTCATCGCGCGCCTGACGTGCTGGCTCTTCTTCACGCGTTAAACCGGTCTCCAGCTCCATCGCTTCGGCCAGCAGGTTGGCAATCAGGTTACTTTGCTGCTGAAGATGCTTGCGCGCCTCTGCCGCCTGAACGGAATCCGCAGGCAGATCTCGCCAGCGCCGGGTGAGCGTTGTCAGAACCTCTACGGCCTGCGCCATATAGTCCTGGCAGCGGCGGTAATCCTCTTCCCGACGACGCGTCTCCTCCTGCTGACGACGCAGGTTAAGCTCCGCCAGCGTTTTACGCAGGGCGAGGATCTGCTGCATCAACGGCCCGAGGCGGGAGAAATAGAGATCGTTGAACTCATCTAGCTGCTGTACCCGGGCGTTACGGCGATCAATCAGATCGCGCAGACGCTCTTCCAGGGCTTTCAGCTCCAGCTTGCTGGCCGCCAGCTGTGGGTCACGCCACGGGGTAACGGCGCGCTGGCTTTGCAGCCAGGCGGTGATAGCGCGAAGGGCTGCGGTGTAGTTTTTCTGCTCAAGCGCCGCGACGATGGACAGGAGATCATCGTCAAAGGCTTCCTCTTTGAGACGTTTCAGCTGGCTCCGGATGATGTCGTCATCTTCCAGCTCAATGGCATTTTTAATGATTTCTAGCCGTTTGATCGGTGTGCTCATGATGCCTTTCGCTCTGGCGCTTAAGTATTTGAGTTAAGGTTAGTTGTTGTAAAAGCTACAGGAAATAATACACACGGATGATGATCGGCGCGATGGGGGATTTCTTTAGTTTTTAGGGTTTGTGAGGGGAAGCGACAGGCCGGGCTACGTGTGGTGGATTACTTACAAAAAAGCCACTCAATTGAGTGGCTTAACTGGATGATTCTAAAGCTAAAATTTGGTGGCCCCTGCTGGACTTGAACCAGCGACCAAGCGATTATGAGTCGCCTGCTCTAACCACTGAGCTAAGGGGCCGTGGCGGTGAATTATAAAGTAACTCCCCTCAGCAATCCAGCCATTCACACCTGCCTGCTGTTTTTATAAACAACGCATAATCAATCCTTTATACTTACCTTAAGATGCATAGACAGGAGTAGAGATGATCAACGATATTCTGGCCCCTGGCCTGCGGGTGGTGTTCTGCGGTATCAATCCGGGTAAGTCATCGGCGCACACCGGTTTTCACTTTGCTCATCCGGGAAATCGCTTCTGGAAGGTGATCCACCAGGCCGGTTTTACCGACAAACAGCTTAAGCCGGAAGAAGAGCAGCAGCTGCTGGATACGCGCTGTGGCATCACCATGCTGGTCGAGCGACCCACGGTACAGGCAAGCGAAGTGAATCTGCATGAGCTGCGCGCTGGCGGACGTGAGCTGATCGCGAAAATTGAAGACTATCAGCCCGCGGCGCTGGCGATCCTCGGCAAGCAGGCCTACGAGCAGGCGTTCAGCCAGCGCGGCGCCAGCTGGGGTAAGCAGAACATTACCATTGGCGTAACGCAGGTGTGGGTGCTGCCGAACCCGAGCGGGCTGAACAGGGCGACGCTGGACAAGCTGGTGGAGGCGTATCGGGAACTGGATGAGGCGCTGGTGGTGAGGGGGCTTTAGCTCCTCTGCGGCTTGATGCCCTCATCCTGACCCTCTCCCACAGGGAGAGGGAATAAACAAAAAAAAAGCTCCCGATTGGGAGCTTTTTCATTTCAGGACCGATTAATCGTCCAGGAAGCTACGCAGCACTTCAGAGCGGCTCGGATGGCGCAGCTTACGCAGCGCCTTCGCTTCGATCTGACGGATACGTTCGCGGGTAACGTCAAACTGTTTACCCACTTCTTCCAGCGTGTGGTCGGTGTTCATGTCGATACCGAAACGCATACGCAGCACTTTAGCTTCACGGGCGGTCAGGCCAGCCAGCACGTCGTGCGTAGCGGCACGCAGGCTCTCGGTGGTTGCAGAGTCCAGCGGCAGCTCGAGGGTGGTATCCTCGATGAAATCACCCAGATGCGAATCTTCATCATCACCGATTGGCGTTTCCATGGAGATTGGCTCTTTAGCGATTTTCAGCACTTTACGGATCTTGTCTTCCGGCATCAGCATGCGTTCAGCCAGCTCTTCCGGCGTCGGCTCGCGGCCCATCTCCTGCAACATCTGGCGAGAGATACGGTTGAGTTTGTTGATGGTCTCAATCATATGCACCGGAATACGGATGGTGCGCGCCTGGTCTGCGATAGAGCGGGTGATCGCCTGACGGATCCACCAGGTAGCATAGGTGGAGAACTTGTAACCACGACGGTATTCAAACTTATCTACCGCTTTCATCAGACCGATGTTGCCTTCCTGAATCAGATCCAGGAATTGCAGGCCACGGTTGGTGTATTTCTTGGCGATAGAGATAACCAGACGTAAGTTCGCTTCAACCATCTCTTTCTTCGCACGGCGGGCTTTCGCTTCACCGATGGACATACGACGGTTGATGTCTTTCACCTGCTCGATGGTCAGGCCGGTCTCTTCTTCAATCTGATGCAGTTTTTGCAGGCCGCGCTGTACGTCTTCTTTCACGTCGTGCAGCTTTTCAGACCACGGCTTGTTCATCGCGATAGCGGCGTTGAACCAGGTTTCGCTGGTTTCATTGCCGGTGAAGAGGGTAATGAAGTTCTTCTTCGGCATTTTGCACTGTTCAACGCACAGCTTCATGATGATACGTTCCTGGGTACGTACGCGATCCATCATCACGCGCATGCTGTTCACCAGGTAGTCGAACTGTTTTGGCACCAGGCGGAACTGTTTGAACACTTCAGACAGCTTCAGGATCTCTTCCTGAGCGGCGGCATGGCTGCGGCCTTTCGCTTTGATGGTGTCACGCGTCACTTCGTACTGGGTACGCAGCTCGGCAAACTTCTCACGCGCCAGTTCAGGGTCGATGCTGTTGTCATCGTCGCTGCTGTCGTCCTCTTCTTCTTCATCTTCGTCTTCGTCGTCATCCATCTCTTCCTGAGACAGCTCAGACCCGACGTGAGTGGCGGTTGGCGCCATATCTTCTTCAGCGTTCGGGTCGACAAAGCCAGTGATCAGATCGGACAGACGCGCTTCTTCCGCTTCAACGCGATCGTACTGCTCCAGCAGATAGGTAATCGCTTCCGGGTATTCGGCAACAGAGCACTGAACCTGGTTGATCCCGTCTTCGATGCGTTTTGCGATGTCAATTTCGCCTTCGCGGGTCAACAGTTCAACGGTACCCATTTCGCGCATGTACATGCGGACCGGGTCAGTGGTACGCCCGATTTCAGATTCCACGCTGGACAGGACCTGTGCAGCAGCTTCTTCCGCATCTTCGTCAGTGTTGTTGGAGGTTTCAGCCAGCAACAGATCATCGGCATCCGGTGCTTCTTCCATCACCTGAATGCCCATGTCATTGATCATTTGGATGATATCTTCGATCTGATCTGAATCGACAATATCTTCCGGCAGATGGTCATTGACCTCGGCATAGGTCAGATAGCCTTGCTCCTTACCGCGTTGGACAAGAAGTTTCAGCTGTGACTGCGGGTTTTGCTCCATAAGACGGTATCCACACTTAATTCGTTTGATTGGTGTCGGCGATGGGCTGCCAACCTTTAAAGCGAGGGCGTACTTATATTTTTGCCGCTGCCTCTCAGTGCGGCTGCCGGGGGCTTCCCGATCGATATTCGGCACTTAAGCCGTTAAATTTTTTATTTCTTCGCCAGTTCCTGGTTAATCATCCAGAGCTCCCGGCGTTCTTCGCTGCTCAGGCCATGGGTGCGCTCGCGAGCTATCAACTCTTCCTGGCGCAACTCAAGCATCGAATCAAACATATGGTTGAGCGAGTCGGTGAACGTTTTTTCTGCGATATCCTTATCTGCTATATCGTCCCACATCGACAGTTTTTCAAGGGTAGCGGCCTCTTTTGTGCCGCGATAATGCTCTAAAAGTTGTCCGGTGGTCAGACCTGGCTGAGACAAACAAGTGTTGACCAATTCTGAAAATAAGCCAAGCCCGGGCAATTTTTCGTGGTTCAAACCCGCCAGCGACGGCACTTGCGGAGCAAGTTCGGGGTTTTGCACCAGCAACCCTATCAGTATACGCATGGTTGTGCGTTTTAGCTGAGGCGCGGGGCGTACCGTGCCGTTTTCAGCCTGTTTCGGCATTAAACGTTCAAGCTGGCTGTCATCCAGAATGCCGAGCTTGTTGCCTAACTCCTGACGCAGATAGATGCGCAGCGTTTCGCCGGGCACCTGGCTGATTAACGGCAGCGCCAGCGTGCTGAGCTGCGCGCGCCCGTCAGGGGTACTCAAATCAACCTGCGGCATCAGGCTGTTAAACAGAAACGTGGAGAGCGGCTGAGCCTGCTCCATCCGCGCTTCAAACGCCGCTTTGCCCTCTTTACGCACCAGCGTATCCGGGTCTTCACCGTCGGGCAGGAACATAAAGCGTAGCTGACGCCCGTCGGTCATATACGGCAACGCGGTTTCCAGCGCTCGCCAGGCGGCGTCGCGTCCTGCGCGGTCACCGTCGTAACAGCAAATCACGTTGTTGGTGACGCGGAACAGCAGCTGGATATGGTCCGCCGTGGTGGACGTTCCCAGCGACGCAACGGCATAGTTAATGTCGTACTGCGCCAGCGCAACAACATCCATATAGCCTTCGACGACCAGAAGACGCGGAGGTTCCGCATTATCCTGCTGTGCCTCATAAAGACCGTAAAGCTGGCGGCCCTTATGGAAAATATCGGTTTCCGGGGAGTTAAGGTATTTCGGCAGGGCATCGCCCAGCACGCGACCACCAAAACCTATCACCCGGCCACGCTTGTCGCGGATCGGGAACATCACCCGTTCACGGAAGCGGTCGTAGCTTCGTCCCTGGTCGTTGGTGACCAGCATGCCTGCGTCGATGAGGGATTTACGATCTTCGCTATTGCCGCCAAAACGCTTTAACACGTTGTCCCAGCCGGGCGGGGCGTAACCAATAGCGAAACGCGCAATCACATCGTCACTCAGTCCGCGCTTGTTCAGATACTGACGCGCAGGCTCAGCCGCAGAGTGCTTAAGAGACTGTTGGTAAAACGAATTCAGGCCATCCATCAGTTGGTACAGCGTTTGCCGCTGATGGCGCTCGATCTGACTTGGCCCACTGCCTGCTTCATACGGCACTTCAAGGTTATGCATCGCCGCCAGCTCTTCGACGGTTTCAACGAACTCGAGCTTGTCGTAGTTCATCAAAAAATCGACGGCATTACCGTGTGCGCCACAGCCGAAGCAATGGTAGAACTGTTTTTCACCGTTTACGGTGAAAGAGGGGGTTTTTTCGTTATGGAACGGACAGCACGCATGGTAGTTCTTGCCCTGCTTTTTTAGCTTCACCCGCGCGTCGATGAGATCGACGATGTCGGTTCTGGCAAGCAGGTCATTGATGAAAACGCGTGGGATTCTTCCGGCCATATGCCCCAAAAATTTAAGCGACTTATAAACGAAAACAAGCCGCGCATTCCTTCCGGAAGCACGGCCTTACGACTACAACTCTGTCTGTCAATTGAGGGCTGTGGCCCTCAACAGATTAGTACAGACGAGTACGGCGTGCGTTTTCGCGAGCCAGTTTCTTCGCGTGACGTTTCACAGCGGAAGCTTTAGCGCGCTTACGTTCGGTCGTTGGTTTTTCATAAAACTCACGACGACGAACTTCAGCCAGAACACCTGCTTTCTCGCATGAACGTTTGAAGCGACGCAGTGCTACGTCGAACGGCTCGTTTTCACGTACTTTAATTACCGGCATGTAACTCTCACCTTTAATAAATTCGGTTTGCCGCTGGCATCAACGCCAGCTTATTTCAAAATGGTGCGGAATTTTACTGCAAATGCTGCTGCTTTGTAAAGCACCGATGCGATTTTGAAAGGGACTTTAATAAGGGTGAGGAGTATACACGAGGCTTCTTCCTGGGGCGAACAAAGTTTTACAACAATCCGCCCAGGCTCTACACTGCGCGGTATTGAAAAGAGGTAAAACAAGTCATGCGTGTACTGGGTATTGAAACATCCTGCGATGAAACCGGCATCGCGATTTACGACGACGAAAAAGGGCTTCTGGCCAACCAGCTGTATAGTCAGGTGAAATTGCACGCTGACTACGGCGGCGTCGTGCCTGAACTGGCCTCTCGTGACCACGTGCGTAAAACGGTTCCCCTGATTCAGGCGGCGCTTAAAGAGGCCGGGTTGAGTGCAAAAGATATTGATGCCGTGGCCTATACCGCAGGGCCGGGCCTGGTCGGCGCGCTGCTGGTCGGCGCAACGGTAGGGCGTTCGCTGGCCTTCGCGTGGGATGTTCCGGCCATTCCGGTTCACCATATGGAAGGGCACCTTCTGGCGCCGATGCTGGAAGACAATCCGCCAGAGTTCCCGTTTGTGGCGCTGCTGGTTTCCGGTGGGCATACCCAGCTGATTAGCGTAACGGGCATTGGCAAGTACGCGCTGCTGGGCGAGTCGATCGACGATGCTGCCGGTGAAGCCTTCGACAAAACCGCCAAGCTGCTGGGGCTGGATTACCCGGGCGGCCCGATGCTGTCGAAAATGGCGTCGCAGGGAACGGAAGGGCGCTTTGTCTTCCCGCGCCCGATGACCGACCGTCCGGGGCTGGATTTCAGCTTCTCTGGCCTGAAAACTTTCGCGGCCAATACTATCCGCAATAATGACGACAGTGAGCAGACCCGTGCCGATATCGCCCGTGCGTTCGAAGACGCGGTGGTGGATACGCTGATGATCAAGTGCAAGCGCGCGCTGGATCAGACCGGCTTTAAGCGTCTGGTGATGGCCGGTGGCGTCAGCGCTAACCGCACGCTGCGCGCGAAGCTTGCCGAAATGATGCAAAAGCGTCGCGGGGAAGTGTTCTACGCGCGTCCTGAATTTTGCACCGATAACGGGGCGATGATCGCCTACGCCGGGATGGTGCGTCTGAACGCCGGCGCAACGGCTGACCTGAGCGTGTCTGTGCGTCCGCGCTGGCCGCTGGCGGAACTGCCGGAGGCGTAACCCTCACCCTAACCCTCTCCCACAGGGAGAGGGGATCATGGCTCTACACCCGCAACATTCCTTTCTCTTCCAGAAACGCAATAATCGTCGCTAAACCGTCGCCCGCTTTCAGGTTGGTAAACGTCCACGGACGCTCGCCGCGCATGCGATTAGTGTCGCGCTCCATTACCTCCAGCGACGCCCCCACGTACGGCGCGAGGTCGGTTTTGTTGATCACCAGAAAATCGGATTTGGTGATCCCCGGCCCGCCCTTGCGCGGGATTTTTTCCCCTTCGGCCACGTCGATGACGTAGATGGTGAGGTCCGCCAGCTCCGGGCTGAAGGTCGCGCTCAGGTTATCCCCGCCGCTTTCCACGAAGATCAGATCCAGATTGCCGAACTTCTCGCTCAACGCTTCCACCGCCGCCAGGTTCATTGAGGCATCTTCGCGGATGGCGGTATGCGGGCAGCCGCCCGTTTCCACGCCCACGATGCGCTCTGGCTCCAGCGCACCCGCCTCGGTCAGGATGCGCTGATCCTCTTTGGTATAGATATCGTTGGTCACCACCGCAAGATGATAGGTGTCGCGCATCGCCTTGCAGAGCGCTTCCAGCAGGGCGGTTTTGCCCGACCCTACCGGGCCGCCCACGCCCACGCGCAGGGGATGTTTGTAATCAGCCATGTTGACTCCTCAGGAACGGAATAGTCGTGAATATTGGGTTTCATGGCGCGCGGAGGCGATGGCCGACAGCGGCGTAGCGGCCCCCAGCGCGTCGTCGCCACGTAAAAATGCCTGTTCAAACCCGGCGGCAAAATGGTCGCTCAGGTCGATAATCAGCTGTTGTGCGGCCTGCTGCCCAAACGGTACCAGCTTGACGCCCGCCATCACCGCGCTCTCTATCCAGCTGTAGCCCAGGCTCAGCGCCAGCTCGCGCGCGTTAATGCCCCAGCGCACGCCGAGCCACGCCATGCCGCCGAGCTGGCTTCGCATCAACAGCGGTAGCCATTCTACCGGGCAGTCAGGTTCCCAGCTCTTAATCAGCCGCGTAAAGGCTGCCCCACGGTTGCGTTCTTCATCGCGCAGCTCGCGCGTTTCCCGGCAGGCGAGCAGGTATGCCGTCCAGCGTTTTACTGCCGCGACGTCCTGCTTCTCGCAGGCACAATACAGGCGGATAAACAGCGGCAGGTCGACGCAGAAAAAGCTCTGCTCCATCTGCTGGATCTGCCAGCGCCTGAAGGCCTCAGCGTCCGTGACCCACCCGGCCTCAACGGCCCACTCCAGCCCCTGCGACCAGGTAAACGATCCGACCGGCAGGCTACTGCTGGAGAGCTGCATCAGGCGCAGCCGCTGGCGGGCGTGCTCCATCAGCTCATCAGCGCCAGCAGGGCGGAGACGATCAGCCCGCCACCGAAGGTTTTACGCAGGCCGTCGTGACGGCGCAGCAGCAGCCCTGCCGCGAAGCTGGCACACAGCACCGTGGCGCTGGCTAACATAAACCCGCTGGTGAAGAGCCAGAAGCTGTGGCCGGACATCTCCACGCCGTGCGCCCAGCCGTGGAACATCGCCAGGGCTGGTACCGCCAGCAGCAGGCGATTTTCGGTCTTAAACATCATCACGCCGCAGAGCGCCAGCGAGGCGATAATCAGCATCTCCATGCCGCTAAAGCCGCCGAGCAGGCTGCCCGCAACGGCGCCAGCAAGCATCATGCCGAGCGTCGCTAACGGCAGCAGCAGCTTGCGGCCGCTCAGGGCGGAGAGCACGCCAGCCCCCGTCAGCATCAGCAGGTGATCCAGCCCGGTCAGCGGATGGAGAAATCCTGCCTGGAAGCTGTCGGTCCCGTGGCCGGGATGGGCGAGCGCGGGAACGGAAAAAGCCAGCAGTAACAGCGGTAAGTACTTGCGCATGATGAGTCCTTAATGTGAATGAGCGTGAGAGTGGCTATGGCTGTGGGCATCGCTGGTGTAAGCTCCCGCTTCCGGTTCAAATGGCAGGCTGGCGAAGGTCACCTCCAGCCCGAACTGACGCAGCATATCGTCGAGGACGTGGTCGTGGTGGTAGCACAGTTCGCCAGGCATTATTTGCAGCGGTACGTGACGGTTGCCCAGGTGATAACAGGCGCGGGCGAGCAGGAACGGGTCGGCGCAGCGCACCACGGAAACCGACTCCGGGGCGGCGATCACTTCGATCACCTCGCTGCCATCGTCGGTAGTCAGCAGGTCGCCCCCGCGCAGTAGCAGGCCGCGCGGCAGCATTAGCCCGGCTTCGCGGCCGTCGTTCAGCGCCACGCGGGCGCGGCTTTTTACCCTCACATCAATCGGTAGCGTGACGCTGGCGGTAATCGGATGCGCATGGTCCAGGCGTTGGGTTAAATAGATCATCATGACTCCTCAAAACAGAAAATAGCGTTGCGCCATCGGCAAAACCTCTGCCGGTTCGCTGGTGATCAATTCGCCGTCGACGCGTACCTCATAGGTTTGCGCGTCAACGGTGATATTCGGCTGTAAATCGTTGTGGATCATGTCGGCCTTTTTCACCGACCGGCAGCCTCTCACCACCGCGGTGGCGCTTTGCAGTCCGAGCCGTTGCGGAATGCCGCTGGCATCAGCAGCCTGAGAGACAAACGTCAGCCGCGTGGCGTGGCGTGCGGCACCAAGGGCACCAAACATCGGGCGGTAATGTACCGGCTGCGGCGTGGGGATCGAGGCGTTGATGTCGCCCATCGGCGCGCAGGCGATCATCCCGCCTTTGACGATGGTGGCGGGTTTGACGCCAAAGAAGGCGGGGGACCAGACCACCAGATCCGCCAGCTTGCCCGCCTCAATAGAACCGACCTCATGGGCGATGCCGTGGGTCAGCGCCGGGTTGATGGTGTATTTGGCGACATAGCGCTTCACGCGGAAGTTATCGTTATCGCCGGTCTCTTCCGGCAGTGCGCCGCGCTGCACCTTCATGCGGTGCGCCACCTGCCAGGTGCGGATAATCACTTCCCCCACGCGGCCCATTGCCTGTGAATCTGACGAGGTGAGCGAGAACGCGCCGATATCGTGCAGCACGTCTTCGGCGGCGATGGTCTCCCGGCGAATGCGGGATTCGGCAAACGCCACGTCCTCGGCGATATCCGGGTCGAGGTGATGGCAAACCATCAGCATGTCCAGGTGCTCGTCGATGGTGTTGACCGTGTAGGGCAGCGTCGGGTTGGTGGAGGAGGGCAGAATATTCGGGTGCGCGCAGGCGGTGATGATATCCGGCGCATGGCCGCCGCCCGCCCCTTCGGTGTGGAAGGTGTGGATGGTGCGCCCGGCGATGGCGGCCAGCGTGTCTTCGACAAAACCGGACTCGTTCAGCGTGTCGCTGTGCAGCGCCACCTGAATATCCATCTCTTCAGCGACCTCCAGCGAACAGTTGATGGCCGCAGGCGTCGCGCCCCAGTCTTCGTGGATCTTAAGCCCGATGGCACCTGCCGCGATCTGCTCGCGCAGCGCGTCCGGGTTGGAGCCGTTCCCTTTACCCAGCAGGCCAATATTCACCGGTAGCGTATCGGCTGCCTGCAACATGCGGGCGATATACCACGGCCCCGGTGTGCAGGTGGTGGCGTTTGTGCCTGCCGCAGGCCCGGTGCCGCCGCCGATCATGGTGGTGACGCCAGACACCAGCGCCTCTTCCGCCTGCTGCGGACAGATCCAGTGGATGTGGGTGTCGATCCCGCCGGCGGTGACAATCCTCCCTTCGGCGGCGATCACCTCCGTTGCCGCGCCAATCGGGATCGTCACGCCGGGCTGAATGTCCGGGTTTCCGGCTTTGCCGATGGCGAAGATCCGCCCATCTTTTACGCCGATATCCGCTTTCACGATCCCCCAGTGATCGACGATTAGCGCGTTGGTGAGCACCAGATCCACGCAGTCGTCGGCGGTCATCTGCCCCTGTCCCATACCGTCGCGGATCACTTTTCCGCCGCCGAATTTAACCTCTTCGCCGTAGATCGTGAGATCGTCTTCCACTTCGATCCACAGCTCGCTGTCGGCCAGCCGCACTTTATCCCCGGTAGTGGGGCCGAACATATCGGCATACGCCTGGCGTGAAATCTCAGCCATGTTTCACCTCGCCCATGACCTCGCCGCGAAAGCCGAAAATGCGCTGTGCGCCCGTCACCTGCACCAGCGTCACTTCCCGCTTCTGGCCGGGCTCGAAGCGCACGGCAGTGCCGGCAGGGATGTTCAGCCGGTAACCTCGGGTGGCTTCGCGATCGAACTTCAGCGCCGGGTTGACCTCGTAAAAGTGGTAGTGCGATCCCACCTGGATCGGCCTGTCGCCGTGGTTTTCCACGATCACACTTCGGGTTTCGCGCCCGACGTTGAGAGCAATGTTGCCGGACTGGATCCGGTATTCGCCTGGGATCATCACGCGCTCCTTACACGATCGGGTTGTGGACGGTGACGAGCTTGGATCCGTCCGGAAAGGTGGCTTCCACCTGGATATCCGGGATCATCTCCGGCACGCCTTCCATCACCTGATCGCGCGTCAGGACGTGGCGGCCGGCTTCCATCAGCGAGGCGACGGTTTCGCCATCGCGCGCGCCTTCCATAATAAAGGCGCTGATCAGCGCGACCGATTCCGGGTAATTGAGCTTTACCCCGCGCGCGAGGCGGCGTTCGGCAACCAGCGCGGCGGTGAACAGCAACAGCTTGTCTTTTTCTCTGGGAGTCAGTTCCATAGCGTTTCTCTTATGTTTGCCAGATGCGCGGCGAACAGGCGGTTTTGGAAGTTAAAAGCGGGCGAAGCGACTGCCAGATATCGCGCATCACCCGCTGACAAATCAGGTTGTCGTGGGAGAGAAAACGCACCGACAGCAGATCGTCGGTGAGCGTCGCCCCGCCAACGTTTTCCAGCGGGGCGAGAAGCGCACGCACCGCGTCGAGAAGTGCTTCCCGGGCCGGATAGAACAGCAGCGTGCCGACCCACGGATGGTCCGCGACGGGCGTCAGATCGCCACCGCTGAGATGCAGTCGCTCAATCAGACGCGGCTCGCCATCCACCCACACCTCAAGGCGGTTCTCCAGCGTGCCGTGGCTGAAGGTTTCGTTTATCACCGGACGGCCCAGACAGTACAGCTCCCACGCCAGCAGCGTGCTGGTGGCGTGCAGGTGAAAGACGGAACGCAGCGCGGCGTTAGCGCCGGGGAAAATAATGGTGTCCTGCGGCAGCCACTCCAGCGTGGCCTCTTCGTCGAGGTAAAAATGCTGACTGAGGCAGGCCAGCGGACCGTTGCTGCGATAGAACTTACTGGCGCCGGGCATGGTGATGAGGGCATGGCTTTTGGCGTCGAGCCGCACGGAAATATCCAGCGTATCTCCGCCCACAATTCCGCCTGGCGGGTGCAGCAGGTAAAGGTGGCAGGTTTCCCCTTCGGGATAAAACGGACGCTGAACGGTGAGCGGCCCGCTGTGACGCGCGGAATGGAGAAGGGTTTTCTCAGGGGTATGACAAAACTGGAGGGCAAGCGAGGCCTGCCAGCCTTTGTATGAATTATCAGTGACCTGAGTTGCTAACATGGTGCTTCCATTTCCACACTATCGGGGTACGTTTCAGTATGCCCTGGCGTAAATGAAGGCTGTCATATGAGTCGCTTATGGATAAAAAAACGGCTCATGTGAGCCGGTTTCAGTAATGCAGGCCGGGTAAGCGCAGCGCCACCCGGCAAGAAAGGCTAGCGATAATCCTCTGCATCCACATCATACCCCGACGGCTCCCAGCGGATCGCCAGCAGCGACGCCAGACCGATAAACGGCGCCAGCGCAATCACCCAGAACACGGCGGTATCCAGCGAGGCGACCAGCAGCGGGAACAGAAACAGTGACAGCGTTGAACTGCTGCGCATCAGCGTCTGGTTAAGCCCCACACCCACGCCGCGCAGCGAGGTCGGGTAGCTCAGGGAGGCAAACGTCATGGTATGCGCACCTGGACCAAAACCCTGACCAAACAGGAACAGCGCCAGCATCGCGACGGCGACCACGCCTTCCGTCGCCCCGTCAGGGCGGCCAATCAGCGCCAGGCCGAGCAGTGCCGCAAGCTGGCACGCATAACCCGCCAGTGACATCCGCCATGCGCCGAAGCGCGGAACATAGCGCACCGCCAGCAGCCCGCCGACAAATGCGAACAGCAGGTTAAGCGCCAGCGAGATCAGAATGGTGGTCAGCATCGACTGCACAAAGAAGCTGGAGATGATCACCGGCAGGCCAAAGGCTACGGCGTTATAGGCGAACGAGGAGACCACTGACAGCAGCGTGGCGAGCGTGGTACGCCGCAGATAGATACCGCGGAACAGGTTCAGGTAGTTCGACCATTTTGCCTTGTTCACGACAGGCGCGGGCTGGTCGAGCGCATCCTGCGGTACGTGGGCATTAATATTGTAAGACTGCCGCAGGATGGACGCCGCCTCCTTCAGATTGCCCTGATTCGCCGCCCAGACCGGGGATTCGCTCATATAGCGGCTGCGGATGGCGATAATCACCAGCGCGGGCACCGCGCCAAAGCCAAGGATCAGACGCCAGAGCCAGTCGCTGTGGCTTTCCGGCAGCACGGCGTAAAAGAAGAGCACCAGAAGATAAGAGATGCTGATGGCCGCGTACCAGGTGGGGCACCACATTGCGACGCTGGAGGCTTTATTCCCCGGGCCTTTCAGCCTGGCGAACTCGCTGAGAAACGCCATCGCGACGGGAAGGTCGATCCCAACGCCAAGACCCATCACAAAGCGCGCGCCCGCAAGCACATATTCGTTCGGGGCCAGCGCACAGGCGATAGCGGCAACGACAAAGAACACCATGTCGGCCATAAAGACGCGGTAGCGCCCGATTTTATCCGTAAGATAGCCGCCGAGCAGCGCCCCGACAATCGCGCCAAAGGTAATCGCCGAGGCCACCATGCCGGTACCGGCGGGCGTCAGGTTAAATTCGCGGGTGATGTCTTTGATGCCGAATGCCAGCGCGCCGAGATCGTAGGCATCGAGGAAAATTCCCCCGAGTGCGATACCGATCACGATGCGGGCATTGGCCCGGCCCTGAGAGCCGTCATTAACGAGACGTGAAACGTCCGATGCGCTACGCACCCACTTGATGTCGCCATCCGGGGTATTTCCTGCCGTTGGAAGGGGAGTTGAATCTGTGATTTCTGCCATTTTCTTTTTGTATGGTTGTGTTGTGTCTCTAACAGTTACCACAGGCAGAAGGTGACAAAAATCACATTTGGTTATAAGGCATAACGAACGGTTTACTGAGCGTCTTTCTTTTTACGCCTGAGCTTCGTCCAGATCTTCGTTTCCTTACGCCGCCACAGGCGCTGAATGTTGTCGTGGTGGCGCAACAGGATCAGACACGAGAGCATCGACACCGGGAAGGTAAACTGCGGTTTAAACCACCAGACATAAAACGGGGCGATCAGTGCGCTGACGATGGCGCCCAGCGACGAATAACCGCTCAGCAGGATGGTCAGCAGCCAGGTGCCCGCCATCACGCCGGTGAGATCCCAGCCGATCGGCGCAATCGCGCCAAACGCGGTGGCAACGCCTTTACCGCCTTTAAAACCAAAGAAAACGGGCCAGATGTGGCCGACGCAGGCGGCGATGGCAATCAGCCCCAGCCAGAAGGGTGTGACGCCGAGCGCATACGCGCCCCAGACGGGAAGCATTCCTTTCAGAACATCAAAAATCAAAACCGCTACGGCTGCTCCCTTGCCGCCAATTCGTAGTACATTGGTCGCCCCCGGATTCCCGGAACCACTTTCACGCGGGTCAGGCAACCCGGCGATGCGGCAGACCAGAATGGCGCTGGAGATTGAGCCGCAAAGGTAGGCGAGGATAATCATTCCAGGCGCGATTGCACTCATAACGCTGTTCCGTTTTGAAAATGTATCTGTATTCTCAGCATCTGTGGATAATACGCATAATTCGCCGGAAGTGGTATCCGGTTTAGCCAAAAAGCAGGCAGGTCGTGATGGATATTGTATTTATAGAGCAACTTTCGGTAATCACCACAATTGGTGTTTACGACTGGGAACAGACCATCGAGCAGAAACTGGTGTTCGATATCGAAATGGGCTGGGACAACCGCAAGTCAGCAAAAAGCGATGATGTGAATGACTGTCTGAGCTACGCCGACATCAGTGAAACGGTCATCGCCCATGTTGAAGGGCAACGTTTTGCGCTGGTAGAACGCGTGGCGGAAGAGGTAGCAGACCTGCTGCTGAGCAAATTTAACTCCCCATGGGTGCGCATTAAGCTAAGCAAGCCGGGAGCGGTGGCGCGCGCCGCCAATGTGGGCGTGATTATCGAGCGTGGCACAAATCTGAAAGGAAAGATTTAACGTCATAATAGCTAAACCATTTTAGGTTATATCGGTCTTAAAGCTGTATCTTTCACGGTTGTCCGCGTGGGACACCGTTTTTTTATATCTTTTTAGGGGTTTATAGATGAGCGATATGCACTCGCTGCTGGTTGCGGCAATACTGGGTGTGGTCGAAGGATTGACGGAGTTTTTGCCGGTGTCCAGTACGGGCCATATGATTATCGTTGGCCATCTCCTGGGCTTTGAAGGCGATACCGCAAAGACGTTTGAGGTGGTGATCCAGCTGGGCTCTATCCTGGCGGTGGTCGTGATGTTCTGGCGACGTCTGTTTGGTCTGATCGGTATCCACTTCGGGCGTTTGCCGCAGCGTGAAGGAGAGGGCAAAGGGCGCCTGACGCTGATTCATATTCTGCTCGGGATGATCCCGGCGGTGGTGCTGGGGCTGGTGTTCCACGACACCATTAAATCGCTCTTCAACCCGATTAACGTGATGTACGCGCTGGTTGTCGGCGGCTTCCTGCTGATTGCCGCCGAAGTGCTGAAGCCAAAAACCCCGCGTGCGGAAGGTCTGGACGATATGACGTATCGCCAGGCGTTTATGATTGGCTGCTTCCAGTGTCTGGCGCTGTGGCCGGGCTTCTCCCGTTCAGGGGCAACCATTTCCGGCGGGATGCTGATGGGCGTGAGCCGTTACGCGGCGTCTGAGTTCTCGTTCCTGCTGGCGGTGCCGATGATGATGGGCGCCACCGCGCTGGATCTCTACAAAAGCATCGGCTTCCTGACCGTGGGCGACATTCCGATGTTCGCCGTGGGCTTTATCACCGCCTTTATTGTGGCGTTGATCGCCATCAAAACCTTCCTGCAACTGATTAAGCGTATTTCGTTTATTCCGTTCGCGATCTACCGCTTTATCGTCGCGGCTGCCGTGTACGTGGTCTTCTTCTGATGACCGACCGCCCTCAGTCTTTCGGCTGAGGGCAACGTTTTTCCTTCCACGCTGCAACCGCATCAATCCGCCGCTTCGTCAGCTCTTCGCGGATCGCCGGGCCTTTAAACCCTGCCTCCACCACCTCTTTTGTTGGCACCGCTTTCGCTACGTCCCACGCCTCACGCAGCAAACGACCCTGCGGATAATCGGACGCTTCAAACCCGGTGCGGCCGCGCACGTCGGCTTCGCTGGTCAGCGCAATTTGCTCCACACGCTGCGGTTTGCGCCAGGCGTCGATGTTATCAAACAGCCTGACGATGGTAGCGGGTTTCAGGATCGGGAAGGTGTGGATCAGGTCGTGAAACTCGGCCACCAGTTTTGCCAGATCGCGAATGTCATTCGGCACGCGCAGGCGCTGACAAAGCCCTTCAACCAGCTTCACGCCAGCCGGACCGTGCCCGTGGTGGCGTGGCCACAACTCCTTTGGCGTTAACCCTTTGCCGAGGTCATGGCAGAGGGTGGAAAAGCGCACGTCCACCTCCGGGCTGAGCATGGCCGCCATGCTCAGCGTCATCAGGGTGTGAATGCCGGTATCAATTTCCGGGTGCCATTTCGCCGGGGCGGGCACGCCAAACAGCGCGTCTATTTCCGGGAACAGCACTTTCAGCGCCCCGCAGTCGCGCAGAACCTGGAAAAAGACCTGTGGATTGCGGGTAGTCAGGGCGTTTTCGGTCTCTTTCCAGACGCGTTCTGGCGTCAGATGTTCCAGCTCGCCCGCGTCGGTCATGGCCGTCATCAGCGCCATCGTCTCGTCGGCGATGCGGAAGCTGAGATGGGCATAACGGGCGGCAAAACGCGCCACGCGCAGTACGCGAAGCGGATCTTCAGAAAAGGCGGGGGAGATATGGCGTAAAAGACGGTCACGCAGATCGTTCTGGCCGCCGTAGACGTCGATAATATGGCCGTTTTCGTCCTGCGCCAGGGCGTTAATGGTGAGATCGCGGCGCAGTAAGTCCTGCTCCAGCGTCACATCCGGCGCGGCATAGCAGGTGAAGCCGGTATAACCGGAACCGGATTTCCGTTCGGTACGCGCCAGGGCGTACTCTTCTCGGCTTTTCGGATGGAGGAACACAGGAAAATCGCGGCCTACCTGCTGGTAGCCCGCGTCAATCATCGCTTCGGGCGTGGCACCGACCACGACCCAGTCTTTATCTTTGACCGGCAGACCTAATAACGCATCACGTACCGCACCACCGACCAGATAACTCTTCACGCCAACACTCCCGTTTTCTCTTTTCGCAAGATGATACGTAAGTGTGGCAGAGAAGACGAGTTAGTTCATCCAGCGGTCTTTACGTTTACGGCTTGGGATAAGGTGAGGAAGCACCAGACCCAGCACCAGACCGACGCCCAGCACCCCGCCGCCATACATAAACCACTGCATGATGATGGTGCGTTGTTTGTCATCCAGCTGTAGATTCGCGGCGTTCACTTTCTTCTGCGCGACGATGAGCTCATTTTTCAGCTTCTGATTTTCGTCTTTCAGACCGGCGATCACGCTGTCGCTTTGCGCCACTTTCTGCTGCATCTCTGCGGTGCGCTGGTTCCAGGTGCCGTCAATGTTGTTCAGCTTATCGGTCAGGGTTTTCACCTGATTTTCCAGATCCGGCACGCGGGTGCGCAGGCTTGGCACCGTGCTCAGCTCTTTCAGCGGGATCCATGAGGTGCGGCCAGAGCTGTCACGAACCTGACCGTAATTGGTGTCTGCATTGGTTTGCAGCAGAGTCACTTCCTCGCCGGCATTTACCGTACCCACGAGGCGATAATTGTCTCCAGGGCCGCTGCGTACCCAGGTATTCAGTTCATCAGAAACGTAACGTTTCTCTTCAGCGTGGACCGCGGTTGCGGCGCTAAAAGCGAGTAAAGTAAGTCCAATCAGGCGTAATTTAAGCATATCAGTCGTTATTTTCATAAAAAGTGGAACGATAGTAGTGGTATCAGTGTCGCTACGCAAAGGATTCATCATCAATCGGAATCATCTGTGTCATGATTTCCACCGCTTTAAACTTTTACGCCCGTCAAATTGCTCATTGCGTGGCAATTTGGCGCAAAATACTATGTACTGACAAACAAATGGCGAGGAAGTTCGCCTTCATCGACGCGTCTGTGACGCACGCAAAAGTACAAGGCTATGGCACAAGAGATCGAATTAAAGTTTATCGTCGAAAAAGACAGCGCTGACGCGCTCCGCCAGCATCTGAATACGCTGTCCGGCGAGCACCATGAACCCGTACAGCTGCTCAACATCTATTACGAAACGCCGGACAACTGGCTGCGCAACCACGATATGGGCCTGCGCATCCGGGGTGCGAACGGGCGCTACGAGATGACGATGAAAATCGCCGGTCGCGTGGTGGGCGGTTTGCACCAGCGTCCGGAATACAATATCGACATCAGTAAGCCAGAACTTGAGCTGGATCGTTTTCCGGCGGAAGTGTGGCCGGAAGGGACGCTGCCCGCAACGCTGTCGGCAGAGGCGCAACCGCTGTTCAGCACCGATTTCTGGCGCGAAAAATGGCTGGTGACGGAAGGCAAGAGCCGCATTGAGATCGCGTTCGATCGGGGTGAAATTAAGGCGGGTGAAGAGCAGGAGCCGATCTGCGAATTGGAACTCGAACTGCTGGAAGGCGAGGCGAGCGACGTGCTGAAGCTGGCGCACAAGCTGGTGAACCAGCCTGGCCTGCGTCAGGGCAGCCTGAGTAAAGCGGCGCGCGGCTATCACCTGGCCGCCGGGAATGCGCCGCGCGTGCTGCGAGAAACCCCGATTCTGCGCGTTGTGCCGAAAGCCTCCGTTGAGCAGGGCATGGAAGCGGCGCTGGAGCTGGCGCTCTCGCAGTGGCAGTACCACGAGGAGCTGTGGGCGCGTAACGTGAAAAATGCCAAAAAACAGGTGCTGGCCGCTATGGGGCTGGTGCGTCATACCCTGACGCTCTTTGGCGGAATTGTACCGCGTAAAGCCAGCACTCACTTACGTGATTTGCTCACTCAAACCGAAACGCTGATGCTTTCCGACGTGTCGGCACAAACGGCGATCTACAGCCCGCAAAACGCCGGCGCGAAACTGGCGCTGACCGAATTTCTGGTGACGCGCGGCTGGCGTATTTTCCTCGATGCGAAAGGGCAGACCAAAATCGCGGAAAACTTCAAACGTTTTGCGGATATCCACCTCTCCCGTCACGCGGCCGAGCTGAGAACCACCTTTGCGCATCCGCTGGGCGACCAGTATGGCGATCAGCTTCCCCGCCTGGCGCGTAACATCGACAGCATGTTGCTGCTGTCAGGTGCGTATGAGGGCGTGAAGGCGCAGGCCTGGCTGGAGAACTGGCAGGGGCTGAAGCATGCCATCGAGACCCGTCAGCAGATCGAAATCGAGCATTTCCGCAACGAGGCCATTTCGCAGGATCCGTACTGGCTGCACAGCGGAAAACGTTAATTCTGGCAAGGAACCCCTGATATGCCGCTTTCTTCGCAGTTACAGCAGCACTGGCAGACCGTTTGCGAACGCCTGCCTGAGTCGTTACCCGCGTCATCGTTAAGCGAGCAGGCGAAAAGCGTGCTCACGTTCAGTGATTTTGTGCAGGAGAGCGTCAGCGCCAACCCGGACTGGCTGGCAGAGCTGGAAAGCGCGCCGCCGCAGGCTGACGAGTGGCGGCATTATGCTGGCTGGCTGCAAACCGCGCTGGCAGAGGTGGCAGACGAAGCCACGCTGATGCGCGTACTGCGTCAGTTCCGCCGCCGGGTGATGGTACGCATTGCCTGGGCGCAGGCGCTGGAGCTGGTGAGCGAAGAGAGTACCTTGCAGCAGTTGAGCGAGCTGGCGCAGACGTTGATTGTCGCCGCGCGGGACTGGCTCTACGCCGCCTGCTGTAAAGAGTGGGGCACGCCGTGCAGCGAAGCCGGGGTTCCGCAACCGCTGTTGATTCTGGGGATGGGCAAGCTGGGCGGCTGCGAGCTTAATTTCTCCTCAGACATCGACCTGATTTTTGCCTGGCCGGAGAACGGCTCCACGCGCGGCGGTCGTCGCGAGCTGGACAACGCCCAGTTCTTTACTCGCCTGGGGCAGCGGCTGATTAAGGCACTGGATCAGCCCACCCAGGATGGTTTTGTCTACCGCGTGGATATGCGTTTGCGTCCGTTTGGCGACAGCGGTCCGCTGGTGCTGAGCTTTGCCGCGCTGGAAGATTATTACCAGGAGCAGGGTCGCGACTGGGAGCGTTACGCGATGGTCAAAGCGCGGATCATGGGTGACAGCGACGATGCCTGGGCCAACGAGCTGCGCGCCATGCTGCGCCCGTTTGTGTTCCGCCGCTACATCGACTTCAGCGTGATCCAGTCCCTGCGAAATATGAAAGGGATGATTGCCCGCGAGGTGCGTCGCCGTGGTCTGAAGGACAATATCAAGCTCGGCGCGGGCGGTATTCGTGAGATCGAATTTATCGTCCAGGTCTTTCAGCTGATACGCGGTGGGCGTGAACCTTCTCTGCAATCCCGCTCGCTGCTGCCGACGCTGAGCGCTATCGAGCAGCTGCATCTGCTGCCGGAAGGCGATGCGCAAACGCTGCGTGACTCTTATCTCTTCCTGCGTCGTCTGGAAAATTTGCTGCAAAGTATCAACGACGAACAGACCCAGACGTTACCGGGCGACGAGCTGAACCGGGCGCGTCTGGCCTGGGGGATGCGGGTGGATGACTGGGCGGCGCTGGCGCAACGGCTGGAAGCGCATATGGCGGGCGTGCGCCGCATCTTTAACGATCTGATCGGCGACGACGAAAGCGAATCGCAGGACGATGCGCTCTCCGAGCACTGGCGCGAGCTGTGGCAGGACGCGCTCCAGGAAGATGACACCACGCCGGTGCTGGCGCACTTAAGCGACGATGCCCGCCATAGCGTGGTGGCGCTGATTGCCGATTTCCGCTTCGAACTGAACAAACGCGCCATTGGCCCACGCGGTCGTCAGGTGCTGGATCATCTGATGCCGCATCTGCTGAGCGATGTATGCTCCCGCGAGGATGCGCCGGTGCCGCTGTCGCGCATGATGCCGCTGCTGAGCGGGATCGTCACGCGTACCACTTACCTTGAACTGTTAAGCGAGTTTCCCGGCGCGCTGAAGCACCTGATTTCTCTCTGCGCCGCCTCGCCGATGGTGGCGAACAAGCTGGCGCGTTATCCGCTGCTGCTGGACGAACTGCTCGACCCGAATACGCTGTATCAGCCGACGGCGACGGACGCCTACCGCGACGAGCTGCGTCAGTATCTGCTGCGCGTACCGGAAGAGGACGAAGAGCAACAGCTTGAGGCGCTGCGTCAGTTTAAGCAGGCGCAGATGCTGCGCGTGGCGGCGGCAGATATCGCCGGCACCCTGCCGGTAATGAAAGTGAGCGATCACTTAACCTGGCTGGCGGAAGCGATCATCGACGCGGTTGTCCATCAGGCGTGGGTGCAGATGGTGGCCCGCTACGGGCAGCCGAAACACCTTGCAGAGCGCGAAGGCCGCGGTTTTGCGGTGGTGGGTTACGGCAAGCTGGGCGGCTGGGAGCTGGGCTACAGCTCCGATCTGGATCTGATTTTCCTCCACGACTGTCCGGCAGACGTCATGACCGACGGCGAACGTGAGATTGACGGGCGGCAGTTCTACCTGCGTCTGGCCCAGCGCATTATGCACCTGTTCAGCACCCGCACCTCATCCGGCATTCTGTATGAAGTGGATGCGCGTCTGCGCCCGTCCGGCGCGGCAGGCATGCTGGTCACCTCGACGGAGGCTTTCGCCGACTATCAGAAGAACGAAGCCTGGACGTGGGAGCATCAGGCGCTGGTGCGCGCCCGCGTGGTATACGGCGATCCGCAGCTCAAAACGCAGTTCGATGCGATCCGCAAGGCGGTCATGACGACCCCGCGCGAGGGCAGTACGCTGCAAACCGAAGTGCGGGAAATGCGGGAGAAGATGCGCGCGCACCTTGGCAACAAACATCGCGATCGCTTTGATATTAAAGCCGATGAAGGCGGCATTACCGATATCGAGTTTATCACTCAGTACCTGGTGCTGCTGCACGCGCACGATAAGCCGAAGCTGACCCGCTGGTCGGATAACGTGCGCATACTGGAACTGCTGGCGCAGAACGACATTATGGATGAGCAGGAGGCGCAGGCATTAACCCGCGCCTACACCACGCTGCGTGATGAGTTGCACCATCTGGCCTTACAGGAACAGCCGGGCCATGTGGCGCTGGACTGTTTCGCCGATGAACGCGCGCAGGTGACCACAAGCTGGCAGAAGTGGCTGGTGGAACCGTGCGTAACAAAACAAGTGTGATATTATCGCGCGCAAATTGTGAATCTTTCTGGAGTCAGGAATGAAAGTAACACTGCCAGAGTTTGAACGTGCTGGAGTTATGGTTGTCGGTGATGTGATGCTGGATCGCTACTGGTATGGGCCGACCAGCCGTATCTCTCCGGAAGCGCCGGTGCCGGTAGTTAAGGTCGACACCATTGAAGAGCGTCCAGGCGGCGCGGCAAACGTGGCGATGAACATAGCCTCGCTGGGCGCGCATTCGCGTCTGGTGGGCCTGACCGGCATTGACGATGCGGCGCGTGCCCTGAGTCAGTCGCTGGCGGACGTGAACGTGAAGTGCGACTTCGTTTCTGTTCCGACACACCCGACCATCACCAAGCTGCGCGTGCTGTCGCGTAACCAGCAGCTGATCCGCCTCGATTTCGAAGAAGGATTCGAAGGCGTTGATCCTGAGCCTCTGCACGAGCGTATTAGCCAGGCGCTGGGCAATATCGGCGCGCTGGTGCTGTCTGATTATGCCAAAGGCGCGCTGGCGAGCGTGCAGACCATGATCCAGCTGGCGCGTAAAGCCAGCGTACCGGTGCTGATCGATCCGAAAGGCACCGATTTCGAGCGCTATCGCGGCGCAACCCTGCTGACGCCAAACCTCTCTGAGTTCGAAGCGGTGGCGGGCAAGTGCAAAACTGAAGAAGAGCTGGTTGAGCGCGGCATGAAAATCATCGCTGATTTCGAGCTGTCTGCGCTGCTGGTGACCCGTTCCGAACAGGGCATGACGCTGCTGCAACCGGGCAAGGCGCCGCTGCATATGCCAACCCAGGCGCAGGAAGTGTACGACGTGACCGGTGCCGGTGATACGGTGATTGGTGTGCTGGCGGCGACGCTGGCGGCGGGTAACTCCCTGGAAGAAGCGTGCTACTTCGCGAACGCCGCGGCGGGCGTGGTCGTTGGTAAACTCGGGACCTCCACCGTTTCGCCAATCGAGCTGGAAAACGCGGTGCGTGGGCGTGCGGATACCGGCTTTGGCGTCATGACCGAAGACGAGCTGAAAGTGGCCGTTGCTGCCGCGCGCAAACGCGGTGAAAAAGTAGTGATGACTAACGGTGTGTTCGACATCCTGCATGCGGGTCATGTCTCGTATCTGGCGAATGCGCGTAAGCTGGGCGATCGCCTGATTGTGGCGGTCAACAGCGATGCCTCAACCAAACGTCTGAAGGGTGAAACACGTCCGGTGAACCCGCTGGAGCAGCGCATGATAGTGCTCGGCGCGCTGGAAGCGGTGGACTGGGTGGTCTCATTTGAAGAAGACACCCCGCAGCGCCTGATTGCCGGAATTCTGCCTGACCTGCTGGTGAAGGGCGGTGATTACAAACCAGAGCAAATCGCAGGTAGCGAAGAGGTCTGGGCGAATGGCGGTGAAGTGATGGTGCTCAACTTTGAGGACGGGTGTTCAACCACCAACATCATTAAGAAGATCCAGAAAGACAGTCAGTAAAAAACGGGCCAACAGGCCCGTTTTTTTATGTCGGGTGGCGGCTGCGCCTTACCCGACCTACGCGTTCATGTAGCCGCCACCGGGCACAGCAGGCCGCACTTATACCTGGTCATCCACCGGTGGAATAGCTGGCGCTGGCTTCACTTCTTCCGGCGCATTGCGGCTCTCCAGCTCGCTCAGACGTTGCTCCAGCAGCGCCAGCTTCTCGCGGGTGCGCAGCAGCACCTGAGTCTGCACATCAAACTCTTCGCGGCTGACTAAATCAAGGCGAACCAACTGTGCCTGCAACGTCTGGCGGATTTTCTTCTCAACGTCATCACCAAACTCACGAATACCTTTCGGCATGGACTCATGAACCTGACGCGCGATCTGCTCAATTTTCTTTGGGTCAATCATTGTCGTTTCCCTTGATGAAAAGGTGTTAGTGCCTATTGTAGCGCGTCATGCCGTGGGTTAAACAAAATTGTTTGAAGCTTATGCATTGCCCAGGGTAATCAATAGCGTTATAGTTATCTCGCTTATTCTCAGGGCGGGGCGAAATTCCCCACCGGCGGTAAATCAGCTTAACGCTGAAAGCCCGCGAGCGCTTTGGGTGAATTCTCAAAGGTCAGCAGATCCGGTGTAATTCCGGGGCCGACGGTTAGAGTCCGGATGGGAGAGAGTAACGATCCAGTCGGGCATGGCCCGCTCACGTTATTTTTTTGCCGCTAGTACGGCGCTCCTAAGACTGCCCTGATTCTGGTAACCATAAAGTTAATGAGGTTTTTTTACCATGAATCAGACGCTACTTTCCTCTTTTGGCACTTCAACTCAACGTGTTGAACATGCACTGGATGCACTGCGCGAAGGCCGCGGTGTGATGGTGCTTGACGATGAAAACCGTGAAAACGAAGGCGACATGATTTTTGCCGCCGAGAACATGACCGTTGAGCAGATGGCGCTGACCATCCGTCACGGTAGCGGCATCGTATGCCTGTGCATCACCGAAGACCGTCGCAAGCAGCTTGATCTGCCGATGATGGTTGAAAACAACACCAGCGCCTTTGGTACCGGCTTCACCGTGACCATTGAAGCAGCGCATGGCGTAACCACCGGTGTGTCGGCGGCTGACCGCCTGACTACCGTGCGTGCAGCGATTGCTGATGGTGCGAAACCATCCGATCTGCACCGCCCTGGTCACGTATTCCCGCTGCGCGCGCAGCCGGGCGGCGTGCTGACCCGTGGTGGTCATACCGAAGCGACCATCGATCTGGTGACGCTGGCTGGCTTCAAACCCGCAGGCGTGCTGTGCGAACTGACCAACGATGATGGCACCATGGCGCGCGCGCCGGAGTGCATCACCTTTGCGCGTCTGCACAATATGCCAGTGGTGACGATTGAAGATCTGGTTGAGTACCGCCGCGCGCACGAGCGCAAAGCCAGCTGAACATGCTGATGTGAAAAAGCCGGGGAAACCCGGCTTTGTTGTTTCTAGTGGTAGTTAATTTTGAACAGTACCACGGTTTCAAACGGCCCGGACTGAATCGCTTTCCCTTCTTCCCGTGAAAGTTCAGCCGTGTAGTTTTGCTCAACATTCATAGTATCGCCCGTAAAATCGGCGTACTCCTTGTACTGGTTAAAGGTGTAAGGCTCCGTTCCGTTAAGAATACGCAGCTTTAACCCATTCCCTATCAGTACTGCGGTGTCGTCTGCACTGAGCGTTTCGGTTGTGTAAAACGACGAGTCCATCTTAAATCCGTCCGAGCACTGGGCATCCTGCACTTTGGTGGTTCGTATTGAAAACGTGCGCATACGCGTCTGCTGATTCACAATGTCGCGGGCGCTGAAGGCGCCAAAGTCGATCTCCTGATTTTCAGGGAAAATGCTAAACGTCGCCCCGCAATCAAGTACGGTAATGTTTTGCAGCCCGTTGATGTGATACTTGAGGTTCTTCGCGTCGGCCATCTGATTAACGCCGCCCTTACCGTCAAACTGCACAACGATGTAATCGCTGAGCGAGCTGACATAACCATGCGGCGGCATAGCCTTGATTCTCACGAAAAGACGCAACCGGGCGACGAACGTGCGCGTAATGTGGATATCATCCGGATTGCCGGAGCAGATGCGATTCTCCCAACCCATCTGGCGGATTTGATCCGGGGTGTAAATGTTGATGTTATCGTTGTCCAGGCACTGGCGGGTATCCACGCCGTTGGGCTGGCCTGTGGCATCGTAATCTATGCCTTCATAGGTGACGCCCAGTTCATAATAGGGATCGGTTGCGGCAGGATAAGGGTTTACCCACGCAAAGACATCTTCCGGCTGAAAATTGCTCGTGACGTTGTTGTCGCAGGTCACCGGAATTTTAATGTCATCAGACTCCCATATTTTTTGGCCAACCTGAGCGTTGCTGGGTATGGCAAAAGGGGAGATCGTTTTTGTCTCCTCGACGGGGCCGCCCGATCCACCCAGATAGCAGTTGAGCGCCAGCGCGTCTTTCAAAGGCAGCGCTGAAAGCAGTAGGGTAACCAGCAAACTAGCGAGTTTTCGCATCTTTATCGATTTTCCGTTCGGTAAGTTTACATAGCGCCGTTCCGGTGCACTGCACGTCGACTTTTTTTAGGGCGCCGTAATCGTCGATATAGCCGATGCTGTAATAACTACCGTGGTAATCGCCGGTAGAGGCGGTTGCCGTGGCGAAAGGCGCAATCATCAGACTGTCGAAACCCGGCAGCATGGTTTTGGCATTTTTGCTCAGCCACGCCAGCGTGATGTAGTACGGCGTAGGGTTGTGGATCGTGAGTCCTTTCGCGCTGGCGGTAATTTCCATGCGCATTTCAGTCAGTTCGCCAGATTTTTTGCGAATCGCTTGCGGACGCCAGAACAGCTTAATTCGGCTCTGCATGGCAACCTGCATCACGCTGCGCTCCTCGCTGGCGCTGGTGCTTTTTGGCGGTACTTCACGCAGGTTGAAATAAAACAGCGATTCCCTGTCTTTTGGCAGCTGGCGGGTAGCGGCTTGTTTAACAATTCTTATCTGCGACGAGGCGCCCGCTTCGATACGTTGAATGGGGGGAAGCGCCATAAAGTGCGCATCTTCTTTTTGCCCCTTTTCATCTTCAATCCAGGAGAGCGCCAGATAAGGCAGCGCCTTGCTCTGATTGTCCACTTTCAGGCTGCTGGCCTTGTCGCTTTCAGGAAAAACAATGCGCGTGCGGTCCAGGTTAATGGCCGCGTGGGCGGTAAATGCTGTGCTGATTAGCATCAGGCACAGGCTTTTAATCGGCGTTAATTTCATGATGATTTCTTACTGACACGGCAGTATCAACTGCATAGTGTTTTCTAAGTGAGAAGGTAACGAGAAGCGACACTGTTGGTTGTCGCCCCATGTCACGCGAAACTGCTGTTCTGGCTCAACGGCGCCGAGCCAGACGTGGCCGTCATCGGCCACCATCCCGACCTGCAAATCGCTTTCTTCCAGGCGAACAATCGCCCCGAGCGGTGGCGTTCCTGATGGCATCCGCAGAACGCCTGCCACGTCCTTACCTGCGCGCGTGGCAATCTGACGATAACCAATGGCCCCCTCAGTCCAGGTTGAGGTCACGACGCGGCTGTCCACGTCCACGCCATCCGGAAGGTTGTTCATATTGACCTGCACGCTGGAGGGGGAATAGCTGGAGAATGACGGTAAAACGCCGATGCCAAAACGGTTGGTTTCATCGCGCGACATGTTCAGGGGGATATTGCCTACCCCGTCGGTGCTGACCATTACGCGGGGTTCATTACCGTAGCTGCGACGGTGTAGCGCGGCGCCTTTCGCCGTTGAGGTGAAGGAACCGCTCCAGCTCGCGCTAAGGGAGTTATATTCGTCAGCTTTATAGCTGCCGGAGAGATTGAGATCGCCGTACGCAGAATAATGCTGATAATTCCCGCTGACCTGCGCGCCGGAGTCCGGCTTCCCGCTTTCCGCACCTGCGGAAACGCCCCAGGTATTATTGCGATCCGACATGTCATACCACGACACGTTATGGCTCAGCGTGTCGCTGTTACGCAGGTCATAGTTAAGTCGATGATCGGGATCGAGCGGTACGCTGAGCGAGAGATAAAACTGAGTATCGTCACTTTCGTCTTTCTCATCGTAATGCGTTTTACTCCAGGACAGGGTTACGCCAAGGTTCTTCCAGCGGCCCATATCAAAGTTGTAGCCCGCCGTGATGCTGCCGGTCGTGGAGGGTGAATCATTCCACCATGTCTGACGCAGCATATTGACGTACAGGTTCAGGGATAACGCCGAAATGTACTGGCTTGCCGTCACGCTCAGGGTTTGTTTTTCCGACTGGCGGTCACCGTCGTCATAATCAAGGTAGCGGGCGTAGCTCAAAAACTGTGGGTCTGAGTAGCGGTAGCTGGCGAGCGTAAGCTGACTGCCGGTGGTATCGAAACGCTTGCTGTAGTTAATGCGATAGCTGTAACCCGTCTGGCTGCGCTGGTGTGGCAGCTGGCTGGTGGCCTGCGTGACGTCAAAAGAGAGCGCCCCCAGCCAGGCCATATTCTGGCCGATCCCGGCAGCGACGGAACGATAACGGTCGCCATCGGCCAGCGTGCCGCCATACAGAGAGGTGTGCGACAGCATGCCCCAGGAAAATTCGCCGCTCATGAAGGCGTTATCTTCAACATCATGGGAGGCGCCCTGGCGCGCTTTACCCGCCGCGAGCTTATAGCGCACCTGGCCCTTGCGCGTTAAAAACGGCACGGATTCAGCCGAGACCTGGAAGGTGCTGACGCGTCCGTCCTCTTCCGTGACTTTGACGTCCAGCGTGCCCTGAACCGACTGGTTAAGATCCTGAATAACAAAAGGACCAGGCGGCACTTTACTCTGATAAATCACGCGGTCGGCAAGGCTTACGGTCACCGTGGCGTTGGTTTGCGCTATCCCGGTAATCTGCGGGGCATAGCCGCGCAGCGACCATGGCAGCATACGTTCATCGCTGATTAGCGATGCGCCGGTGTAGGTGAAGGCGTCAAAAATGGCGGACTGGAAATCCGTTTCACCCAGCGTCAGTTTCGCACCGATCGAGGGCAGAGGGCGGAACATATATACGCGTGAAAAACGTCCATCATGCTCCGAGCCTGCGTCCGTATGGCTTTGCGTGTACTGGTAATCGCTGCGTAGCCGCCACGCGCCCATGTTCGCACCGGCGGTGCCATAGGTATTGGCGTTGTCATTGCTGCCGCCGCTATTGGGCTGATAATGGCTGGCAAAAAGATTGTAATCCAGCAGCACGCCCGGCACGCCGTTGTCCCAGGTGGATGGCGGCATCCAGTCAACCGCACGGTATTGCAGCCACGCCTGGGGGATCGTTACTTTCAGGGTCTGGCTGCCTTGCTCAAAAGTAAATTTGATGTCGGGTCTGGCGGCGAAATCAACGCATCCCTCCTTTTCCGGCAAAGCCTGACGAACGTCATCCTGCAATGCGAATGTATCGGCCAGCTCGGGGGGAATACAGACCTGAACTGCGTTATTTATTTCTCGCCAGCGAAGCTGCCAGCCATTTGCCAGCGGAATATCATTGACGGCAACCGTAACGAAATAGCTCCCCGGCGTAACCGATATTTGATCTTTAAAAAGTGATAAATCGACGCTGCCGCGCTGATCTTTATCGATGGCGTTTATATTAAATTCAGTGGCAGAGGCAACTTTCGTCATTAACAGGGACGCAATGATGATTATCCATTGTAATTTGTATGTCATCATCCTGTTACTCGAATAAATAAAGAGTGCCGACCGGCTTGGATTGCCAGTCGGCTGATACCGTGACGTAACGGAATTATTTGTACATCAGGACGTAGTTAGCCGTGGCTTCAACCTGGCCTGCCGTCGCAGTTTTACCTGTAGGGACTTCCATAACCGCTTTGAAATGCAGCGTCTGGGTGGTTGAACCCGCCAGCAGATCAAGCTCTTGTTGCTGCCCAAGCGTGATGTTACTTTCCGCGTTATCCAGCAGACGGACGCCCACGTTCTGCGCACCGTTTGCAAAGGTGTTGCTCATCAGGCTGGTATCCGTCGCATCTGTCGCTGCGCTGGTGAAGGTCACATCCACTTTGGTAATTGGCGTGTCGGTTTCGTCTGCCGGATCGTCAAGCTGGCAGTTTTCCAGATTGATATCGACCGGAACCGGCGTGGATTTTTTGTTGGCGTTGATAACGGCCATAGTCACTTCACCCAGGTCGACTTCTTTATCAACGCTGTCTGGAGCGATGCTGCACGGTGCGTCAATAACCACGCCTTTGAATTTGATTTTGCCTGAGCCTTGATCATCAGCAAACGCAGAACCCGATACAATGGCAGCCATAGCTGCCGCTAACAATAATTTCTTACCCATATACATGAAAATATCCTTTTTCAGAGTGATTCGTAATGTGAATATTAATTTCAGAATACTCGGAAAGTATACGGATTGGGGAGGGGTGACGCGATTAACGTGACTTAAATATATTTTTAGATGGGTTTAATTAATATTTTCAGGCTATCTTAAGATGTGTTGTTTTTCGAAATTTTAATAGGTTTAAGTTTTGAGGGTTATTATAGGTGAAATATATAGGATTGTTTTTTTGAATAATATAAAGCCTCCGTATAAAACGGAGGCATAAATTGTTAGCCAATACCTGCCGTTTGCAGCAGTACCAGACTCATCCCCATCACTGACATTCCACACAGTACGCCGTAGCTGGGGTTATTGTTGGGATCGATCTCTTTCGCCAGCGGCATCAGTTCATCGACAGAGAGCGCGACCATAATCCCGGCTACGGCAGCCATAATCGCAGCCATCACGATCGGGGAGACGAGGCTACCGAGGATCAGCCACGCCAGCACGCCGCCGAGAATTTCAGCCATCCCGGAGATACCCGCCCAAAAGACAGCCGTACGTTTTGAACCCGTTGCGGCATAAACGGGTCCGGCAACGGCAAGTCCTTCAGGAATATTGTGCAATGCCACGGCCAGCGCTACACCAAAACCCATTTCCAGGTTGCTGCTGGCCGTGACATAGGTGGCGATACCTTCCGGAAAGTTATGCAGGCTGATACCCAGCGTCAGCAGAATGGCCGTGCGTTTGATATTGCCCGGAATGGGGGTAACGCTTTTTTGCATTAAATCCTGCGGGTGCGCGTGAGGAAGAATACGGTCGAGCGCAAAATAACCCAGCAGGCCAATGATAAACATGCCATAGCCCAGAACAGGCGACATACCTTCGGTGTGAAGCGCGGCGGGCAGCATCTCCATCAGCGAGATAAGCAGCATAATCCCGGCGGCGAAACCCAGCGAGAAGGCCAGAAGGCGATTAGAGGGTTTTTGCCCGAGTACCCCGAGGAACGCACCGATAAAGGTCGCGGCGCCCGCAAGTAAGGTCAAAATCAACGGTACTGACATGCATACTCCTTAAGCGATATCTGACATTCAAATTTCCTGATGATGATCTTCACGGTTATCTGCGTTCATCTTCACCTGAATGCGCGTAATGTAGGCCCATCACATTGACACCTTCTCTAAGGATATCACCATGTCTTCTTCTCGTATGCCAGCACTGTTTTTAGGCCATGGCAGCCCAATGAACGTCCTGGAAGATAACGTCTATACCCGCGCCTGGCGTGGACTGGGTGAGACGTTACCGCGTCCGAAGGCAATTGTGGTGGTCTCTGCGCACTGGTTTACCCGGGGTACCGGCGTGACGGCCATGGAAGCGCCAAAAACGATTCATGATTTTGGCGGCTTTCCGCAGGCGCTGTATGACACGCATTATCCTGCGCCGGGCTCCCCTGAGCTGGCGCAGCGGCTGGTTGATCTGCTCGCCCCTGTTCCGGTTGCGCTGGACAAAGAAGCCTGGGGCTTTGACCACGGCTCATGGGGGGTGTTGATCAAAATGTATCCGGATGCCGATATTCCGATGGTGCAACTGAGTATCGACAGCACCAAACCGGCTGCCTGGCACATGGAGATGGGGCGTAAGCTGGCTTCGCTTCGTGATGAGGGCATCATGCTGATTGCCAGTGGCAACGTGGTACACAATCTGCGTACGGTACGCTGGCACGGTGAAAATACGCCGTACCCCTGGGCAACAGCCTTTAATGACTATGTAAAAGACAACCTGACCTGGCAAGGGCCGGTCGAACGGCACCCTTTGGTGAACTATCTGGATCACGACGGCGGTTCGCTCTCTAACCCGACGCCGGAACACTTCTTGCCATTGCTGTATGTATTAGGCGCATGGGATGGTCAGGAGGTTATTACAATCCCGGTCGACGGCATTGAGATGGGGAGTTTGAGTATGCTGTCGGTGCAGGTGGGGTAAAAACATGTCGGGTGGCGGCTTCGCCTTACCCGACCTACATATTGAGCGTAGGCCCGGTAAGCGTAGCGCCACCGGGCAAGTCTTACTCGACGAAAATATGCGGGTAGAAACGCGACAGATCCTGCGTAATCAGCGCGCGATCTTCGCGAATGCCAATCCCGGCAGGCTGATCGTTAATAAGCCAGCTGCCGATCAGCGTATAGCTGTCGCCAAACTTCGGCAGTTGACAGAACGCCTGGACGATCATCCCTTCTTCACCGTACGGCCCTTCAACCGCTTCCAGCGTTTTACCGTTTTCGATAATCGAGACGTTTGCCCCTTCACGGGAGAAGATTGGCTTAACGACGTATTTCTCCATCGGTGGGAAATCATCTTCGGCAAAATAAGCAGGCAGCAGGTTCGGGTGATTCGGGAACATCTCCCACAGCATCGGCAGCAGGGCTTTATTGGAGATAATGCTCTTCCAGGCCGGTTCCAGCCAGCGCACGCCAGCGTCTTCCAGTTTGGTAGAGAACATTTCCCGCAGCATGTATTCCCACGGATAGAGCTTGAACAGGTTGCTGATCACCTGATCCTGCATGTCCGTAAACTGACCTTTTTCGCCTAAACCGATATCTTCGATATAGAGAAATTCCGTCGCCACTTCCGCTTCGGCTGCGCAGTCCTGCAAATACTGAACCGTACCGCGGTCTTCTTCAGTATCGCGGCAGCAGGCGAGATGCAGCAGGTTGAAACCGTGCTGTTCACGCAGTTCGACGAAACGCTCAATCAGCTTTTCCTGAAGGCTGTTGAACTGATCGCTGCCTTCCGGCAAGTTGCCGGCATTCGCCTGATCTTCCAGCCAGATCCACTGGAAGAACGCGGCTTCGTACAGGGAGGTTGGCGTATCTGCGTTGTTTTCTAAAAGCTTCGGTTCACCCACGCCATCCCATGCCAGATCGAGGCGAGAGTAGAGCGAAGGCTGGTTCGTTTTCCAGGACTGACGAACAAAACTCCAGGTGTGCTTCGGAATGCGGAATTTGGTCATCAGCTCATCGCTGTCGATGACTTTTTCTACTACCTTCAGGCACATCTGGTGCAGTTCTGCGGTTACCTCTTCAAGCTTTTCGACCTGAGCGAGCGTGAGCTTATAGTAAGCATCTTCACACCAGTACGGCTCGCCATACATGGTGTGAAAGTTGAAACCGTATTCGGTGGCTTTTTCGCGCCAGTCCGGGCGCTCAACAATACTGACTCGTTCCATGATCACCCGCCCATTGAGCGAGTTGAGGAGCCGGTCGCACTACGCTGCATGGTGGTTTGTTTGGCAACAGACTCACCAAAGCCGCCACGGGTAATGGTGCTGGTGGTGGCTGGTTTCGGCGCCATTGCGGTTTTCGGTACGGTCATCGTACGGCCTGGCGTTGCAGCACCGTAACCCTTGCCGGTGGCATCGGTGTATTTACCGTAGGCCGGGCTGTTCGGGTTTTTGGAGCTAAACAGCGGCTGCTGCTGGTAGCCCGCACCGCCGCTCATCAAACGGCCCATCATATAACCCGCCATCAGCGGCATCCAGAAGCTGCCGCTGGACTGTGCCTGCGCCTGGTTTTCCGGTGCCATACCCGCCTGAGCAGGTGCCTGCTGGCACTGGCCTTCACCGAATTCGGCTACACAGTCTTCGCGAGAGGCATATTTCGGCGCGGTACGTTCCGCTTCTTTGAGGGCGTTGTTATAGGCCGTCGTACACTCAGCGGCTTTACCGGTTGCGCTCGCGCAGTCGTCGGCGTTTTGATACAGCGAAACCGTTTCGTCGTTTTGCTCACAGCCTGCCAGCATAAAGACGGCGGTGACCGCCAGCGCGACAGGTGTCAGGTGGCGTGCGTTCCAGCTTTTGCGGAACGACGCGTGATTCATCGTTTTTGTCCGTTTCATATTTGTCTTCCAGGACCCAGTGGTAATAACGCTCAGGATAGAGGATGAGTGGTTGAAAATGAAGCGAAGAGGGGCGAAATGCGGGGGATCTTTACGTTGGCTTACGTTCAGGTGTGATTTTGCGCCGGGTGGCGCTGTGCTTACCCGGCCTACGGTTAAGTAGGCCCGATAAGCTCAGCGCCATCGGGCAAGGCTTAATGACGGAACGGATTCGTACCGCTGCTGGCAGGTGCGGTGCTACGCGCTGCCGCTGGCTGCGCAAGCGGGGCGCTGCTGTTAGGGGTGAAATTATCAACGGCGGCATCCTGCTGTGGATTTTCCGGCGCGACGCTGTCAGGCGACGTAGGGACCGGTTTGCCTAGCGTGCTGTTCAGCATTTGCAGATCCTGCTCGTTCAGCGTACCCAGCGCCTGCTTGATGTTCAGCTGGTTAATCAGATACTGATAACGTGCGCTGGAGAGCTGCTGTTTCGCGTTATACAGCGTGGTCGTTGCGTCTAACACGTCCACGATGGTACGCGTACCTACGGAGTAACCCGCTTCGTTCGCATCCAGTGAGCTCTGGGCAGAGACGACGGCCTGTTTATAGGCGTTGATGCTGCTGATAGAGGCATTTACGTTGTTGTAGGAAGAACGCACGGTCTGCACCACGTTGCGGTGTGCGCTTTCCAGCTGCTCGCTGGCGCCCACAAAGTTGTACTGCGCCTGTTTCACCTGAGAGTTAACCATCCCGCCCTGGTACAGCGGCAGAGAGAAGCTGAGACCCACTTTGTTCTGGCCAACGTTGCTGTCGTCATAGGCCTGAGAGGTCGTTTTAGACCCGCTGTAGCTGGTGTCCGATACGCCGGTAGAGGCGCTCAGGCTCAGAGTTGGCAGGTGACCATCCTGTGCAAGACGGATCTGTTCGCGCGCCAGATCCTGGCTCAGGCGTGCCTGCAACAAGGTCAGGTTGCGGTTTTCCGCTTCTTTCAGCAGGGCGTTAACCGCCTGCGGTTTGTCCGTTTTGAAACTGTCCACGTTCAGAGAGGCCAGCTCAGGATAGTAGTTACCGGTGACCTGACGCAGTGCTTCCAGGGCGTTGTCGAGGTTGTTACGTGCGGTCACTTCGTTAGCCAGTACGGTATCGTACTGTGAACGGGCGTTCTGCACGTCAGTAATGGCGACCAGGCCCACGTTAAAACGCTGGGTGGTTTGATCTAACTGACGGTAAACCGCCTGTTTCTGCGCTTCGGTGTAGGAGAGGGCGTCAATCGCGCTCAGAACCTGGAAATAGGCGGTCGCGGTATTCAGGATCAGCGTCTGCTGATCGGTTTGATAGGTGACATCCTGAATGCCGGCGCTCTTTTCCTGCAAGCTCAGTTCACGCCATTTGGACATGTCGAACAGGGTTTGTGTAAGCTGTAAAGAGGCGCTGGTGGCATTCGAATCGATGCCATTGTTATCGCGAAAACCGTTAGTGTAGGTATAATCTGCACCTAAGCCTAACTGCGGCAGCAGTGGACTACGTGCTTCGTTAATCTTTTCAAACGCAGCATCACGATCGGCCGCTGATTTACGTAAATCAGGGTTGCCCAGACGTGCCTGCTGGTAGACCTGTAACAGGTTTTCTGCCTGGCTCATTGCACTGAAGCCCGTCAGGCTCAGGCCGATAAGGATGGGGAGCAATTTCTTCATTTGCATTCCTTGTTGTGAAGCAGTATTAGCGCTGATCTAATTAAAAATAATTGCCGATTCTAACAGAATCATCCACACCAAAAGGTTGGCGTAACGTGCCATCTGGCGGTAATTTGCTCCAATCTACCATATAGCCATACAAACGGCAGCCAAACAGCCTTGAAATTCACAATTTCATCACCATTGCTACCAGGACTCGACCGATGCAAAAACCAGAAAACGTGCCTGTCACCTTCGCCAAAAACGATGTAGAAATTATTGCACGAGAAACGCTTTATAGCGGTTTTTTTTCAATGGAACTTTACCGTTTCAGGCATCGTCTGTTTAACGGTGAGATGAGCGGTGAAATCAAACGCGAAATTTTTGAGCGCGGGCATGCGGCTGTGTTGCTACCCTATGACCCAGTGCGTGATGAAGTGGTGCTGGTCGAACAGGTGCGTATTGCGGCTTATGATACCAGCGATACGCCGTGGTTGCTGGAGATGGTGGCCGGGATGATCGAAGAAGGTGAGTCGGTCGAAGACGTCGCTCGCCGTGAGGCGCTGGAAGAGGCGGGCCTGGCGATCGGCCGGACGAAACCGGTGTTGAGCTACCTGGCAAGCCCGGGTGGGACAACGGAACGTTCATCTATTATGGTGGGCGAAGTGGACGCCAAGACAGCGGAAGGGATCCACGGTCTGGCAGATGAAAACGAAGATATTCGGGTTCATGTGGTGAGTCGGGAGCAGGCTTACCAGTGGGTAGAAGAGGGGAAAATCGACAACGCAGCGTCTGTCATCGCCCTGCAATGGCTACAGCTGCATTATCAGACATTACGACACGAGTGGAAAAAATGAAGCGTTATACACCTGACTTCCCAGAAATGATGCGCCTGTGCGAAACCAATTTCGCCCAGCTGCGCCGCCTGCTGCCGCGAAACGACGCGCCCGGCGAAACGGTGAGCTATCAGGTGAGCAACGCGCAGTATCGGTTAACGATAACAGAATCAACGCGCTACACTACGCTGGTGGAGATTGAGCAAACGGCGCCGAGCATCAGCTACTGGAGCCTGCCGTCGATGACGGTACGTCTTTATCATGACGCGATGGTCGCTGAAGTGTGTTCAAGCCAGCAGATCTTTCGCTTTAAAGCGCGGTATGATTACCCGAATAAAAAGTTGCATCAACGCGACGAAAAGCATCAAATTAACCAGTTTTTAGCCGACTGGCTAAGATATTGTTTAGCACATGGAGCAATGGCGATTCCGGTTTGTTAGCGTCATAAACCTACCTAAGGACACCATTTGGAAAGCCTGTTGAACCTGACTGTTGCTGGTGGGGCGCCAGTCAGGATATTACAAATCACCGACACCCACCTTTTTGCCGAAAAGCATGAGACGCTTCTGGGCGTGAACACCTGGGAGAGTTATCAGGCGGTTCTTGACGCGATCCATGCTGAAAAGCGGCCATGCGATCTGATCGTCGCGACGGGCGATCTGGCGCAGGATCAATCCTCCGCAGCCTATCAGCATTTTGCTGAAGGGATTGCGAGCTTTAGCGTGCCTTGCGTCTGGCTACCGGGCAATCACGATTTTCAACCCGCTATGTACAGTTCGCTTCAGGATGCGGGGATTTCACCGGCAAAATGTGTCTTTGCGGGGGACCAGTGGCAAATTCTGCTCCTCGACAGTCAGGTGTTTGGCGTTCCCCACGGTGAGTTGAGCGACTATCAGCTTGACTGGCTGGAGACAAAACTGGCCGCCGAACCGAATCGCAATACGCTGCTGTTGCTGCATCATCACCCGCTGCCGGCGGGCTGTAGCTGGCTCGATCAGCACAGCTTACGCAACTCTGCGGCGCTGGACGGCGTACTGGCGAAATTTCCGCGCGTGAAAAATTTGCTGTGCGGGCACATTCACCAGGAACAGGATCTCGACTGGAATGGTCGCCGCCTGCTCGCGACGCCCTCTACCTGCGTGCAGTTTAAGCCGCACTGCGCCAACTTTACGCTGGATACCATCGCACCGGGCTGGCGCTGGCTGGAGCTGCATGCCGATGGCTCGCTGACCACCGAAGTTTGCCGTCTGACCGGGGCTCAATTCCGCCCGGATACCGCTTCGGAAGGCTATTGATGTCGACGCTTCTCTATCTGCATGGGTTTAACAGCTCACCACGATCGGCGAAAGCGACGCAGCTTCGCCAGTGGCTGAGCGCGAATCATCCCCACGTGGAGATGATTATTCCGCAGTTGCCCCCTTATCCGGCGGATGCGGCAGAGATGCTGGAATCGATCGTGCTTGAACACGGCGGCGAATCGTTTGGCGTTGTCGGGTCGTCGCTCGGCGGCTACTACGCCACCTGGCTGTCGCAGTGCTTTATGTTACCCGCTGTCGTCGTCAACCCGGCGGTCCGGCCATTTGAGCTGTTAAGGGACTTTCTTGGCGAAAACGAGAACCCCTACACCGGCCAACAATATGTGCTAGAGTCACGCCATATTTACGATCTCAAAGTTATGCAGGTCGACCCGCTTGAAGCGCCCGATCTTATCTGGCTGCTGCAACAGACGGGAGATGAAGTGCTGGATTACCGCCAGGCAGTGGCGTATTACGCATCCTGCCGCCAGACTGTAGAAGAGGGCGGTAACCATGCTTTCACGGGCTTTGAAGATCATTTCACCCAGATTGTCGATTTTCTTGGACTGCACAGCCACTGACAATCAATGCGAATTGCTAGCTTAAATCATGACGCAAACCTATAACGCTGATGCCATTGAGGTACTCACCGGGCTTGAGCCGGTTCGCCGCCGCCCGGGGATGTACACCGATACGACGCGCCCAAACCACCTGGGCCAGGAAGTAATTGATAACAGTGTGGACGAAGCGCTGGCAGGACATGCCAGACGCGTGGACGTTATCCTGCACGCCGATCAGTCGCTGGAAGTTATCGACGACGGCCGCGGCATGCCGGTAGATATCCACCCGGAAGAGGGTGTTCCCGCCGTTGAGCTGATCCTCTGTCGTCTGCACGCGGGCGGTAAGTTCTCCAACAAAAATTACCAGTTCTCAGGCGGCTTGCACGGCGTGGGGATCTCCGTGGTTAACGCCCTGTCAAAGCGCGTGGAAGTGAACGTCCGTCGCGATGGCCAGGTGTATAACATCGCGTTTGAAAACGGCGAAAAAGTGCAGGATTTGCAGGTCGTCGGGACGTGCGGTAAACGCAACACCGGCACCAGCGTCCATTTCTGGCCTGACGAAAGCTTCTTCGACAGCCCACGCTTTTCCGTTTCTCGCCTGACGCACCTGCTGAAAGCCAAAGCGGTGCTGTGCCCGGGCGTGGAAATCACCTTTAAAGATCACGTAAACAACACCGAACAGAGCTGGCGCTACGAAAAGGGTCTGAACGACTACCTGTGCGAAGCGGTTAACGGCCTGCCGACCCTGCCGGAAAAACCGTTCGTCGGGAATTTCGAAGGTGACACCGAAGCGGTGGACTGGGCGCTGCTGTGGCTGCCGGAAGGCGGTGAGCTGCTGACGGAAAGCTACGTCAACCTGATCCCAACGCTGCTCGGCGGGACGCACGTCAACGGCCTGCGTCAGGGGCTGCTGGATGCGATGCGCGAGTTCTGCGAATACCGCAACATTCTGCCGCGCGGCGTGAAGCTTTCCGCAGAAGATATCTGGGACCGCTGCGCCTACGTGCTCTCCGTGAAGATGCAGGATCCGCAGTTTGCCGGTCAGACTAAAGAGCGCCTGTCGTCACGCCAGTGTGCGGCGTTCGTCTCCGGCGTGGTGAAAGATGCGTTTACCCTGTGGCTGAACCAGAACGTTCAGGCCGCAGAAATGCTGGCTGAAATGGCCATCTCCAGCGCCCAGCGTCGCCTGCGCGCGGCGAAGAAAGTGGTGCGTAAAAAGCTGACCAGCGGCCCCGCGCTGCCGGGCAAGCTGGCGGACTGTACCGCCCAGGATCTCAACCGCACCGAGCTGTTCCTGGTGGAAGGGGACTCGGCAGGCGGATCGGCCAAGCAGGCGCGCGATCGTGAATATCAGGCGATCATGCCGCTCAAGGGTAAGATCCTCAACACCTGGGAGGTCTCGTCTGATGAAGTGCTGGCCTCGCAGGAAGTACACGACATCTCCGTGGCGATCGGCATCGATCCGGACAGCGACGATCTGAGCCAGCTGCGCTACGGCAAGATCTGTATCCTCGCGGATGCGGACTCCGATGGTCTGCACATCGCCACGCTGCTCTGTGCGCTGTTCGTGAAGCACTTCCGCACGCTGGTGAAAAACGGTCACGTCCACGTGGCGCTGCCGCCGCTGTACCGTATCGACCTTGGCAAAGAAGTCTACTATGCGCTGACGGAAGAAGAGAAAGCGGGCGTGCTGGAGCAGCTCAAACGCAAGAAGGGCAAACCGAACGTTCAGCGCTTTAAAGGGCTGGGCGAGATGAACCCGATGCAGCTGCGTGAAACCACGCTGGATCCGAACACCCGCCGTCTGGTGCAGCTGACCATCAGCGATGAAGACGAACAGCAAACCAACGCCGTGATGGACATGCTGCTGGCTAAGAAACGTTCTGAAGACCGACGTAACTGGCTACAGGAGAAAGGCGATATGGCGGATATAGAGGCCTGATGTCCCCTCACCCTAACCCTCTCCCACAGGGAGAGGGTTAGGATCGTAGGCCCGGTAAGCGTTAGCGCCACCGGGCTTTTTTACGTCAAAACTCCATCTTCACCGTAAACTGCACTTCACGCGGGTCGCCAATCTGGTTGCCCAGGTTGTTGGTCGCAATCGACGACGTGTAGTAGGTCTTATCGAACAGATTCTTCACGTTCACCTGTAGCGTCACCGGATATTGCAGCTTCATTTTGTACGCCGCAAATGCATCCGCCACGAAATAGCCCGGCAGATAATAATCCGCACCGTTAGTCGCTGAGCGGCGGCTTACGCCGTGCCCGCCGCCGCCAATTGTCAGCGTATTCCCGGCAAACGCATTGTGAATATCGTACGTCAGGAACAGGGAGCCGGTATGGCGCGGTACGTTCGGCAGCGGTTTGCCCGCGTAGTCCGGGTCTTCCAGCACCTTCGCATCGGTATAGCCGTAGCTGGCGATAATGTTGGTGTTCTCGGTCAGCGATCCGGCGAGATCCACTTCGACACCCTGCGAGCGCACGCGGCCCGCGGTTTTGGCGACGGTTTCATCACCGACGCTTTCGGTGTACAGCACGTTGCGCTTGTGGATATCAAACAGCGCGATGTTGGCGGTAATGCCGTCGAACAGGTCGAACTTAGCGCCTATTTCATACGCGTTAGACGTTTCCGGCGGCAGGTCGCCGATGTAGCTCGCAATGGACGACTGCGGCATAAACGTCTGGGAATAGTTGGCAAACAGGGAGACTGCCGGCGTGAGCTTGTATACCAGGCCCAGCTTCGGCGTCCACTGGTCGTCGCGGCTGTCGGTGTTGACGTTAAACGGACGGCCTTTGCCCGCGTACTGGGTGTAATACTGGTAGCGCAGTCCGGCAACGGCGATCCATTTATCGGTCAGGTACAGCGCGTCCTGCGCGTAGGCGGAGTAGCTCTCCTGCTTGATGGTTTGATCGCTGTCGGCTGCCGAGACGGTGGTGCACTTGCCGAGGCTGCCGTAGCTCGGGTTGTAAATATTGAAATCCTTAACGTTCTTACAACGGATCATGTCCGTGCGCAGCAGATCGTAATTCTCATACGACACGCCGGTCAGGATCTCATTGTAAAAGCCCGCGATGTCCACGTTCCCCTGCAAATCTGCCCGCGTTGTGTGCATACGCTGGGTCGAACCCTGGGTCGCATCCACGCGGCGGGTCAGGTTGCCGGTTTTTGAATCGTAGGCCATCACGCGAGCCTGGTTATCGCTGTACTTATCCTGGCTGTAGCTGTAGTCGAACTTCGCGGTCCACTGGCTGTTGAGCCGATACTCCGCGTTAAGCTGAGCGAGGTCGGACTGACCGTCGGTCACGTTAAATGGCTCATCAAAGCGGGTTTTGCGATCGACGTCGACGGCCTTTTTGGTGTTGAGATCGAAGATCGTTCCGCGATCGAACGGCGTTTTATAGTCGCGATGCGAATAGAGCACGGTCACGGTGGCATCATCGCCGAACCAGGTCAAAGACGGGGCGATAAAGGTGCTGCGTTCGGTGCCGAAATTACGCCAGTAATCCTCGTCCTGATACTCCCCCGTCAGGCGATAGGCCAGACGCGTACCTTCAATTGGACCGGTGACGTCAAACTGTCCGCTACCGCCGCCAAAGCTGGTTGATGTGGCAGAAATCGAGCCGCCGAAGGTTTTCTCCGGGCGTTTGGTCACCACGTTAATCAGGCCGCCGGGGTCGAGAATACCGTAAAGGGTCGAGGCCGGGCCTTTTAGCACCTCCACGCGCTCGGTTGCGGCATTGAAGCTGCGCGGCAGCACGGTGCGCAGGCCGTTGGTCATGATCGAGCCATCGCGGTTTGCGCCGAAGCCACGGCGCACGAAGGCATCCTGCGTGCCGCCCAGGGTGTTGGTCTGCACCACGTTGCTGACGTTATACAGCGCCTCGTCTAGCGTGGTCGCGTTTTGGTCTTCCAGCACTTTATCGCTGACGGTATTGACCACCTGCGGGATGTCCAGCATCGGCATGTTGGTCAGCGTGGCGGTGGAGGTGTTCAGGGGCTGATAGCCGCTGGTGGCGTCGGTGGAAGCGTAAGGATCGGCAGTGACGGTAAGCGTCTCACCGTCTTTTGCTGCTGCGTGCACCAGAGGCGCCATGAACAGGAGTGAAAAGAGCGCGCGCCCTTTTACCCCGGCGAATGAAGGTGTGAACTTAGCCATTACATCTGTTTTCCCAAAATATCCTGCGATGAAATGCTCGCGGAAGAATGTGTGAGTCATTGCCCTTACGCTCTGTCCGTTAGCCTCTACGGCATCGGACTTGTAATTGAGAATCATTCAAGCATGAGGGCATGTAGTAGTAAATGGAATAAATAAAAATTTCGCTACAGAGGTTTCTCTCTGGCTAAAACGCTTCGGTTTCTTGTTTAAGGTATTGAAAATAATTAATAAAAATGAATTTTAATTTGTGCGGTGACGCTCAATTATCCCTGGGTTTTACAGGGTGTATCTTCGCTTGACTACTACATGGAGCGGCGGCAAACTCACAAAAGAGAATGAGTTTTATTTTTATTTGTTGGTTTTTTTTCTTACGTTGGCGTTCACGTGGCTCACTACATCAAAAAGCCGGGACTGGTTCTTGAGAACCTCTCCGCGGGTTACCAGAAAAAAATCATCGTTGATGATATCTCCCTTGCGATCCCCCAGCAGAAAATGACTGTTCTGGTGGGCGCAAACGGCTGCGGAAAATCGACGCTGTTAAGTACCCTCGCAAGGCTGCTTCAGCCGCTCGGCGGCAGCGCGGTGCTGGACGGCAAAGCCATCCACTCGCAACCAACCAAAGCGGTCGCCCGCCAGCTCGGGATCCTGCCGCAGTCTCCGCTGCTTCCAGAAGGGTTAACCGTATTTGAGCTGGTCTCGCGCGGACGTTTCCCCTGGCAGAACGTGATGCGCCAGTGGAGCGAGGAAGACGAGCGGGCCGTGGAAGAGGCGTTACGCCTGACCGGAACGGCAGAGTTTGCCCATCATCTGGTTGAAAGCCTGTCCGGCGGCCAGCGCCAGCGCTGCTGGATCGCTATGGTGCTGGCGCAGCAAACGCCCTATATCCTGCTGGATGAACCCACGACGTACCTCGATCTTCGCTACCAGGTGGAGATCCTCGAACTGCTGCACACGCTGACGCGCCGGCACGGGCGCACCGTGGTGGTGGTTCTGCACGATCTCAACTTCGCCGTGAATTACGGTGATTCGCTGGTCTTTTTACGTCAGGGAAAGGTTGAGGGGGTACTGCATGAGGGCGACGCCTGCACGCCGGAGCTAATCAAAGCGGTGTTTGACGTCGACGTGCATATGTCGGTTAACCCGCTGACCGGCAAGCCGTTCTTTATGCCGTTCCGTCAGGCTGACGACAAACCATGATGCGCACATCTGTGGCCTTTATTCTCTTTACGCTGCTGCTTCTGGCAGGCGCGATTGCGCACCTGAGCATCGGGGCGCGCGTTATCGCCCCCCGGACGGTAGTAGACGCATTTTTCCACTTCGACCCGCGCAATTTTGAGCATAGCGTGATCGTCAGGCTGCGCTTGATGCGGCTATGCGCCGCCCTGGTGACGGGCGCGGCGCTCGGCGTCGCGGGCGTGCTGCTGCAATCAGTGATCCGCAACCCGCTCGGCGAGCCGCATATCCTGGGGCTGAATGCAGGGGCGGCGCTGGCGGTGGTGCTGACGAGTGCCCTCGGGCTGTCGCTGCCGTTTGGCCGCCCTCTGATAGCCGCAGCTGGCGCCGCCGCGCTCTTTTTGCTGGTGCTAACGTTCTCCTCATCCGGGCGTACCGGTCTCACGCCGATGAAGGTCACGCTGTGCGGCGTGGCGATGTCGGCATTTGCCTCATCGATAACCGCCACGGTGTTGATTCTGGATGAACAGACGCTGCTGGCCATGCGGACCTGGCTTGCGGGGGATGTGGCGGGAGTCATCGGCGAGACGATCGCTAGCGCCGCGGGGGCCGCTGCCGTGGGTTTTGCGCTGGCGCTCTGGCTGTCGCCGTCGCTGAACATGCTGGCGCTGGGCGAGAGAATGGCGCAGGGGCTTGGCGTGTCGCTGCTGAAAACGCGCCTGCTCGCGCTGCTGGCCATCGCCCTGCTGTGCGGCGCGGCGGTTTCAGTTGCCGGACCGATCGGGTTTATCGGACTCGTGGTGCCGCAGCTGATTCGCCGTCTGGTATCGGTGGACCTGCGCGTGATGGTGCCGCTTTCAGCCCTCTGCGGGGCGCTGGTTCTGCTGATGGCGGATATCGCCGCCCGTACGCTGTTTACGCCGTATGAGCTGGCAACCGGCGTGATGACTGCGCTGGTCGGCGCGCCGGTCTTTATCCTTATGGCGTCAAGGATGTTCAAATGAACCGGGCTGGATTGAGGGCAGTACGATTTTTCTCCTTCTCGGCGCTGGTTCGCCCGAGAGCGCTGCTGTATCTGGCCGTATTATCGCTTGCCGCTCTCCTGCTGCTAAGTTTTGGCCTGACGCACGGTTCGCTGCCCATTCCTGCTTCCGCCATCGGACGTGCGCTGTTTTATCCTGAACGTCTGACGGCGGATGCGCATTACATTGTGATGGATATCCGCCTGCCGCGCCTGCTGATGGCGGTGCTGTGCGGCGCGATGCTCGGCATGGCGGGGGCGGCCATGCAGTCCATTACCCGCAACGGCCTTGCTGACCCCGGTCTTATCGGCGTGAAAGAGGGCTGTAGCGCGGCGGTGCTGCTGCTGATTTTTCAGTTTCCGGGATTGGGGCCGTACTGGCGTCCACTTATCGGCATGGCCGGTGGGCTGCTGACCGCGCTGCTGGTAGTGGCGCTGGCGCGTGATATCTCGCGCCCGCGATTCATCCTGATCGGCATCGGCGTGTCATGGGCGTTTGCCGCCGCGATGGGGGTCTTTATGACGACCGCCGACGTGCGCGACGTCCAGACGGCGATGCTGTGGCTGGCGGGGAGCCTGCATGCGGCAAGCTGGACGCTGGTCAGCATCGCTGCTGCCTGGACAGTGCCAGCGTTTGCGCTGCTGCTCTTTACCGCACGCGCCGCAGACGTAGCCTTGCTCGGCAACCACACTGCGACGGGGCTGGGCGTGAGGACTTCACGCCTCGCTCTGCTGCGCGTGTTTGCCCCCGTGGTGCTCACCGCGGCCTGCGTCTCCTGCGTGGGGAGTATCGGCTTTGTCGGGCTGATTGCCCCGCACATGGCGCGCCTGCTGCTGCGCGGAGGGCAAACGGCACTGCTGACGGGAAGTGCCGTACTGGGCGCGCTGCTGGTGCTGCTGGCGGATAACGTCGGGCGGCTGGCATTTCTCCCGTTGCAGCTGCCGGCGGGAATTGTCATTTCACTGATTGGCGGACCGTTTTTCCTGCTGCTGCTCTGGCAGCGTCGGGATCGATTTTAGGGGATAAAAATGCGCGTATTTTTTGCAATGCTGGTGCTGGTGGGTTTTGCTGTAGGAGCCGCAGAGCCAACGCAGACGTTTACTGACGACCTGAACCGCAACGTGGTGGTGCCGGTTAACCCGAAGCGGATTGTGTCCCTGCACGACCTGGATATCACCATTCCGCTGATCGAGCTTGGCGTACCGCCGGTTGCCAGCCATGGCCGCACCCGACCGGACGGCAGCCATTTTCTGCGTTCCAGCGGTATGCTGACGGGCATCGATTTTGATAATTCCGATATCACATTCATCGGCACCGCGGATATCGATATTGAAGCCATCGCCGCGGCGAAGCCGGATCTTATCATCACCGAGCCGACCCGCAACACGCCGGTCGAGCAGCTGGAAAAAATTGCCCCGACGGTGAGTATCGATCACCTCGACGGCGGCGCGCCGGAGATCTACCGCAAGCTGGCGCAGCTTACCGGGACAGAGGCGCGGCTGAAGATTCTGGAGCGTCGCTATCAGGAGCAGATCGAGGCGCTAAAGGCGACCATCGATACGAGCAAACTGACCGTCTCGGTGATTCAGGCCAATCAGGGCAAAATCAACGCCATGCACAGCTACCACTCGCTTGGGCGCGTGCTGCGCGACGCAGGGTTCAGGTTCCCGCCGCTGATTGAGAGCATCCCGGAGGGCGGGCGCATCGACGTCAGCGCCGAGCGCCTGCCGGAGCTGGATGCTGATTTTGTCTTTGCCACCTGGCGCGGGGACACCGGCGGAAAACCGCAGGACGAGCTGGCGGCGATGGATGCGGTGATGCCGGGCTGGTGTCAGTTTCTCAACGCCTGCCGAACCGGGCATTACGTGCTCATCTCCCGCGAGGAAGCGATCTCAAATTCATTTGCCTCGCTGGGGCTGATGGCCGCGCAGGTGCAGTCGCAGATAGCGGGCCGTCCGCTGCCGGAGGCCGCACAATGATCCGAAAAATTGATGTCTACGGCGACCGCCTCCGCTCGCGGGCGCACCTGCTGACGCCGCGTCTGCTGCAGGTGGCGAGCTATATCAATGAAAATCGTGAAGCGGTTATGGAGCAGACGGCAATGGAGATTGCCGCTGTGCTACACACCTCGGACGCCACCGTGGTGCGTGCCATTCAGGCGCTTGGGTTTGGCGGGCTGCGGGATCTCAAGCAGACCCTGGAGCAGTGGTTTGGCCCGGTGGTCACCTCCAGCGAGAAGATGTCCACCACGGTAAACACGCTTACCAGCGACGTCGACGCGAGCATCGATTTTGTGCTGGAAGGCCATCAGCACACCTGCGCGGTGTTGTCCGAACCGGGCAACCGCTACGCGATGGCGCAGGCCGTGTCGCTGCTGGCGCAGGCGAGACAGGTCGCTATTTTTGGCATTGGCGCATCCGGCATTCTGGCTGAGTACACCTCGCGACTGTTTAGCCGTATAGGCCTGCCTGCGATCCCGCTCAACCGCACCGGTATTGGCCTCGCCGAACAGCTGATTGCCCTACAGCGCGGTGACGTGCTGGTAATGATGGCGCAAAAATCCGCGCACCGGGAGGGGCAGACCACGCTGCGCGAAGCGAAGCGCCTGGGTATTCCCACCATTTTGCTGACCAACGCCACGGACTCGCGCTTTAGCAAAGAGGCAAGCGTAGTGATCCACGTCCCGCGCGGCGGCGAGAAGGGCAAAATCCCGCTGCACGGCACGGTACTGCTGTGCCTGGAGATGATTATTCTGTCCGTCGCCTCCACCGAGCCGCAGCGCACCATCAAGTCGATGAAGCGCATCAACGAGTTACACCGCGGATTAAAGCCGGGGAAAAAGAGCGGTTGATCTTCCCCCTCTCCCCGTGGGAGAGGGCTGGGGTGAGGGCGTCAAACCGCACGATGGTTCTTCCTGTACTGCAACGGCGTCTCGCCAATCCCCTTTTTAAAAGCGCTGATAAACCACGTCACGTCGGAAAATCCCGCCTGTGCGGCAATGTCACGCACGCTCGAATCCGTGTGGAGTAAACACTCGCACGCCTTACGCAATCTTAGCGTGTTCAGGTAGTCGTGAATTTTTTCGCCCGTTTCCGCATGGAATCTTCGCGATACGTAACTGCGTGATTTACCCAGCTCTTCGGCCAGCGCATCCAGACGAAATTTCTCCTGATAATGCTCGTCGAGCCAGAACATTACCTGGCTGGCGATCCCCTGGCTGTTGCCCGGCTCACCGTCGCGATCGTCGGGGAGCATCGCGAACAGGCCGATCAGCAGGCTGGCGATGCTCTCGCCGTTCATCGGCGGTTTATAGCAGCTAAACAGATGGTCGATATGGTGGTGACAGTGGGCTAAATCGGCGACCCACGCTTCGCCGCCACGGCGTGACAGCCGCTCCAGGCGCTGCCGGGTCTGGGGAAAATCCCGCAGGATCTTCAGCACCGCGTGCTGGTCGAGATGAATAATGGTGCGGCGGTAAATTGCCTCCGCCTGTTCGTCCACCATGACCTTGTGCAGCGTAAAAGGCGGGAAGAAAAACAGTCGTCCGGGGCGCATGGTGTAGTGACGATTATCGACAATCGCCACGCCATAGCCCTCTTCCACATAGAGGATCTCCAGACACTGATGCCAGTGATGGTAGCGCACCGTATTGGCAAACAGGCGGCTGAACGAGGCCACGGTATCATTCAGGGCGATCAGTTCCAGAAGGTCGGATGTCGGCGTGTCGCGCATAGTGCAATAAAACTCAACTTTTTCCCGTCTGATCGTCTTTATAAACCACCTTTTTAAATTTTCTCAACTGGAGGTTTATTCATCGTTCATGCCTGTGACATGGCTAACATTTCTGCCCCTTGCGGATTCACTATGCTTTGCCGCAGTTGATTACGAGGGCGAACCGATGTGGGCGGCAAACAAAGAAAAATCAAATCCGTTGTCTTCACGCCAGGAGGTAGTGGCGTCGTTGAATGCACTTTTACAGGCGTTGGACACGCAATTTCCGGCGAACCGTTCACGATTCCCGCTGGGCGACACCTGCGCCCATTACACAGCGGATATTGCGCAGATGGAGGGACTTTCCCGCGCGCTGTGGGGGCTGTTTCCGCTGATGGCATCTGGCGAAAGCACGCCGTTCAGCGAGAAGTACCTTACTGCCATTAAGCTTGGTACCGACCCGCAAAGCAGCGGCTACTGGGGTGAAACCGGCCCGTACGATCAGCGTCTGGTGGAGATGGCGGCCTACGGTCTGGGGCTCGCTCTGCTGGGGGATAAACTCACCGCGCACTTTACCGGGCGCGAGGTGATGAACCTGCACGCGTGGCTCAACCAAATCACCGACGCGCAGATGCCGGACAGCAACTGGAACTATTTTGCCATTATGGTCCAGCTCGGCTTTAAGCGCGCCGGCCTGCCGTACGATCGGGCCGCCATTGACCACCGCTTTGCGCTGATGGACGCCTACTACCTCGGCGACGGCTGGTATTCCGACGGTCCCGGTCGCCCGAAAGATTACTACATCTCCATGGCTTTCCATTTCTACGGCCTGATTTACGCCACGCTGAGTGACGACGAGGCGAGGGCGAAGGTGCTGCGCGAGCGCTCGCGTCTGTTCGCGGAAGACTTTATCTACTGGTCCGCCGCCGATGGCGCCTCGGTGCCGTTTGGCCGCAGCCTGACCTACCGCTTTGCCATGGTTGCCTTCTGGAGCGCGGTGGCCTTTTCTCAACTGGACGTCTTCACCCCGGGCATCGTGAAGGGCATTGTGCTGCGGCATCTGCGCTGGTGGCAGCAGCAGTCGATTGTCGATCGCGACGGTATTCTTACCCTGGGGTTTGCGTATCCGAACCTGGCGATGTGCGAGGATTACAACTCCCCCGGTTCACCGTACTGGGCGCTGAAAATCTATCTGATCCTGGCGCTGCCGGAAGCACACCCGTTCTGGCAGGCGGAAGAACAACCGCTGCCCACGCTTGCTGAAAAACATGTGATTCCGCATGCGCAGCAGATCCTGATGCATTCGAAAGATTCTCAGCACGTCGTCATGCTCACCGCCGGTCAGCTGGAGCTGAACAACTACGTCAACACCGAAGCGAAATACACCAAATTTGCCTACTCCAGCCGCTTCGGATTCACCCTTGAGCGCGGGCGTTTTGGCCTGAAGCATGCCGCCTGCGATTCCATGCTGCTGCTGGCGGACGGAGATGACTATTTCCGCGGTCGTCGCGAGTGCGAAGAGGTTCGGGTGGATGAAAATTACATTTTCTCGCGCTGGTCGCCGTGGCGCGACGTGCAGATTGCGACCTGGCAGATCCCGTTCGGGGAGTGGCACCTGCGCCTGCACCGTATCAACAGCGCGCGCACTCTGCAAACCGTCGAGGGCGGCTTTGCGGTGATGAAAACCGCCCACCAGGTGCGCGAACGCGGTTGTTATCTGTTGGCTGAAAACGGCAGCAGCGTCATTGTCGATCTTTCGCCGATCATTCATCGCCAGCCAGACAGCATCGTCACGCCGCCGAACAGCAGCATTATGTTTGCGGAGTGTGCCTCCATTCCGCTGTTAAAAGCTGACCTCCCGCAAGGGGAAAGCTGGCTCTGTTGCGCCGTTCTGGCTGGCGGAAAACAGCCCGCTGCGGCGACGCCGCAGCTGAATATAACCCATAACCAGGTCGTGATTAGCGAACCCGGAAGCGAACGTAAGCTGTCGTTCACATTATAAAAATCTGGCCCTACACCCCGGCGAGGATGATATGAAAAGCACATCGACAACCAACAGAACTGAATATTACAAAATCAGCAGCTTTATCTTTCTCTATTTCTTTACCTGGTCTGCCAGTATTGGTCTGCTGGCGATCTGGCTCGGTCAGAAAGCCAACCTGAGCGGATCGGTGATTGGAACCGTCTTTGCGGTGAACGGGATATTCTCCGTTATTCTCAAGCCGATCTACGGCTATATTCTCGATAAGATCGGCATGAGCAAATATCTGCTCTATTTTGTGGTGATCATGTCGGCCCTGATGGCGCCATTCTTTATTTATGTTTACCAGCCGCTGTTAATGTCTAATACCCTGCTGGGGATTATTATCGGCGCGCTCTATTTAAGCTTTGCCTGGTACGCGGGCGTGGCGGCGTGTGAATCCTATTCCGACCGCTTTAGCCGTTTGAATGGCATGGAGTTCGGGCAGATCCGTATGTGGGGATCGCTCGGCTGGGCGGTGGCGTCATCTTTCTCCGGCCTGCTGTTCAACCTCTCACCGGCGTATAACTTTATTCTCGGCAGCGTGGCGTCGGTGGTGATGCTGATTGTCCTTCTGAGCCTGAAAGTGAACACTAACTCCGCTCACGCAGGCGAGGTGCTGACGAAAGAGAAAATTGCCCCGTCCGACGTTTACGCCCTGCTGCGTAACCGCAAATTCTGGGCCTTCTGCCTGTACGTGGCGGGCGTGGCATGGATGATGTTTATCGCCGAGCAGCAATTCTCGCGCTATTTCGTCACCTTCTTCGATGATATTCATGAGGGCAACGCCGTATTCGGCTATCTCGGGACCGTACAGTCGGGCATGGAATTTGTCATGTATATGGTGGTCCCGCTGTTTGTGAACTTTATTGGCGCCAAACGCGGGCTGTTAATTGTCGGGCTGGTGGTTGGGGCGCGTCTGATTATTTCCGGCATGTGTGATTCACACTTGTTAATTTCAGTGCTTAAGCCGCTATACGGTCTGGAAATTTGTCTCCTGCTGGTGTCGGTATTTAAATATATCGCCGAGCATTTCGACAAGCGCGTCAATGCCACCATGTATTTACTCGGCTATCAGGCGATGCTCTACGTTGGCAACGTGGTGGTCTCTTCCCCTGCCGGCTATATGTATGACCGTATTGGCTTTGAGCACACCTATATCATCATGGGCGCAACGGCGCTGACCTTTACCCTTATTTCTGCTTTTACGTTATCCGCCTGTCAGAGCAAATGGCGCGGGGCTCGTGCGCTGAACGTAGCAGAAACGTCAACACGATAAATTACGCCGTCAAAGAAGGAACCGAAATATGTTAAGTCGTATCAAAGAAGAACGTCTACCTGTTATCGTTGCGCCCGTTGACTCCCGCGCATTCAGCGATGAACTGAATTCGGCGCGCAGCCACGTTCTCGACCTGATTAGCCGTCATTTAACGGAGTTCGGCGACAAATTCCCGGCGGAAACCTGCCAGAACGGTTTTTATCCGCTGACTGACAACGTGGAGTGGACCACCAGCTTCTGGACCGGGCAGCTGTGGCTGGCATGGGAGATGAGCGGCGAGGAAAAATTCCGCGCGATGGCGGAAAAACACGTGCGCTCGTTTGGCCTGCGCATCGCCGGGCGCAACGACACCAACACCCACGATTTAGGCTTCCTCTACACGCTCTCCTGCGTAGCCGCGTGGCGGCTGACCGGAAACCGCGAGGCGCGCGGCTTCTCGCTGCTGGCGGCGGAAGCCCTGCTGGAACGCTTCCACGAGAAGGCGAAAATCATCCAGGCGTGGGGCGATCTCTCCGATCCGGAGCAGGCCGGGCGGATGATCATCGACTGCAACATGAACCTGCCGCTGCTCTACTGGGCAACGGAGCAGACGGGCGATCCGCGCTTTGCCGACGCCGCAAAAGCGCACGTCATGCAGGCCGCGACATACCTCATTCGTGACGATGCCTCCACCTTCCACACCTACTATATGGATGTGGCAACCGGCGCACCGCGCTACGGCAACACCCAGCAGGGCTACGCCGACGACTCCTGCTGGTCGCGCGGGCAGGCTTGGGGCATTTACGGTTTCCTGCTGAGCTATATCTATACCGGCGACGAAACGATGATCGCCCTGTCAAAACGGCTGGCGAACTACTTCCTCAATCGCCTGCCGGAAGACTACGTCTGCCACTGGGATCTGGCGCTGGTGGGCACCGACGCACTGCGTGATTCTTCCTCGGCGGCAATTGCGGTGTGTGGACTGCTGGAGCTGGTGAAACATCTGCCGGTCACAGATCCGGATCGCGAATGTTACCTCGAATGGGCGAAAGGGATTATGTCCTCGCTGACAAAGCACTATCTGATGGGCAAAGAAGAGAAGGGCAGCGGGCTGCTTAAGCACTCTGTGTATCACCTGGCGAGCAAGAAAGGCGTGGATGAGTGCGCGAGCTGGGGCGATTACTTCTACGTTGAGGCACTGGTGCGTTTTACGCAGAGCTGGAAACTGTACTGGTAAAAACAGTCGGGGGGTAACCCCCGACAGAGGGATCACGCTTTCGGAATACGCAGCGTCTGGCCGGGATAGATCTTATCCGGGCTGGAGAGCATTGGGCGGTTAGCCTCAAAAATCTTATTGTACTGGTTGGCATCGCCGTACACGGTTTTAGAGATTGCGCTCAGGGTATCGCCGGATTTCACCGTATAGTAGGTGGCTTCATCTTTGGCATCTGTCGCGGTGATATTGTTCTCCACTTCGCTGACGCCCGCGATGTTGCCGACGGCGACCTGGATTTTTTCTTTCTGCTCCTGCGTCAGCCCGTCGCCCGTCACGCTGGCCTTGCCGTCAGTGACGTTAACCTGAACCTTATCGGAACCGGGAATGTTGAGTTTCTTGAGGTGCTCGGTGATTTTGTCGCCCTGACCTTTATGATCGGTCAGGTTATCCCACAGCTTTTCGCCTGCTTCTTTTACGAAGTTAAAAAGTCCCATTCCATCCTCCTGTTAAACATGAAGTCAGAATAAGCATAGCAGTTGAGTGTTAAGGTGATAAAAAAAGCCCGGTGGCGTTAACGCTTACCGGGCCCGGGAGGGAAGTTGTAGGCCGGGTAAACGCAGTGCCACCCGGCAAATTTCACAGAACTTAAACCCCTTGCTCCAGAATACGGATGTGGGTTTCCAGAACGTCCCCTTTCACCGCGTCGCTCCACGCTTTCATATGCGCGGTCTGCAAATGCGCTTCAAGGTGCGCGACGGTTTCCCACTGCTCAACCATGATGATTGAGTCTGGCGCGGTCGCCTGGAAGCTTGCGCTGGTGGCGGCGTCCACCATCGGCGCGTAGCCGTGGCAGCCTTCTTCTTTCAGTACGGTCGGGATGATCTTCGCGAACTCATCCAGTACCGCCTGGCGGTGATGTTGGCCAGGACGCGTACGGATTTCAGCAATAACGGTAAGCATAATTAACTCCTTCTAATTCCAGGCTACCAGTTAAGCAAAAATTTCCGCGAGATGCTTGCGATATTCTGCGATATAGCGCGGGACGTCCGGCATTTTAATCACGTCGTTGACGATAAAGGTCGGCAGCGGCTCCATCCCCAGGAACTGATTCGCCTTGTGGAACGGCAGATACGCGCCGTCTACGCCCACGCCTTCGAAGAACTGATCTTGCTCAGTGAAGGCTTCAAGCGGGGCATTCCAGGTCAGGGAGAGCATGTATTTCTTGCCCTGAATCAGGCCGCCGGAACCGTATTTTTTAGACGCGTCTGAGCGGGTGCGACCGTCGCTGGCATACAGCGAACCGTGACCTTCGGTAAACACATCGTCCATGTATTTTTTCACGGTCCACGGTGCGCCCATCCACCAGCCCGGCATCTGCCAGATAACCACGTCGGCCCACAGGAAGTTCTGCACTTCGGCCTTCACGTCGTAATCGCTGTCCGCGCGCACGACCTTAACATCATGTCCGGCGTCGCGCAGGAAACCATCCGCGACCTCGGTCAGGGTGTCATTCAGCTGGCCTTTAGAGTGCGCAAATTCTTTCGCGCCGTTGATAATCAGAATGTTGCTCATTATTTGTCCTCGATGATGAGAGTATGCCGGGTATTCTACGCGCGAGGACGGAGCGGAAAAATAAGCAAAATGTGCAAAGTCTTTTGCGCAGAGCGCAATAATGGCTACCAGCTGACGGTCACCTCAAAGCCCCCTTCCGGCGCATTGCCCAGCGAGACGCGCATCCCGTGCAACGCCGCGATACGCTTGACGATAGACAACCCCAGACCGCTGCCGGTGGCGTCCTGGCCCGGTGGACGATAAAAGCGCTCGCCGAGACGCGCCAGCGCATCGGATGAAATGCCCGGGCCGTTGTCGCGCACGGTAAAGGTTTGGGTATTCAGCGTCACGTCCACCACGCTGCCGCGCGGGCTGTAACGAACGGCGTTGTCCAGCAGGTTACGCGCCAGCAGGCTCAGCAGCAGCGGCTGTCCGTGACGCATCACCTCGGGCGCGTTGACGTTGAGCCGAATATCAATGCCCGCCTGCTGCGCCGGATGCCAGATATCCAGCACCGCGGATTGCAGCAAATCGGCCATCATCACGGGTTCGACGTCATCAAGATTATCCAGTGAATCCAGGCGCGACAGGGTGAGAAGCTGGTCCACCAGCCGGGAGGCGCGGTCGATGCCCGCATGCAGCTGCCCCAGCGCTTTAGACTGCGCCCCGGGATCGTCAAAGGAAAGCTGCGCCACGTCGGTTTGCACCTTCAGCGCGGCCAGCGGGCTGCGCAACTCATGGGCGGCATCCGAGGTGAAGCGGCGCTCGCGGGCCATCATCTCCTGCGTACGGGCGAAAAGATGGTTAAGCGCATCAAGCAGCGGGCGAACCTCCGTCGGCACGCCGTGGGTGGGCAGCGTATCGGTCGCATCCGGCGAGCGCGAGCGCAGGGTCCGCGCCAGTTTTTTCAGCGGTTTCAGTTCCCGGCTCAGCAGAACAATCAGCAACAAAAGCATGACGGGCAGCGCCACCAGCCACGGCGTCAGCTGCGAGCTGACCACGTCCAGCGCCATATCCTGTCGGTACTCCCACTCCTGGCCAACCACCACGCGGTATTTCCCGTCCGGAGAAGTCAGCCACAGGAAACGCCATTCGTCGTTGTCATCCTGCAACCGACCGTCATCAAACCCGTCCCGGCGGTAGAGGTAAGGTATGTCGCGCCCGTTTTCGCCGTCGTTAAGCACCATGCTGCCGTCGGCGGTGAAGATTGCGAAGGCCAGCGCATCGTCGTCCAGATGGCCGTGTTTGGCTTTTTTCGGTACCTCGCGCATGCGTTCCGGGGCGCGAAGTTCGTCCACGTCCATCGTCAGCAGCCGTTTGGCAAACAGCATCTGCTGGGTATCGAACAGCTTATCGAGCTTGTCGGTCGTCTGGTGCCAGGCCACCACGCTTGCGGCAAACCAGGCCGCCAGGGACAGCAACAAAAAGAGGAGCGTCAGGCGCAGCTTCAGGCTCAGGCGTTGGGTCAGTTTCATGCGTCACCCAGGGTATAACCGATGCCGTGCACGGTGCGGATAAATTCGCTGCCGAGCTTGCGGCGTAAATGATGAACGTGGACTTCGACGGCGTTGCTGGAGACGTCATCATCCCAGTTGTAGAGTTTCTCCTCGATGGTCTTGCGCGGCAGCACGCGGCCCGCGTTGCGCATCAGCAGCTCCAGCAGGGCGAACTCTTTGGGTTTGAGCACCAGCGTTTCGCCCTCCAGTGTGGCGACAAGGCTTGCCGGATCGAGCGTGACCTTGCCGTGACGCAGCTCGCTGCGCGCCTGACCGTGGCTGCGGCGCATCAGCGCTTCAAGGCGGGCCGCCACTTCAATCAGCGCGAACGGCTTACACAGGTAATCATCCGCCCCCAGGCGTAACCCTTCGACGCGCTGATTCAGCGCATCCCGCGCGGTCAGGATCAGCACCGGTTCGCTCTTACCGCTTTCGCGCCAGGCGCGCAGGATCTCAAGCCCGTCGATTTCTGGCAGCGTCAGGTCCAGCACCACGGCATCATACGGCGCGGTGTACAGGGCCGACTGCCCGGTTTTACCGTCGGTAAACCAGTCCACGTTAAAGCCCATTTTGCTTAAGCCCGCTTTGATGCCGTCGCCGATGAGCCTGTCGTCTTCTACCAGTAAAATGCGCATATTTCCTCCTTGATGCCGTCAGTAAACCTTCTGCAAGCGCCTGCTGTACAGTAAAAATAAATAAATTTTCCCCTTAAGAAGTTGTTAAGGTTTACCCTGTTTAATGGATTGTGAAACGACATTAAAGGGAGAGATAAAGATGAAAAAATTCGCTGCAATTGCTGCCATCATGATGATGACCACGGCCCCTGTCTTTGCTGCACAGGGTGGCTTCTCTGGCCCATCTGCGACACAGAACCAGACGCAAACCCAGCAGGGTGGCTTTGTCGATAACAACGCCAACCTCACCACCGCGGCTAAAGTGAAAGACCTGAAGGACGATGCCTGGGTGAAGCTGCGCGGGAACATTACCGAGCGCCTGTCCGATGACCGTTACACCTTCCGCGATGAGAGCGGCACGGTGGTGGTGGAGATCGACCACAAGCGCTGGAACGGCGTGACGGTGACGCCCCAGGATAAAGTCGAACTCCAGGGTAAAATCGATAAAGACTGGAACGAGTTTGAAATCGACGTGAAGCAGGTTATCAAGCTGAACAAATAACCCGGAAAGGGCCGCTTATGCGGCCCTTTTTCTTTGTGACTCAACTCGCCAGATGAGGTAGTATCTGCGGCAATATTGCCTGAAACCCATCGGTTTCTGAGTTGAGGAATCACACGTAATGAGCGATATGGCAGAGCGCCTCGCGCTACATGAATTCACGGAAAACGCCTACCTGAACTACTCCATGTACGTCATCATGGACAGGGCGTTGCCGTTTATCGGGGATGGCCTGAAGCCCGTTCAGCGCCGCATCGTCTATGCGATGTCCGAACTGGGACTGAATGCTACCGCCAAGTTTAAGAAATCCGCCCGTACCGTCGGCGACGTGCTGGGTAAATACCATCCGCACGGCGACATCGCCTGCTATGAAGCGATGGTGCTGATGGCCCAGCCGTTCTCTTATCGCTATCCGCTGGTGGATGGCCAGGGGAACTGGGGGGCGCCGGACGATCCGAAATCCTTCGCGGCAATGCGTTATACCGAATCCCGCCTGTCTAAATATGCCGAAGTGCTGTTGGGCGAGCTGGGGCAGGGGACGGTCGACTGGGTGCCAAACTTCGACGGTACGATGCAGGAGCCGAAGATGCTGCCTGCGCGTCTGCCGAACATCCTGCTGAACGGCACGACCGGTATCGCCGTGGGCATGGCGACGGACATTCCGCCGCACAACCTGCGTGAAGTGGCAAAAGCCGCCATCACCCTGATTGAGCAGCCGAAAACCTCGCTGGACGATCTGCTGGATATTGTGCAGGGGCCGGACTATCCGACCGAAGCCGAGATCATCACCTCGCGCGCGGAAATCCGCAAAATCTACCAGAACGGCCGTGGCTCCGTGCGCATGCGCGCGGTGTGGACCAAAGAAGACGGGGCCGTGGTGATCACCGCGCTGCCGCACCAGGTGTCCGGTGCGAAGGTGCTGGAGCAGATCGCCTCCCAGATGCGCAATAAAAAGCTGCCGATGGTGGACGACCTGCGCGACGAATCGGACCACGAAAACCCGACCCGTCTGGTGATCGTGCCGCGCTCTAACCGCGTGGACATGGAGCAGGTGATGAACCACCTGTTCGCCACTACCGATCTGGAAAAAAGCTACCGCATCAACCTGAACATGATTGGTCTGGACGGTCGTCCGGCGGTGAAAAACCTGCTGGAGATCCTCACCGAATGGCTGGCCTTCCGCCGCGATACGGTGCGCCGTCGTCTGAACCATCGTCTGGAAAAAGTGCTTAAGCGCCTGCATATCCTCGAAGGTTTGCTGGTGGCGTTCCTCAACATTGACGAAGTGATCGAGATCATTCGTACCGAGGACGAACCTAAGCCTGCCCTGATGTCGCGCTTTGGCATCAGCGAAACCCAGGCCGAAGCGATCCTCGAACTGAAATTGCGCCATCTCGCCAGACTGGAAGAGATGAAGATCCGCGGCGAGCAGAACGAGCTGGAAAAAGAGCGCGATCAGCTTCAGGCGATTCTGGCATCCGAGCGCAAGATGAACACCCTGCTGAAGAAAGAGTTGCAGGCCGATGCCGACGCCTTTGGCGACGACCGTCGTTCTCCGCTGCACGAGCGCGAAGAGGCGAAGGCGATGAACGAGCACGACATGCTGCCTTCCGAGCCGGTGACCATCGTGCTTTCCCAGAGCGGCTGGGTACGTAGCGCCAAAGGCCACGATATCGACGCGCCGGGTCTGAGCTACAAATCCGGTGACAGCTTCAAGGCGGCGGTGAAGGGCAAGAGTAACCAGCCGGTGGCGTTCATCGACTCCACGGGCCGCAGCTACGCCATCGACCCGATCACGCTGCCGTCTGCGCGCGGCCAGGGCGAACCGCTAACTGGCAAGCTGACGCTGCCGCCGGGCGCCACGGTGGACCATATGCTGATGGAGGCCGACGATCAAAAACTGCTGATGGCGTCTGATGCGGGCTACGGCTTTATCTGTACCTTCAACGATCTGGTGTCGCGTAACCGTGCTGGTAAGGCGCTGATTAGCCTGCCGGATAACGCACACGTCATGCCGCCGCTGATCATCGAGAACGAAAGCGACATGCTGCTGGCGATCACAGCTGCCGGACGCATGCTGATGTTCCCGGTCAGCGATCTGCCGGAGCTGTCGAAAGGGAAGGGCAACAAGATCATCAGTATCCCGTCAGCGGAAGCGGCAAAAGGCGTCGATGGCCTCGCGCATCTCTTCCTGCTGCCGCCGCAGAGCACGCTGACCATTCATGTCGGCAAGCGTAAAATCAAACTGCGTCCGGAAGAGTTGCAGAAGGTGGTGGGTGAGCGTGGACGTCGCGGCTCACTGATGCGCGGCCTCCAGCGAATCGACCGCGTGGAGATCGACTCGCCGGCGCGCAGCAAAGCGGATGACAGCGAAGAGTAACCTGTTTCATCCCCCCTCTTTCCGGAGGGGGAATTACCATAAAATTTCCCGTAAAAACGTTGTTAATTCGTGCGTTGCGATTAACAATACGCGCTCGTAATAAAGTCCTTACCTGGCCACAGGTGAAGTATAATTGTCAGCTGTCAGGGCTTCAGAGGTCGCTATGCTATACATTGTTCGTCTCATTCTTACCGTTATTTATTGCATTCTGGTCTGTATTTTCGGATCGATTTATTGCCTGTTCAGCCCGCGTAACCCAAAGCATGTCGCGACGTTTGGCCACATGTTTGGTCGTCTTGCGCCGCTGTTTGGCCTGAAGGTTGAAAAGCGTCTGCCTGAAGGGGCGGAGAATTTCGGTAACGCCATCTATATCGCTAACCATCAGAACAACTACGATATGGTGACGGCCTCAAATATTGTTCTTCCGCCGACCGTAACCGTGGGTAAAAAAAGCCTGCTGTGGATCCCGTTTTTCGGTCAGCTGTACTGGCTCACCGGTAACTTACTGATTGACCGTAACAACCGCGCCAAAGCGCATGGCACCATTGCGGAAGTGGTGGATCAGTTTAAAAAGCGCCGGATTTCCATCTGGATGTTCCCGGAAGGGACGCGCAGCCGTGGTCGCGGCCTGCTGCCGTTTAAGACCGGCGCGTTTCATGCTGCAATTGCGGCAGGCGTTCCAATTATTCCCGTGTGTGTTTCCAATACATCGAATAAGATTAATCTTAACCGTCTGAATAACGGACTGGTCATTGTCGAAATGCTGCCGCCGGTAGATACCTCAAAATACGGTAAAGACCAGGTGCGCGAGCTGGCCACGCACTGCCGCGAGCTGATGGCTCAGCATATTGCGCAGCTCGATAAAGAAGTTGCAGAGCGAGAAGCCGCCGGTAAGATTTGACCCGGTGTCGTGTAAGGGAAAACGAATTCCCGCGTTGTTAGTCGTTTCAGATGGAGCTTATATGTCACTCAGTCGGCGTCAGTTTATTCAGGCTTCGGGTATCGCCCTTTGTGCGGGTGCGATGCCGCGGACAGCCAGCGCCGCCGGGCAGCAACAGCCGCTGCCTATTCCGCCGTTGATTGAATCCCGTCGCGGGCAGCCGCTATTCCTCACGCTTCAGCGTAGCCACTGGTCCTTTACCCAGGGAACGCGCGCGCAGGTATGGGGCATTAACGGACGCTACCTCGGGCCGACCATTCGCGTGTGGAATGGCGATGACGTTAAGCTCATCTACAGTAACCGTACGACGGAAAATGTCGCGATGACCGTCAGTGGTTTGCAGGTGCCGGGGCCGCTGATTGGCGGCGCGGCACGCATGATGTCGCCGAATGCCGACTGGGCGCCCGTCCTCCCGATTCGTCAGAGCGCGGCGACATTGTGGTATCACGCCAACACCCCGAACCGCACCGCCCAGCAGGTCTACAACGGCCTGGCCGGAATGTGGCTGATTGAAGATGAGGTCAGCAAAACGCTGCCGATCCCGAATCACTACGGCGTCGATGATTTCCCGATCATTATTCAGGACAAGCGGCTGGATAACTTCGGCACGCCGGAGTACAGCGAGCCGGGCAGCGGTGGTTTTGTGGGCGATACGCTGCTGGTTAACGGCGCGCAAAGCCCGTATGTTGAAGTGTCTCGTGGCTGGGTGCGCCTGCGTCTGCTGAATGCTTCTAACTCGCGTCGCTATCAGTTGCAGATGAGCGACGGCCGCGCGCTGCACGTGATTTCAGGCGATCAGGGGTTATTACCTGCGCCGGTGTCGGTAAAACAGCTGGCGCTGGCACCGGGCGAACGTCGTGAGATCCTCGTGGATATGACCAACGGGGATGAAGTGTCCGTGACCTGCGGCGAAGCGGCAAGCATTGTTGACCGTATTCGTGGCTTCTTTGAACCATCGAGCGTTCTGGTCTCCACGCTGGTGCTGACGCTGCGCCCGACCGGCCTGTTGCCGCTGGTGACCGACAGCCTGCCGATGCGCCTGCTGCCGCAGGAGATTGTGACCGGCCCGGCAGTACGCAGTCGCGATATCAGCCTTGGCGACGATCCGGGCATCAACGGTGCGCTGTGGGACGTAAACCGCATTGATATCACCGCCCAACAGGGAACATGGGAGCGCTGGACCGTCCGCTCGGAGATGCCGCAGTCGTTCCATATTGAAGGGGTGTCATTCCTGATCCGCAACGTCAACGGGGCGATGCCGTTCCCGGAAGACAGGGGTTGGAAAGATACCGTCTGGGTGGATGGCCAGGTCGAACTGCTCGTCTACTACGGTCAGCCTTCCTGGCCGCACTTCCCGTTCCTGTTCCACAGCCAGACGCTGGAGATGATGGACAGGGGATCGGTAGGGCAGATGCTGGTGAATCCGGCACCATAAAACGCTTTCTCCCTCTCCCTGTGGGAGAGGGTTGGGGTGAGGGCAACAGCCCGCACAATACCCCTTCATTTCCCCCGGTAAACCAGCGTATAATCCCGCTCCTTTTGTCTATTTTTTCTTCGGAAGCATTATGAGCGCTATTTCCCTGATCCAGCCGGATCGCGACCTCTTCTCCTGGCCCCAGTACTGGGCAGCCTGCTTTGGACCGGCGCCGTTCCTGCCGATGTCCCGGGAAGAGATGGATCAACTGGGCTGGGACAGCTGCGATATCATTCTGGTGACGGGCGATGCGTATGTCGATCACCCGAGCTTTGGCATGGCGATCTGTGGCCGTATGCTTGAAGCCCAGGGCTTCCGCGTGGGGATCATCTCCCAGCCTGACTGGAACAGCAAAGACGACTTTATGCGACTGGGCAAGCCTAACCTGTTCTTCGGCGTGACCGCGGGCAACATGGACTCGATGATCAACCGCTATACCGCCGACCGTAAGCTGCGCCATGACGACGCTTACACGGCTGACAACGTGGCGGGTAAACGTCCCGATCGCGCGACCCTCGTCTACACCCAGCGATGCAAAGAAGCATGGAAAGACGTGCCGGTGATCCTGGGCGGCATCGAGGCGAGCCTGCGCCGCACCGCACACTACGACTACTGGTCTGATACCGTGCGCCGTTCGGTGCTGGTGGATTCGAAAGCCGACATGCTGATCTTCGGCAACGGCGAGCGTCCGCTGGTGGAGGTGGCGCATCGCCTGGCGCAGGGTGAACCGGTCAGCGAGATCCGCGACGTGCGCAACACCGCGATCATGGTGAAAGAGGCGCTGCCGGGCTGGAGCGGGGTGGATTCCCGCATTATCGATATGCCGGGCAAAATCGACCCTATCCCACATCCGTACGGTGACGATCTGCCGTGCGCGGATAACAAACCGGTTGAGCCGAAGAAAGCGGAAGCAAAGGCCGTGGTGGTGCAGCCGCCGCGTCCGAAGCCGTGGGAAAAAACCTATGTGCTGCTGCCGTCTTACGAAAAAGTAAAAAGCGATAAAGTACTTTACGCCCACGCGTCGCGCATCTTACACCATGAAACCAACCCCGGCTGCGCGCGCGCTCTGATGCAAAAGCACGGCGAGCGCTATATCTGGGTTAACCCACCGGCGATCCCGCTCTCTACCGAAGAGATGGACAGCGTCTTTGCTCTGCCGTACAAGCGTGTGCCGCATCCGTCATATGGCAACAGCCGTATTCCGGCGTACGAGATGATCCGTTTCTCAATCAACATCATGCGCGGCTGCTTCGGCGGGTGCTCATTCTGTTCGATCACCGAACATGAAGGCCGTATTATTCAGAGCCGTTCCGAAGAGTCGATTGTTAACGAGATCGAAGCGATTCGCGACACGGTGCCGGGCTTTACCGGCGTGATCTCCGATCTGGGTGGTCCAACGGCCAACATGTACATGCTGCGCTGTAAATCGCCGCGCGCCGAGCAGACCTGCCGTCGTCTCTCCTGCGTCTATCCGAGCATTTGCGAGCATATGGACACCAACCACGAGCCGACTATCAATCTCTACCGTCGCGCCCGTGACCTGAAAGGCATCAAGAAGATCCTGATCGCCTCCGGCGTGCGTTACGACATTGCGGTGGAAGATCCGCGCTACATCAAAGAGCTGGCGACGCACCACGTTGGCGGTTATCTGAAGATCGCCCCGGAGCACACCGAAGAAGGCCCGCTGTCCAAAATGATGAAGCCGGGCATGGGCAGCTATGACCGCTTTAAACAGCTGTTTGATACCTATTCAAAACAGGCGGGAAAAGAGCAGTATCTGATCCCATATTTCATCTCCGCACACCCCGGCACCCGTGATGAAGACATGGTGAACCTGGCGCTGTGGCTGAAGCAGCGTCGATTCCGTCTGGATCAGGTGCAGAACTTCTATCCGTCGCCGCTCGCCAACTCGACGACCATGTATTACACCGGCAAAAACCCGCTGAGTAAGATTGGTTATAAGAGCGAAGACGTGGTGGTGCCGAAAGGGGATAAACAGCGCCGTCTGCATAAAGCGCTGCTGCGCTATCACGATCCGAAAAACTGGCCGCTGATCCGTCAGGCGCTGGAAGAGATGGGGAAAAAGCACCTGATCGGCTCGCGTCGTGATTGCCTGGTGCCAGCGCCAACGCTGGAAGAGATGCGCGAAGCGCGCCGCCAGAACCGCAACACGCGCCCGGCGCTGACCAAGCACACGCCGATTGCGCATCAGCGTTCGAACGGTGATACGGGAACGAAGAAGAACGTAAAACGTAAGACCGGTTAACCTGTAACAATGCCCGGTGGCGCTGCGCTTACCGGGCCTACAGGTCTAACCCTCTCCCCTCCGGGGAGAGGGCAGGGTGAGGGGATTACCCGCCAAACTGATCCGGGTCCGGCCCAAGCCGTTTGCCCTGATCCAGCTTCGCAATTTCACCCAGCTCGTCTTTATCCAGGCGGAAATCCCAGACGTCGAAGTTCTCGGCGATACGCGATGGCGTGACCGATTTCGGGATCACCACCAGACCGCTATCCAGATGCCAGCGAATGACGATCTGCGCCGGGGTTTTACCGTACTTATCCGCCAGTTCACGGATGATTTTCTGGTCAAACACCCCTTCGCCGCCCTGAGCCAACGGGCTCCAGGATTCGGTCTGGATCTTGTGCGTGGCGTTCCATGAATGAAGCTGGCGCTGCTGCATCAGCGGATGCAGCTCAATCTGGTTAATCACCGGCGCGACGCCCGTTTCATCAATCAGGCGTTGCAGATGATGAACCTGGAAATTACAGACGCCGATGCTTTTTATCAGCCCCTCTTTTTGCAGTTCAATCATCCCTTTCCAGGCATCAACGTAATGGTCGATAGCCGGTACCGGCCAGTGCATGAGATAAAGATCGACGAAATCGAGCTGGAGTTTCTCCAGACTCTCCTGCAACGCTTCGCGGGGACGCTTTTGATCGTCGTTCCACAGCTTGGTGGTGATGAAAAGCTCATCCCGGGGAACGCCGGCGCTGGTAAGCGCTTTTCCCACGCCGTCCTCGTTTTTATAGGCGGCGGCGGTATCGATGGACCGATAGCCGACTTCCAGGGCTTTATGAATGGCGGAGACGACCTCGTCGTTACCGGCTTTCCATACACCTAGCCCCAGCTGGGGCATCACGTTGCCGTCCTGTAGCTTGATTACGGTTTGGTTTGCCATTTTTCCTCCTTCAGGTGCTCATCGCCGGAGGGAACCTCCGACGATGTGATGTGCATTAAGTCTGGACGAAATGTCAAAAAACGAAAGTCAGGATCCTAAAAACGCTTAGCGTGCCGCTTCGTAAATACGACGGCTGACGTCCAGGGTGATGTCGCCATGCTCGCCGATCTGCGTCATACCGTGTGCTTCCAGTTTCGCCAGCAGGGCAGGGATGGAACTGCCGTCCAGGCCATAGCCAGAGAGACGCGTTGGCACGCCCAGGCTTTCAAAGAAGTGACGGGTGGCTTCAATCGCGGCATCGATACGCGCATCGTCGGAACCGTCGGTGATGTTCCACACGCGTTCGGCGTACTGGAGCAGTTTGGCGCGTTTAGCGTCACGTTTTTCGTTCCACAGCGCAGGCAGAACCACCGCCAGCGTCTGGGCGTGATCCAGGCCGTGCATCGCCGTTAGCTCGTGACCGAGCATATGAGTAGCCCAGTCCTGCGGCACGCCTGCGCCGATCAGGCCGTTCAGCGCCTGGGTGGCAGCCCACATCACGTTGGCACGCACGTCGTAATTTTCAGGCTCTTTCAGCGCTTTTGGACCTTCTTCAATCAGCGTCAGCAGAATGCCTTCCGCGAAACGATCCTGAATTTTGGCGTTTACCGGGTAAGTAACGTACTGCTCAACGGTGTGAACAAAGGCATCGACCACGCCGTTCGCCACCTGACGCGCAGGCAGGGTATAGGTGTAAACCGGATCGAGGATCGCGAACACGGGCTGAACGTGTTCGTTCATAAAGGCCTGCTTGTCACCGGTGGTTTTACGAGAGATGACCGCGCCTTTGTTGGACTCTGATCCGGTGGCCGGCAGCGTCAGCACGGAGCCCATCGGGATCGCACTGCTGATGTCGCTGCCGCCCGTTTCCAGAATATGCCACGGGTCGATGCCGTCAGCGTAATGGGCCGCCGCCGCGATGAATTTGGTGCCGTCCAGCACGGAACCGCCGCCCACAGCCAGCAGGAAGGTGATTTGCTCCTCACGGGCGATTTTTACCGCGTTCATCAGCGTTTCATAAGACGGGTTAGGCTCGATACCGCCGAACTCGCGCACGTCCAGACCTTCCAGAGCGCTGTACACCTGATCCAGTACGCCGGTTTTTTTCACGCTGCCGCCGCCGTAGGTAATCAGGACGCGGGCGTCCGTCGGGATTTGCGCGCGCAGGTCAGCGATAGCGTTTTTACCAAACAGAATGCGGGTTGGGGTATGAAGATTAAAGTTGTTCATGGCTTGTTCCCTGTAGTGGGTAAAAAATCGTGGTGGCGCAGAAGGCAACCTGATGCTGCTCATTGTGGCGGGCAGGCGCTATCCTCTCAATGCACATTCCTGCCGATGTCTTGCCCATTTCTACAGCGCGCTGGAGAAACGGTAAGAAAATGCGCACACTGTCAGCGTCGGAAACCGTACCCGGAGTAACTGAAAATGAACCGTGATGCCATCTGCCGCCAGCTAACGTCGCAGATTAAAAGACTGATAGATAACGGAAATGATTCGGCTGAGCTGTTGCCGGATATCCGATTGCTGTACGGTACCCAGCCCGGGACGCGCACCCCGGTGATGTATCAGCCCGGCATCGTGTTTCTCTTTTCTGGCCATAAGATTGGCTATATCAATGAGCGCGTGTTCCGTTACGACACCAATGAATATCTGCTTCTGACAGTACCTTTACCCTTCGAATGTGAAACTTTCGCGACAGAGGAGGTACCGCTGGCCGGGATCCGCGTCAACGTCGACATCCTCCAGTTGCAGGAGCTGCTGATGGAGATTGGGGAGGACGAACTTTTCCGGCCGTCAATGGCGGCAAGCGGTATCAACTCCGCGACCCTGTCGGAGGAAATTCTCTGCGCGATTGAACGCCTGTTAGACGTGATGGAAAGGCCGCTGGATGCGCGTATTCTCGGAAAGCAGATTATCCGCGAAATTCTTTACCATGTGCTGCTGGGACCGGGCGGCGGGGCGCTGCTGGCGCTGGTAAGCCGGCAAACGCACTTCAGCCTGATTAGCCGCGTGCTGAAGCGCATCGAGAGCCAGTACACGGAAAACCTCAGCGTTGACCAGCTGGCGGCGGAAGCCAATATGAGCGTCTCGGCGTTTCACCATAACTTTAAATCTGTCACCAGCACGTCACCGTTGCAGTACCTCAAAACCTACCGTCTGCATAAGGCGCGGATGCTGATGATCCACGATGGCATGAAGGCCAGCGCCGCGGCGATGCGGGTCGGGTATGAAAGCGCGTCGCAGTTTAGTCGGGAGTTTAAGCGCTACTTCGGCGTCACGCCGGGGGAAGATGCGTCACGTATAAGAACCATGCAGGGAGCCTGAGGGGAAACGGAGGCCGGGTAAGCGGTAGCGCCACCCGGCTTTTATTTATGCGCTGCAATACTTTTTCTTAATCACTACCGCAATGGTACCCACCAGCCCTGCAACCAGCAGGAAAATCGGCAGGATCATCAGGAAGGTCATCACCTGGTCTTCATGGCGCTTAACAAAGGGGATCATATTCAGCGCGTAGCCGAGCGTGGTGACCACGCCTACCCAGAGCAGGGCGCTCAGCCAGTTGAAGAACTGGAAGCGGCGGTTAGAGAGGCCTGAAATACCCGCCATGGTAGGCAACAGGGTACGAACAAACGCCAGAAAACGCCCGGCAAGTAACGCCAGCAGGCCGTGACGGTCAAACATGCAGGTCGCGCGCTGGTGATATTTATGCGGCAGCTGCGCCAGCCAGCCTTTCACCACGCGAGTGTTTCCAAGCCAGCGCCCTTGCAGGTAGCTCAGCCAACAGCCGAGACTGGCCGCAGAGGTGAGGATCACCATTGTCGGTGCGAAGTCCATCACGCCCTTGCCGATTAACGCCCCTGCGAGCAGGAGCAGGCTGTCACCGGGTAAAAATGAGGCTGGCAGTAATCCATTTTCCAGAAACAGCGTCGCGAACATCACGAAATAGACAATCCCGACGACATGCGGGTCCGCCAGCGCGGCAAAATCGTGTTGCCAGAGCGCCGTGATGATATTTTGAATAACAGCCATGGACTTTCCTGTGGAACAGCAGATATAACGCTATTGTACTCCCAATTTTGCCTGTCGGGGTTGATCGCAGGCGCATCTCATACAGACTTTTCTGCTTGCGGTGTTCAGAATAGCGTCCGGGGAGTACATTTCAGCCAGCACTTTACACGATGCGCTCAAATCCTGCCGATAAATCCGCAATTAAATCGTCCACATTTTCCAGCCCAATATGCAGGCGGATTAAGGTCCCCTCGAAGTCCACCTCGCCGCCCGGGCGCAGGGCCGCAATCTGCTCCGGCTGGTTGGGCAGGATCAGCGATTCAAACCCACCCCATGAATAGGCCATGCTGAAGAGGGTAAAGTTATCCAGATAGCTTGCCAGTTCGGCGTCATTCAGGCGCTTTTTAAGAACAAATGAGAACAACCCGCTGCTACCCGTAAAGTCACGTTGCCAGTATTCGTGGCCCTTGCTGCCCGGCAGCGCCGGATGGTTAACGCGCTCCACCTGCGGATGCAGCGCCAGCCACTGTGCAATTTGCAGGCTGCTTTCGTGATGCTGACGCAAACGCACACCGAGCGTACGGATGCCCCGGCTGGTCATGTAGGCGGTATCGGCATCCACCATCTGGCCCATCAGGTAGGCGTTTTCACGCAATTGATCCCAGCAGCGGGCGTTAGACACCGCCGTACCGATCATGCCGTCGGAATGGCCAATCAGGTATTTGGTCGCCGCCTGAATGGAGATATCGATGTCAAATTCCAGGGCTTTAAACAGCACACCTGCCGCCCAGGTGTTGTCGATCATGATGATCGCTTCCGGCGCTATGCTGCGCACCGCCTTCACGATGGCCGGGACGTCATGCACTTCCATGGTGATGGAGCCGGGAGATTCCAGGAACACAACGCGCGTGTTGGGCTGAATAAGCGCGGCAATACCGGCCCCAATCAGCGGATCGAACCAGCTGGTGGTGACGCCGAGCTTGCTGAGTATTTTGGTGCAGAAGTCCTGGCTTGGCTCGTAGGCGGTATTGGTCATCAGGACGTGGTCACCCTGTTCCACAAACGCCAGAATGGTATTGGCGACCGCCGCCGCGCCGCACGGGAACAGCGCGCAGCCCGCGCCGCCCTCCAGTTCGCACATGGCTTCCTGCAACGAGAAATGGGTTAACGTGCCACGACGACCGTAAAACAGCCCGCCCTTCGCGCGATTACGCGTAGCGATTTTTTTATCTTCAACGGTATCAAACACCAGCGAGGAGGCGCGCTGGATCACGCTGTTGACCGAGCCCTGCGTGTATTTTTTACTGCGTCCTGCCTGCACCAGCGTGGTCTCAAGCTGCTTTTTAGTCATGTTCGCTAACCCTATTTTTATACGTCTGGACGTCCAGACTACCACGATTGTCAGAATGTGCATCCGGATGCTTATCGAATAAGCAGAAAATATTATCAAAAATTCGCATAAGAAATTTTTACTGCGTAAGCGCAAGGAAAGTGAGCGAAAATTACGGCACTATGTAAATACTAATGAGAACTACTATCAATTCGACGACGTTTTGATATTATTACGTTCAGATTTTGTGATTTGCGTCCTGGAGATACAGAGTGGGTAATAATTTGATGCAGACGGATCTCTCCGTTTGGGGCATGTATCAACATGCTGACATCGTAGTTAAGATTGTGATGATCGGCCTGATTCTGGCGTCCGTGATCACCTGGGCTATCTTCTTCAGCAAGAGCGCCGAACTTCTTTCACAAAAACGCCGCCTCAAGCGTGAGCAGAAGCAGCTGGCGGAAGCCCGCTCTCTGGATCAGGCTTCTGATATCACCTCATCCTTCCATGCGAAAAGCCTGACTACCCTGTTAGTGAACGAAGCGCAGAACGAGCTGGAACTCTCCGCAGGCAGTGAAGATAACGAAGGCATTAAAGAGCGTACCGGCTTCCGTCTGGAGCGTCGCGTTGCGGCCGTGGGTCGTCATATGGGCCGCGGTAACGGCTACCTGGCGACTATCGGCGCCATCTCCCCGTTCGTCGGCCTGTTCGGTACCGTCTGGGGCATCATGAACAGCTTTATCGGTATCGCCCAGACGCAGACCACTAACCTTGCGGTCGTCGCGCCGGGTATCGCAGAAGCGCTGCTGGCCACGGCTATCGGTCTGGTTGCCGCTATCCCGGCGGTTGTTATCTATAACATCTTCGCGCGCATGATTGGCAGTTACAAAGCCACACTGGGTGACGTTGCCGCGCAGGTTCTGCTGCTGCAAAGCCGCGATCTGGACCTGAACGCCAGCGCCGTTAAACCGGTACATGCGGCGTCCAAACTGCGCGTAGGTTGATTGTATGGCAATGCGTCTTAATGAAAATCTGGACGATAACGGTGAAATGCATGAGATCAACGTGACGCCGTTTATCGACGTCATGCTGGTTCTGCTGATTATCTTTATGGTTGCCGCACCGCTGGCGACGGTGGACGTGAAGGTGAATCTGCCTGCGTCCTCCAGCCAGCCGCAGCCGCGTCCGGAAAAGCCTATTTACCTGTCCGTGAAGGCCGATAAGTCCATGTTCCTGGGCAACGATCCGGTAACGGATGCCTCGGTTATTCCGGCGCTGGACCAGCTGACCGGCGGCAAGAAAGACACCACCGTCTTCTTCCGCGCGGATAAAACCGTCGATTATGAAACCATGATGAAGGTAATGGACACGCTGCATCAGGCGGGATACCTGAAGATTGGTCTGGTCGGCGAAGAGAAAGCGGCCGCGAAGTAAAACGAAGGCTTTTGCAGCCTTCCCTGCCGGGTGGCGGCGTCGCCTTACCCGGCCTGCATTCCGCAACAATCATTGTTGACTCACACTGAAGGCGCCGTCGGCGCCTCTTCATCAAGCGCTACACAGGTCACGTTTGAAGTTCGGTAATGACCTTCCGAGAGTTTACGGGTCAGGCGCAGGGTGGCTGTCTCGCGTGCCAGCAGGTACTGATAGTTCGCCTCCAGTCGCCCGAGGATCTTCTCTTTAAGCTCAGGGCGCTGTTCAATAATGGCGTTCATCACCGCGCCGTAAATCTCCTCCTTGGCCTGCAAGGCGTAAATCTCCCGACGATTCTGCCATTTCAGGCGCACCAGCGTGGCCGGAATCGAAACCAAATCCTGCGTAATTCGCGTCATCTCGTCATTTTTTATCTTTTTCAGGGCGTCGAGATTCTGCTTTAAGATAAATTCATCGCTTTTCTTATCATCTAAAGTCAAATAAACGTTATTACCGCTGTCATCATTCACGTTAATCTTCCCCCAGGTTATAAAAAATGGGATTGTTTTTTTCACGCGTAATTAAATTAAGCCAAATTTCATTGCCGGCCTCATTTATTTGCTGCGTTTTCTCGGTCATTATTTGACTTAGCGTCTGGGCATCTATTTCCCCTTCGGCCTGTAAATCATTTAGTAGATGAACTAAGGCTTCAATCTTGATGGCGCGAAATAAACGCTCTTTTAAATGGCGATCGTGCTCTTCCAGCACCATATTACGGGATTTGCCGGTGCGTGAAACACCAATTAATATGTCGGCTTCATAGTCGGAGAGTTTTCTTTTTCCTTGAGTGAAATTCGCCTCTTTATCTGCTTCCGTCGAAGGCTGTTCCACAGGCGTAATGTGGTACTTTGCCGGGACAAGATTGTCGGGCAGCATTTTAATTTCCTTTAATTTCAAAAAAGGTGGGGGTGGAAAAAGGGTGAGATTCGTTGACAATAACATGAGGCAATTTTAAAATCAAAAAAAATGGAGCCTACCCATGAACAGCATTTTCTTTACGGTCATAACGTTACTATTACTGACCGCTGGCGTGCTTTTATTGATGCAAGCGTTAAATAAAACGAAAGCGTCAAAAGACGCCAGTGAACCGCCGCAGCCTGAATTGATGTCGAAAGAGGAGGGGGAAGATCATTTCTCCGTATTGATGAACGCCGTGACGCCGGTCTGGTACTGGCGGGTAAATCACGAATATATCGATTTTCTCCATGCGACAATTAAGCGAATGAAAATGGCTGAAATTAATGATACGCCCGGCCTGTTCGACGCGCAGCGCCGTTGTAGCGACCTTAATTCGGCGGTTTATAAATATTACGACAATATCAAAAAGCGCTGTCTGAATGGCGAGAAGGTGTCGTACTCCGATTTAGACGTATTAAATCTGCGCCAGTGTTTTCGCGAGTTTAGCCTGGAAGCCTACCCGGAACTGGTCGCGCTGGTCTGGCCGGAGTATGCGCGTCCGGATGTGGATCCCAACGAGGTATAGTTGAGATATACTGAGCGCTGGTTTCGTTTGCAGACAGGATTTTATGGAACGCTTCTTTGAAAACGCAATGTATGCCTCTCGCTGGCTGCTCGCACCCGTCTATTTTGGTCTCTCCCTGGCGTTGGTCGCCCTGACGATCAAGTTCTTCCAGGAGATATTTCACGTCCTGCCAAACATTTTCTCCGTGGCAGAAGCCGATTTGATTCTGGTTCTGCTGTCGCTGGTGGATATGACGCTGGTGGGGGGGTTACTGGTGATGGTGATGTTCTCCGGTTATGAGAATTTCGTCTCTCAGCTTGATATCGCCGAGCACAAAGAAAAGCTCAACTGGCTGGGGAAAATGGATGCCTCATCGCTGAAGAATAAAGTCGCGGCGTCGATTGTGGCGATTTCGTCTATACACCTGTTACGCGTCTTTATGAACGCGAAAAACGTCCCGGATAATAAGCTGATGTGGTATGTGATTATCCACCTGACGTTTGTGCTGTCGGCGTTTGTGATGGGGTATCTGGATAAGATCAGTAAGAAATAAATTCACCATGCCCCTCACCCTAACCCTCTCCCTGTGGGAGAGGGCCGGGGTGAGGGCAGCAGGCCGCACTATTTATTTATCCGACGACGCCTGCCACAAATTCAGCTCACCATCCGCAACGTGCTGGTCAATCCGCGTCAGTTCATCTTCGCTAAAGCGCAGGTTATTCAGCGCCTGAACGTTCTCTTCCAGCTGCTCCGGGCGGCTCGCGCCAATCAGCACCGACGTTACACGCTCATCTTTCAACAGCCAGCTTAGCGCCATCTGCGCCATCGTCTGCCCGCGCGCGTGCGCCATCTCGTTCAGCAAACGAAGGCTGCTCAGGTTGGCTTCCGTCAGCATTTTCTCCGTCAGGCCGCGCACTTTTTTCCCTTCGCGTTGCATACGTGAACCGTCCGGAATACCGTTCAGGTATTTTCCGGTGAGCAGGCCCTGTGCCAGCGGGGTAAAGGCGATACAGCCCGTTCCGTTTTTCTCCAGCGCGTCCAGCAGGCCGGTCTTGTCGACCCAGCGGTTAAGCAGGTTGTAAGACGGCTGGTGGATCAAAAGCGGGATCTTCCACTCGCGCAGCAATTCGGCCATTACCGCCGTGCGTTCCGTGGAGTAGGACGAAATGCCGACGTACAGCGCTTTTCCGCTCTGCACCGCGTGCGCCAGCGCGGAGGCGGTCTCTTCCATTGGCGTGTTTTCGTCTACGCGGTGAGAATAGAAAATATCCACATACTCCACACCCATGCGTTTCAGGCTCTGGTCGAGGCTGGCGAGCAGGTATTTACGTGAACCGCCCGAACCATACGGCCCTGGCCACATGTCGTAGCCCGCTTTGGTGGAGATGATCAGCTCGTCACGATACCCGGCAAAATCCTCCCGCAGCAGACGGCCAAAATTCTCTTCAGCGCTGCCCGGTGGGGGGCCGTAGTTGTTGGCAAGGTCAAAGTGGGTAATACCGAGATCGAAGGCCTTACGCAGCAGCGAGCGCTGGGAATCGAGCGGCTGAACGTGACCGAAGCTGTGCCACAGGCCTAGCGACAGTGCCGGTAAGCGCAGGCCGCTTTTGCCGCAGTATCGGTACTGCATGTTTTCGTATCGGCCGGTGTAAGGGTGCCAGGACATGATGTCTCCTTTCTTGTCGGTGAATTTTCGAAACAACGTTTTCATTCTATGCCGACTCGATAACAAAAAAGTATATTTTCTGCGGTATCTTCCGATAAAGAGGGTAGTACTCGCCTCTGGGCGAATTCACCCTCACGGCAAGGAATACTCAATGAAGATGCTTCGTAATTTCACCATCCGTTTCGTCATGCTGACGATACTGGGGATCTTTTGTGTCATGTGGGCAGGCGTGGGGCTTTACAGCACCTGGTCTCTGTCTCGTGTTTCTGATGGTAATGATGTTGACCGCCAGCTGGTCCGGCAAATGACGGTGCTGAGCCAGGGCAACGATCAGTATTTCCGTTTCGTCACCCGCCTGAGCCGGGCGATGGAAGTTAAAGCGGCGGGCGGCACGCCGGACCTGGCTCCTGCTCAGCAGGCGCTGGATAACATGAGTAAAAAGCTGGCAGAGATGAAAGCTATCTCTCCGGGCCCGATGGATGAAAAGGTGTCTGCGCAGGTGATTTCCACCTGGCAGGCGCTGCTCGAGCGTGGCGTGACGCCGCAGATGGCGCAGGCGAAGCAGGCGACGCTCGAAGGCTATCGTCAGCATGCCAACAACGTCACGCCGCCGCTAAGCCGTGCATTCGGGTCAGCGGCTGAGAACTTTAACAACACCGCGGCGAAGGCGCTCGACAGCACGCGGGTGGTGGTCGACGGCCTCACCAGCATGACCCGGACGGTGATTATCACCGCCACGATCGTGGGTCTGTTGATCCTGCTGTTCACCGACCGCTACCTGGTGGCGATACTGGTAAAACCGCTGGATCGTATCCGTCAGCAGTTCCGCCAGATTGCGCAGGGCGATCTCAGCCAGCCGATTGAATCCTTTGGCCGCAACTGCGTGGGGCAACTGGTGCCGCTGCTGAGCGCCATGCAGGACAGCCTGCGGGAAGCGGTCAGCACGATTCGTTCCGGCAGCGAGAATATCTGGCGCGGGGCTACGGAGATCTCCAGCGGGAATAACGATCTCTCTTCGCGTACCGAAGAGCAGGCCGCCGCGCTGGAAGAGACCGCGGCCAGCATGGAGCAGCTAACCGCAACGGTGAAGCTGAACGCCGAAAGCGCGCGCCAGGCCAGCCAGCTTGCGGATGTCGCCTCCAGTACGGCCAGCCGCGGCGGCTCGCTGGTGGAAGATGTGGTCACAACCATGAGCGGCATTTCGGACAGCTCGAAAAAAATCGCTGAAATCACTACCGTCATCAACAGCATCGCCTTCCAGACCAATATTCTGGCGCTGAACGCCGCGGTGGAAGCGGCCCGGGCCGGGGAGCAGGGGCGGGGCTTTGCGGTCGTGGCGGGTGAGGTGCGTAATCTGGCCAGCCGCAGCGCGAATGCGGCAAAAGAGATCGAAGGGTTGATTGCAGATTCCGTTGCCCGCGTGGAGCAGGGGGCGCAGCTGGTGAACGATACCGGCACCACGATGGAAGCGATCCTGCGCGACGTGACGGAAGTGACCGTCATTATGAAGCAGATCGCCACCGCGTCAGAGGAGCAGAGCAAAGGTATTTCTCAGGTCGGCGTTGCCATCACGCAGATGGACGGCGTGACCCAGCAGAACGCCTCGCTGGTGGAGCAGGTTTCCGCCGCCGCCGCCGCACTTGAACGGCAGACCGAAGAACTCCAGCGCTCAGTGCAGAAATTCCGTCTCACCGCGTAACCTCTCGTGTCAGGCCGTCTCTGGCGGCCTGACGTTTATCGCTCTGAATAATCTGTGTCACCTGCGACAGCTGACCAATTTTCACTTCACTTGCCCGCATAAATTTACTTTTGTCGATCAGCAGCAGCGACTGGCTGGCGCGGTTTAACAGCAGCGCCTTAAAGCCCGCGTTGTGCTCGGACGGATCCCAAAGGACGCCATGCTCATCGACCCCTTCACACGAGAAGATGAACAGATCGATCTCCAGCCCTTTTAGCTGCGTCACCAGCGCCGGGTTAACATAGCAGCGATACTTACGCTCAAGCGTTCCGCCGGAGCAGATAAGCGTGATCCGCTCGCGCTTTGCCATCTCGTGGCAGATAGGCAGACTGTTGGTAAATACGGTGAGGTCGATGTCCGGCAACTGGCGCGCCAGATGAAAGCAGGTTGAGCTGGCGTCGAGGGCGATGGTCATCCCTTCGCTGATCCAGCCCAGCGCGTGGCGGGCAATATCGGCTTTGTCGGCATAATGGCTTTTCAGGCGTGCGCCAAAGGGTTCACCGCTGTCGCGGCTGTCCGGATGAATCAGACGCGCGCGCCCGTGCTGGCGCAGAAGCTTCCCCTGCTGCTGCAACGACTTCAGATCCCGGCGGATGGTCTCTTTGCTGACGGAGAGCTTTTCAGCCAGCACATCGGTAGTCAGCCAGTCGCTTTTACTCAGCAAGGTGATAAGACTCTGCTGTCGGGTCGCTTTTAGCGTCTGGTCTGACATACGAGGCTCCTTGCGCACGCGTGCTGACGCATTTTTCTCATCGCGGAAGAAGGGCGGCGAACCGCCCGGTCATGGATCAACCCTGACGTTTATCTTCCGTCTGGGTATCGAAGTCGCTTGCTGAATGACGCTCATGTAACTGCTCGTTCAGCTCGCCGTTGGTACGGTTAACAATGCGCCCGCGTTTAACGGCCGGACGATTCGCCACATCTTTTGCCCAGCGCTGCACGTTGGTGTACTTCCCGGCATCCAGGAACTCGGCGGCGTTATACACGCTGCCCAGCGCCACGCAGCCAAACCATGGCCAGACTGCCATATCCGCAATGGTATATTCCTCACCCGCTACGTAACGACCGCGCGCCAGCTGTTTGTCCAGCACGTCGAACAGGCGTTTAGCTTCCATGGTGAAGCGATCGATAGCGTACTCAATCTTCACCGGTGCGTAGTTATAGAAGTGGCCAAAACCGCCGCCGAGGAACGGGGCCGCGCCCTGTAACCAGAACAGCCAGTTCAGGGTTTCCGTTCGTCCTGCCGGATCTTTTGGCAGGAAGTGACCAAATTTCTCGGCCAGGTAGAGCAGGATATTGCCGGATTCAAAGACGCGCGTCGGCGGGGTGGTGGAGTGGTCACGCAGGGCCGGGATCTTCGAGTTCGGGTTCACGTCGACAAAACCGCTGGAGAACTGATCGCCCTCACCAATGCGGATCAACCATGCGTCGTATTCCGCGCCCGTCACGCCCAGCGCCAGCAGCTCTTCCAGCATGATGGTAACTTTCTGTCCATTCGGCGTACCGAGAGAGTACAGCTGGAGCGGGTGCGCGCCCACAGGTAGCTCTTTCTCGTGCGTCGCGCCCGAGACGGGACGGTTGATATTGGCGAACGCGCCGCCGTTATTCTGTTTCCATTCCCACACTTTCGGTGGCTGATAGGTGTTATCTGACATGTTGGCCTGCCTTTTTGGTGTTGTGTTGAGGCAGTGTAGCAGGAGATGCAGGAACCGTTTAACGATGCGAGCGTAATGGGCAGGGCGGGTGTATGATAACGCCACCTCTGTCAGTTAATTACAACGTGCAGACGACGACAACCCCACAAAAAATTGCCGCCTGCCTGTCTTAGGTTGGACACATGCGTAAAGGAACGTTAAGCAGTGACGCACCCTTCGGGACGTTATTAGGTTATGCGCCGGGTGGCGTGGCGATTTACTCTTCAAATTACGGCAGTCTCGATCCGCGTCACTACCCGGAAGACGCGGAATTTCGCAGCTATATCGGCAACGAATACATGGGCCATAAATGGCAGTGCGTTGAGTTTGCGCGCCGTTTCCTGTTTCTCAATCACGGGTTTGTTTTTACCGACGTCGGGATGGCGTGGGAGATCTTCTCCCTGCGTTTTTTGCGCCAGGTGGTAAACGACAATATTTTGCCGCTACAGGCCTTTGCTAATGGCTCGAAACGCGCGCCGCAGGCCGGTGCGCTGCTCATCTGGCAAAAGGGCGGTGAGTTTCATGAGACCGGCCACGTCGCCGTCATTACCCAGCTGCTGGATGACAGAGTGCGCATTGCCGAGCAGAACGTTATTCACTCCCCGCTGCCGATGGGGCAGCAGTGGACGCGCGAGCTGCGTCTGAGCGTGGAGGACGGTTGCTATACGCTTCATGACACGTTCAACGATACCGAGATCCTCGGCTGGATGATCCAGACGGAGGAGACGGAACACAGTATTCCTCAGCCGGAGATCGACGGTGAACTGCTGAAAATCAGCGGCGCGCGGTTGAAGAACAACCGTCAGTTCGACGGAAAATGGCTCAATGAAAACGACGCCCTGCAACAGGCGTACGTTCGCGCCAACGGCCACGTTATCAACAACGATCCCTGCCAGTACTTTACCATTACCGAAAGCGCCGAGCAGGAGCTGATCAAAGCCACCAACGAACTGCATCTGATGTACCTTCATGCCACCGACAAGGTGCTGAAAGACGACAGCTTACTCGCGCTTTTCGACATCCCGAAAATTCTCTGGCCGCGTCTGCGTCTTTCATGGCAGTGGCGTCGTCACCATATGATCACCGGTCGTATGGATTTCTGCATGGATGATCGCGGCATCAAGGTTTACGAGTACAACGCGGATTCCGCCTCCTGCCATACCGAGGGCGGGCTCATTCTTGAAGAGTGGGTGAAAAACGGCTATCGCGGCACCGGCCACAATCCGGCGGAAGGCTTGCTGGAGGAGCTGACCGGCGCATGGAAGCACAGCCACGCGCGGCCGTTCGTCCATATCATGCAGGACAACGATATCGAAGAGGATTACCACGCGCTCTTTATTCAGCGCTCGCTGATCCAGGCCGGGTTTGAAACCAAAATCCTGCATGGACTGGGGGCGCTGAGCTGGGATGCCGCCGGGCAACTGATTGATGATGAAGGCCGTCACGTCAACTGCGTATGGAAAACCTGGGCGTGGGAAACGGCGATTGAGCAGATCCGCGAGGTGAGCGAAACCGAGTACGCCGCCGTGCCTATCCGCACCGGTCACCCGCAAGGTGAAGTGCGCCTGATTGACGTCCTGCTGCGCCCGGAAGTGCTGGTCTTTGAACCGCTGTGGACGGTGATCCCAGGTAACAAGGCGATCCTGCCGGTGCTGTGGCAGCTGTTCCCGAACCACCGTTACCTGCTGGATACCGATTTTGAGGTCAACGATCTGCTCAAACGGACCGGTTATGCCGTTAAACCGATCGCCGGACGCTGCGGGAGCAATATCGATCTGATCGGCGCCCAGGACGAACTGCTGGACCAGTCCAGCGGCAAGTTTGTTGACCGCAAAAATATCTACCAGCAGCTATGGTGCCTGCCGAAGGTTGACGGCAGATACATTCAGGTCTGCACTTTTACCGTGGGCGGGAACTATGGCGGAACCTGTCTGCGCGGGGATGACTCGCTGGTGGTGAAGAAAGAGAGCGATATTGAACCGCTGATTGTGGTGAAAGATAAATAGCGTCTCCCTGTTATAAAAACGCCCCCGCAGGGCATGTTGCGGGGGCGTTTCATTACTGCTCTTCCTCTTCCTGCTGCTCGCTGATCTTCAAATCAATGATCCGGCCAATCTGGTCATGGTAAACCGTCAGCAGGTTGTACTGGCTCATCTCGGACATAATTTGCGGCGTGACGTTAAAACTTTGGGCAAGCTCGTCATGGCGCAACATTTCCGGATGACGCCGCCTCACATGCGCGCGGCGGCGATTGTACTGATACCACAGGATCAGCAGCCAGCCGTTGAACGCGGCAATCAGCAGATAGACCAGCACCGTATTAAAAGAGGCGATAATCACGCTCCAGCGGTGATCGCCCTCCTCGGTTAACTGCATCCACAGCCTGGCGTAAAGGAAAAACAGGAATCCTCCCCAGGCTATCAGCGTTAATGCGGCATCGAAAAGACGCGGTGCCAGCCGATGTTCAGTCAAAATTAACGTATTCTCGTTCATTGAATGCTCCCTTTACCCCGGTCCGGACTGATCCAGCGCGCGCGGGCGCGTTTACGTTTAAGCATGACTTTCGGAAATGCCACAAGGGTGGTAAACAGGCCAATCATCCAGTACACCATCGGGAACCAGATTACCCAGAACAGCGAGCCTGCCACTTTCCGCTCGTAGCGCCGCTCGATATACAAACTGACGAGGAATTGCAGCAGGCACATCACGCCCAGCAGCAGCCCGGTAAACGCCGGTGGAAACAGGCTCGCAACGGCCAGGTTCGCGGGAAGAGGGATAATATGGCTGAGAATGAACAACACCACGGTCGCCCCATAGGCAAACGCCCACAGCGTTGATAGCGCGTACTCAAGAAACAGGGGCCACATGCGATGATGCTCCCAGCGGGCCATCTTGCGCAGGTTAACCAGAAACACCTCTGCACCCCCCTGCGCCCAGCGCAGACGCTGTTTCCACAGCCCCTTTAGCGTCTCCGGCATCAGGATCCAGCACAGTGCCCGCGGCTCGAAAAAGATATCCCAGTGGCGAAGCTGAAGCTTCCAGCTTATGTCGATATCCTCTGTGATCATGTCCGGGCTCCAGTACCCGACATCCGCCAGCGCCTGTCGGCGAAAGGCGGCGATGACGCCGGAGACGGTAAAGACCCGGCCATAGATCCGCTGCGTTCGCTTGATAAGGCCAATAATGGAAGAAAACTCGCCCACCTGAATGCGGCCAATCAGCGTTGAGCGCGTGCGAATACGCGGATTCCCGGTGACGGCCCCAACGTGGGGATACTGAATCAGCGGTGCCACCAGATACGCCGCGGTGTCGCGGTCGAGCAGGGCGTCGCCGTCAATGCAGACCAGCAAATCGCCCCGGGCCGCCGCAGCGCCGGCCTTGAGCGCCACGGCTTTCCCCTGGTTCTCCGCGAGATTAATCACCCGCAGGCGCGGTTGCTCTCGCGCCAGCTGTTGCAGTACCTCCGCCGTGTTATCAGAAGAACCGTCGTTGATGGCGATAACTTCCACATTCCAGTACCGCTGACCCAGCGCGGCGCTAATGGTCTCCCGTGCGTTGCGTTCCTCATTGAAGCAGGGAATAAGAATCGAGATTAACGGCTCACCGGCTAAGGCGGGGGCGGGTGTTGCGTTATCCCACGACCAGTGCCGTTCAAGCTGAAACCAGAAATAGAGGCCGCCGGTTACCCAGAGCACGGACATAAAAAGCGGCCAGAAAAAGACAAAGTCCAGAATCAGTTCGCCGGTAAACAGCGCGGCTACGCCTAACGGCAACCCGAATACCAGACACAAAATAGAGAAGGCGATAATGCGATCAGTCATTGTCAGGATACCAGTACGAAGAAAATTCAGGCCTGATACGCGAAATATCAGGTTGGTTGTTGAGGAAGTCGTCGGGGTAATAACCGTAATTTTTGATGCCGTTCAGCTGGAGCACCCGCATCCACTCCACCAGACGTTCATCGGCTACGGCACGCTGCGGTTTCTGCGCCCAGTCCCTGGCCTGTAGCTCAAAAATCGTTTTATTCAGCGCGCCGGGGCGTGCGGCGACGGCTTTGACTAAACGCGTCAGCCAGGCATTGCTCTCTTCTGCCGGGACGGACTCCATCAGCGGCATTGCCATCGGCACCGTCCAGTCGTAGGCCGCCAGAAAATCATCCAGATTTTGCGCAAACCATGCCTCGCTTTCCGGCTCGAGAATGGGTAACACGAACATGTTCCGCGCGGTTTTGATCTGCGGGCCACGGATGTTTTTCACCGCCTGGCTCAGGGTGCGGGTAAAGCCGATAAGCCGCTGACTCTTCTGCCGGGTCGTGTCCTGTCCGGCATCGTCAACGTCCGTCAGCACCGCGTCGTCATGAAATAAGATGCCATTGAAGCTGGCATAGCGGGCCAGATCTTCATAGATCTCCGTTACCTGCTGGCGAACCTGCGGACTCCAGGGGGAGAGCCTGATATAGGGCTCGGCGGCCACGGTCAACGCTCCCGTTTGACGATCCCGGCGCTGCACGCGCGGCAAGGCTGGACTGAGATCGAAAGAGAGAACCGGCATCCACGCGAAGACTTTCACTCCCGCGCGGGTTTGTAGCTGCCAGGCGACAAAATTAAAGAGATCGGCCCGGACCGGGAGCCGACGGTTGGGGAAATAGAGCGCATCGATCCTGCCGTCGCCCCGCGGATCCGAAAACGCCTGGAGAAACACATGGCTGATTTTCATGTCGTAGACCCGCTGGACGAGTTTGTTGATGTTTTTCGTCTGCTGGGCCGGATCGGGATCGTAGACGTAATCGAGATCGACATGCATGACGCGCACCGGGTCAAACTCCTGAACGCGGCTAACCGTGTTGGCAAAGGTTTTTATCGACGGATTTCCAGCGATCAGCAGGCGCGGGATGTTGCCGAGGTCGCGCACGTTTCCCAGCCCGTCTTCCAGGGTAAAGGCCAACTGATAGCCCTGTTTCTGGGCGATAGCGAGCGACGTACCGTTGGCAGCCCCATAGGGCCACACCCAGGCACGCGGCGCTTTTCCCGTCACCTGGGTGATTTTATCGGTGACTTTGCGTACGTCTGCGGCGATCCGCTGGTTGAAGTGTTCATCGGTTTCGTAATGCCCCGTCGCGTTATCGAAAAAACGGTTGGCGATGGCGGGTTCACGGCTTCCCTGCGGGTTGGCCGGAATGCCGTAATGCGAGGCCCAGGTATGCGAGCCAATCTCAATCAGCGGGGACTGGCTGAGCTCGCGAACCATATCCCAGGTGGCAAAGCGATCGCGGGGCGTCATCAGACCGCCGAAGTTAACTTTTTGATTTGCCGGCGTATCCACCCAACTGCCCACCGGCGCCCACAGCGCAGGAACGTTCCAGGCCTGAAGCAGAGGCCAGACCCGGGTGTAAAAGCTGCTGTAGCCGTCGTCAAAGCTGAGCAAAACGGCTTTCGGCGGCAGCGCTTTTTTCCCTTCATGCGCATCCAGAATGTCCTGCACGCTGATGGCGTGATAGCCGTTGTGCAAAAGCCAGCTTATCTGCTCGTTTAACGCGCTGGTGCGAACGGAGAGGTAGCGCTGATCGGCGGCATCATCTTCAACGTCGTGGTAGGCCAGGACCAGAAACTGATTCTCCGGCCAGGGTTTGCTGGCCTCCAGCTGCGGCCTCTTTTCAGGGGCCATAAAGGAGAGCGGCTGCGCGCAGAGGCTCGCGCTGAGGCAGAGCCAGCCGATGACGATCAGGCTTACAGAAAAACGTGTGTTCAGCATATTCATCCTTAAAAGCGTAAAGTCGCATCTAACGTGACGGAGAGATTGCTCTCGCGTTTGCCGTCGTAAGGGCGCTTATCCCAGTTCAGCATCACGCCAGTATCGACAACGTTGTTCCACTGGATGCGTTGCCCGTAACCCAGCAGGGTAACGGCACCCGCGGACTGATTTTTCTGCCAGTAGCTGCCCCCTCCTGCCACGAACTGCTGGCTCCAGAGGGTGTCGTAGTGGCGGTACATCTCATGGTCAACGGACAGGGCAGCCGTCACGGACAGATCCCGTGCCGGGTTGTAATAGAGCGTATTCCGCAGGCTGTTTTTACTGGCGGCGATCCCCGGTTCGAGATCCAGCGTCAGGGTCGGGGTCTGCCAGAGACGCTCTTTCCCGGAGAGGGTGTATTCCTGACGGCGGTTGTGGTCCGAGAAGCGGCTGACGGCGGCGTTGAACTGGTATTCACGTCGCTCGTTTTGATACCAGCGCACCCCACCTTCACCCCGGTTGGCGCTGATCCCATTGCGTAATGCCCGTAAGGGTGTCGCACGTGACAAGTGTTCGAGGTTACCGCTGACCTGCCAGTTATCACTCAGGCTGTAGGTTGTTGAGAGCCGTGCGCCCGGCCTGTTTGTGCCGTGATAGCGGTTGCTGGAGAGCTCGGCTTCGAGCGTGAGGTCACGTGGGCGCCACTCAACGCCGCCCAACAGGTGGCGGCTGATGCCTTTACCTTCGTCGAAATTCCCCTGGGCATAGCGGGCGCCGGCAAACAGCCGCCAGTTATCCGCCACGGGCGGGCCATAGAGCGTGGCGTCCCAGCTCATGTCGTGGCTACCGCTGACGGGGTTATCTGAGTGCAATCCTTTACCCGCGTTCAGACGCAGCTCAGACATGTGGTGGACCGCTCTGAGCCTGTCCAGGCGACGGGCGCTGCGATCGGCGGGGGCGCGAGCAATCACGTCATCAGCCAGTAAATCCATCTGACGCCACTCCTGAAGGTCCATTGCGACGTAAGCCTGCTGTTTTTCAAGCTCCAGATTCGCGGGTTCAAGCACCTCTGCTCGTTTAAGCTTTTGCTCGGCCGCGCGCGGCAGGCCTCTGGCCTGAAGCAGGGCGGCATAATCAATCTGTAACCCCTGATTTCCCGGCGCCGTTGATGCCAGACGATACGACAGCTTTTCGGCCTCCGGCAGGGCGTTGGTCGCCAGCAAATAGTTAAGTTTGAGAGACTGTCCGGTGAGCCACCGATCGTTCGGCTGAGCGGTCGGGGATCCGAAATCGTAGCGGGTCCAGGGAACGCTGCGAGTCTCGCGCTCAACGTAGCGGCGGGCGGTCTGATACTGCCCCGTATCCAGCCAGGCGTAGAAAAGCGCATGCTCCTCATCCTGCGGATCGGAGGCGTAGTGTGGATAGCGTTGCACAAGCGAGAAGGCGGCGACGGTGTTTTTCTCCTGCAAATATGCCGAGATCACCCAGCCGATGGCCCAGTCCGGTACCGGATGCTGTGCGGCCGTCAACGCCTCATATTCGCTAATGACCTGCCGGTAATTACCCTGCGCATACAGGGCGCCAAGCCGATCGATACGGGCAAGGACGACGTCTTCAGCCGCCTGCGGTTCGTTTTGCCAGCGGGAAAGCAGGGTGTGATAGCGATCTAACGCGTTTTGTGCCAGCCGCAGGCGCTCTTTCTCCGTTCTGCCAGGCACATCCGCCAGGCGTACCCTTTCAGCCGCGGCGTTACGCTCAAGGCGGCGGCGCTCCGCGGGAGACATCGCCGCGCTTTGCGACAGCCAGAGTGCAGGCGTGCTTACCCGGTTTTCCGTTAACGCATCGATCGTCTCGCGAAGAAGGGCATTATTCTCGGGAGCGGCGTTCAGTGCACGCATGTCCGCCAGCAGCCGGTCCCCGTTTTTTCCCTGGCGCATCCAGACATAGGAGAGCGTCTCAAGGTGCGCGGGAGAAGGATCGTCCTTAACCAGCTGCCGGGCTTCCGAAAGCGCGAGGCGATCTCTGCGGGCATCGGCCAGGGTCTTAACATAGCCGATGCGGTAATCGTCGTTATCTGGCGCAAGGCTGAGCGCCTCTTTCCACAGCGATAAGGCGGATGGCCAGGCTTTTTGGTTTCTTCTGGACTGGGCGACAGCAGCGATGGCGCGAGCGGGCAGCGGCATATAAATACCATAACGCTGCCAGACCCGGATAACCTCATCATCGCGTCCTGCCCAGGAGGCTACCTGTAACCAGTCCGCAACCTGTCCGGGTGTTAAAGCATGCTGTTGCTCATAGCGCTGTAGGTAATCAAGAAACAGAGCGTAATTACCGTTACGTGCCTGTTGTATCTGATGCTCATAAACGGATTCATCAGCCTGAACCAGAACAGGAAAGAGTAAAAGCAGGAGCAATAATATTGTGGTGCGATAAAAGAATAACGTAGTGAAGCTAAGCGATCTTTCCATATCTATTTGCCATTTGTTTATCGTGAATCCATTGCATAACACGGCCGCCTTTTAACTCTGTGTTAAAGGGCATAAAGGAGAACATTAAATCTGAATGATGCTACGTTATGGGGTACTTACTTAAAGGTAATTATGAGCCCTCATCTCAGTGGTCTGATTGGGCTTAATGTACACCCGATATGTTGGGGGATAAATAAGTTGAAAAGCGGCTGGGAGGTTTTGAGATAATTCTGGAAGAAGTAAGTTTTTTAGATAATTCAGTGCAGGATTGTTCTTTTTAACTGATTGATGTTAAATGTTTTTTCTTTTGCTGCTTCCTGTTTTTTTATATTAGAAATGAAGTTCTGCTGAGTTAATTAAAGTACTTTCTGGTGCATGTTTGGGAAGTTTCATGACAAAAATTCTTAATGTTCAGAGAAGTGACTTTTCTGAAATTCTTTTTTATTTATAATTAACGCCAGGCATTGAGTGATAGTCTACAAAAAGTCTAGCTCACCAATGTCATATTGAGGGATGATCAAAGCCAGAAAACATTTGCCGTTAATGTAAAACGCTATAAACGAAAGCGTTCTTGTTTCTTAAGAGGCGGGCTTGCTTTAATCTAAAAGGGATGGTTAGTGGCGACTTCAATAGTGTTAGTGACTCAGGATTGTTTCCTTGTCAGGGGGATGCGGCTATTTTTCCCGGATATAATTTGCCTCAGTTCGATAGACAGAAACATATTTGATACCGACGCAAATGAATATACTGTACTGATTGATAGCCGTACGCCGCTCCGTTTATATGATTACCTGATACGCCATCCGGCCAGAACGAGAAAAACGATCTGCTGCGTTATGCTGGATATGCGTCCTCGAGAGGAGGATCTTCTCAGTATGAAGCTGTTTATGAACACGTCGCTTACGGCTCCGGATATGGCGTCGTTATTCAATCTGGTGCTTGATATGAAAGGCAGGCGTCTGACAACCAAATGGCTGCTTAACTTACGGCTGAGTCGACACGAAGCGATAATGATCAGGTTGCTGAAGGCAGGGAGGTCAATGGAAGAGATTGCAGATAAGCTGAATATGTCGGTTAAAAGCCTCTATCGCAAGCGAACGGTGCTGTCGGAGCGGTTAGGAGCAGGTAACTTCAACGAGGCGTGTTTGTTTATCTTTAAAAACAAACTGCTGGACGTGGTTGGGAACGATCCCTAGCTTCGTCAGAAGCCAAAAGCAGAAACCCGCCACGAGGGCGGGTTCTTTTAATGGAAATAATTCAGAACGACCAGCGCAGATTGGCGTTAACAGAGTTGACGCGGGTATCCGCACCATATTGTCCCTGGTAACCCACATCCAGCGTCGCAGCACGCGACAGCTGTACGCTCACGCCGATATCACCGACCATCACATCCTCATCCACGGCCTGTCCCTGAGTAATGAACGCGTCGCTGCCCGCAAACGCCATGCGCGAAGAGGTATTCTTATCGCCATAGGCGTGCTGCCAGCCCAACGAACCGTAGAGGTTAACGTGCTTCGGCAACTCGGTCACACCGCGCAACCCGAGTGTCGTATAGAAGGTGTTCATCGTTTCGTTACGGACGCTCAGCGCAGCGGCACCGCCGTCTTCCCTGAAGCTGTCGGTATGCAGCCGGATGTACGATAAATTGACGAACGGCTCAATATTCCTGTCTGGCTGGCCGAAACGGTAGCCCGCTTCGGTGAACGCCAGCAGGGAGTTCGCGTCGTAATCTGACTTCAGCCGATCCGAGAAGCCGCTGAAATCAACATTGCGCTCGCCTTCGATCTTGTGCCAGGTGTAACCCAGCGCGCCGCGAAGGGAGAACGCATCCTGTTGACCCGCCGCATACAGACCAAGGTGATAGTTGTCGGTATCCGTTGAGGAGCGACGGCTGTCGACGTCATAATCACCCCGGCTGTAGCCGAAGTAGCCGCCGACACGCACGTTATGGTCCGCCAGTTTGCGATCTGCCCCCAGCAGGAAGCCGGTGGTGTTGCCGTCCAGCTTGCCCACGTTACCGTCGCCGCTGTTTCGGCTCCAGGAGCTGAAGGTCTGGCCCCAGACGCCATTGTTTTGCGGCTCCGGCTGCTGCACCAGCGACATGGCTAACGGTGGTATCGGCAGGCTGTCGTTATCAAACGCGCGCTGCATCCGCTGGTTTAACACGTTAAACACCTGCGTGCTGCCAGCGATCAGGTTGGACTGCATTGACGGATAAACTTCACCAGAAAGCTGGTTGAACGCCTCGCGCGCTTCCGGTGCGCTTAGCAGAAGCAGCGAGTTATACAGCGCCAGCGACGGGCCGCTTTGCGTCAGCGTGGAGAGCGCGCCAGCGGTATTCCACTGGTTGCTGCTTTGGGCCACGGTCTGGAAAATGCCCGGCTTGCCGCTGCCCGGGTTTTCACCGCCAGGATTCTCACCGCCCGGGTTTTCACCACCAGGATTTTCGCCTCCGGGGTTTTCACCGCCAGGATTCTCACCGCCAGGGTTTTCGCCTCCGGGGTTTTCTCCTCCAGGATTCTCGCCACCGGTCTCTTTCTGCGCGATGGTCAGATCGACGGCATTGGTGCTTTGCTTAAGCGCCACGTCGAGGAATGCGGATTTGGAGATCGCTCCGGCGAACTCACCGTCGATTCCCCCGTCGGAGGTCAAAATGCGGTAGCTTTGGCCCGTTTTATAGCTGGTTTGCGGATCCAGCGCGGTGACCTGTACCTTAGCCTGATTGCTGATGGTGGTTTTGCCCGATACCAGTAGCTGGTCGCTGCGGCCATCTCCTGCGATATCGACGTCATAGAAGGATTCGCCGATAAAGTTCAGATAGCGTTTCAGCGTCAACGTACCGATATTGCCGTCGCCGGGCGAGATATGTCCGCCGGACAGGATCTCGGTCTGGCCCAGCGTCCCGTTGCCGCCCAGCGTGCCGCCGGACTTGATTGACGCGGCGCTGCTATAACCCACCCCGTTGCTGACGTCTGAACCCGCCGTCGCGTTGAGGATCAACGTGCCGCCGTTCTCCGCGCTAAGGGTCTGGACGTCAAAGATATCGTCTTCTGGCTGGGTATTAATATTGCTGGCAAGGATGACTTTACCGCCCCGCGCGGTTACGTTCGCCTTGAGTGCCGAAAGATCGCCGTTCAGCGTCGTCTGCCCGGAGGTGTTGATCACATCACCTTCACCGCTCATCGTGTTGCTGAAGAGGTAATTTCCGTCGGTATGGTTGAAGTAGACATAGCTGCCGAACAGTCCGCCACGAAGGCTGATTGCCGTCTTCGCATCGAGGGTACCTGCGCCGCCCGCCGTGCCAAGCGTTGGCTCAGTTAAACCCGTGCCGGTGTCCATATTGCCGCGGCTGCCGATGATGAGCGCACCCCGGTTCGAGCCGGAACCCGATGTCCCCACGATCAGCGCATTGCTGCCAGCGGAAAATGAACCGCCGTCAATCACAGACAGCACGCCATTGCCGTAATCGCCCACGCTCACGCTGCTGCCGCTGGTAAAGCGCGAGTCCTTGCCTGCAATAACCAGTTCGGCAGTTTTCCCTGCGCCGGAGACGCCCGCCACCTGCACGCCGCCAACGTTAACCGTTCCGCCGTTCAGCACATCCAGGTCGCCATATAGCGTCAACGTACGGCCAACGTTCCACTGTGACCCGCTCCCCGTGACGGTGGCTTTCGGGCTCAGCGTGTCGGTTTCACCCGGCCCGGTACCGTTGCCGATGCGCGCATCGTAAGCGGTGCTGAGCGACGCGCCGTCTTCAATCGCAAGCGTGGAGCGTGCGCCCAGATCGGTGCCTACACTGAGAAAATTACTGGTCACACGAGAGCCGGCACCCGTGGCGATTAGGTGGCTGTCGTAGCCGCGGGTGGTGCCGACAACGATCTCCTTTGCGCTCGCCAGCGCGCCCTCTTCGACTCGCAGGGTGCCGAGGCCAAGATTCAGGTCGCCGCGAAGGACGTACCGATCGTTCACCGCGTTAAGCTCAGCGTCTGGCCCACGGACCGTGACCACGCTTTCATAAATTTTGCCGTCGAACAGCCGACCGATATTGATGTTATAGGCGGTGATTTTGCCATTATCGATCAGCAGGTTTCCGCGTTGGTTACGTCCAACATAAACATCTCCGGTGTAACCCAGCGTTTCGGTAATACGCGACTCGCCATCAAAAAAGGCATCGGCTGCACGCGCGACATCGGCAGGTAAAAAAAGTAACAGCGGCGCGGAAAATAGAGCGAGGTAAAGTCTGGAAAGCGGTGTCTTAACCGCTAAAGAATGTGATGTAGAGTTATTCACGGGCTATCTCCGTACTCATTAGCATGATGTCAGGAACATCGTTTTTATATGAAAACTCAGATACGTCAGATAACGTAAAAGGCGTTATTTCAGTACGCCTTTTAATGCGGTGCTAATTATTTATGTGTGACAACTGGTGTACAGGTTGGCGCGCTCAGCGTCGGTGCAGATCCTAAAATTCCCGGCATCATCATCGATGAGCAATCGAAAATACGCCCTTTTTCTGTCGTGGCGCGATAAGAGAGTTTTTGTCCTCCCAGTGCGTCCGGCTGGGCGCCATTAACGTTGGATACGGTTATTTCATCCGATGAGCCCAGTCCCAGCATTTTAGCGGTCTCCGCCTGTAGGAGTGGAATAGCCTGATCGGTTTTCAACGTGGAACAACCGGCTAGCATCAACGTAACGGTTAAAACGATGAGTGGTTTTTTCATAAATTATCCTTGATATCCAACCAGTTAATTTCACTGATTGTATTTATGTTTTCTTTTACCCAAATCAGCGAATAATATATTTCTCTTTCCTAATCGAAAAAACCCTCCTAAAGTAGGGTGGGTAGATAATAATTCATCTGTACTCTAAGATATGCGAAGGTAAAAGGAGGCTCCTTTGGGACAGAATTATGCGTTAGTCGTTGATGACCATCCATTGGTAGCAAGCGGCATCGCCAATTTTCTGATTACACATTGCCATTTTAAGCAGGCGTGTGTGGTGACGAATGAGGATGATTGCTACCGCCAAATTAGGGATCATGGCCCGCCACGTTTGCTGGTAATCGATTTTTGGCTCTCTTCCGGAACGGCCCTGAAATTACTTAAAGAAGTAAAGCAACTTTACCCACAGGTACGACTCCTGGTGGTCAGCGGGGATGACAATAATGATATCTGGCGCAAAGTTAATGCCGCCGGGGGACACGGTTTTGTATTGAAAAGCGAGCCACCTGAGATGTTCTCGCGGGCCGTTTTCGCACTCACTGATAATCAGACCTGGTTTCCTGAGGGAAACGAAATTTCCGTTAAGACGAATAATGAGAAGTTAAGTAAATTTAACTTAACGCCGCGACAAATAGACGTGTTAAATATGATTATGCGCGGCCTGCCAAATAAACGCATCGCCGCCCAGCTTTCAATTTCTGAGCCCACGGTCAAAGAACACATCAGCAATATATTGAAAAAGATAGGCGTTAACAGCCGGGTCGAAGCCATCACGCTTCTGCATGGCAAGCAGGAACCGTCGGAATGAGGTTTTTTCAGAGCTTACAAAATGATGGTATCTCTGCTCCGGCGCAGATCCGTTTGCTAAACAACACCTTTCTGCGGCTGGTATTCAGCTTTAGTGCGGTACCCTTTGTTGGTATTCCTTTCGCCATCTGGATTTATATGCTTGGGGATGAACTCGGCCCGACGATTATCTGGATAATTATTTATCTGCTATGTGCCGTGGCGATACGAATATTGCACCGACGCTATCAGCGTGAAGCGAAAGAAAACGGTGAAAGGGACGTTCTGCGACGCTGGCTTCCGCGTATTAATAATATTGCCTTTATTCACGGGCTGGGAATTTCATCACTCTATTTAATTACGCCACAGACGCAGAATTTTGACTTTTTCCTGTTACTTAATATCAGCATTGCCGCCATCGTCGCCGCCAATGCGACGCATCTGACGCCTGTCATCAGTACCTTTACGCGTTTTTTCTTCGCCTCCTGGGGGGTGCTGAACCTCGGTATTATCTGGCGGCTGGATGAGTTGATGTTCATCGTGCTCATGCTGAATCTGCTTTACGGCTTCGCGATTTACCGCCATGCGTTAACTTCCCATGCGTTCTTTATTCAGCAAGCGCTGCTTGAGGAAAAAAGCTCACGCCTTGCGGAACAGTTTCGTCAGGCCAAAGAGGACGCGGAGCAGGCACTGCTGGATAAAAATCAGTTTCTGACCACCGCCAGTCACGATCTGCGCCAGCCCGTACACGCAATGGGCTTTCTGATCGAAGCCATCCTCCACCGAAACCGGGACGACAGCCTGACGCCGCAACTCCTTGACCTTCAGCAGAGCGTTCGCTCGGTGCATTTAATGCTCAATTCTCTGCTCGATCTGAGCAAAATAGAATCCGGGAATGTCCTCTCTGCCCCGACCAAAGTGGATATCGGTGCTCTGCTCGACTCGGTCATCACGCTGTTTCGTGAAGAGGCCAACAGCCGCGCGCTTAGGCTGTGCATCCGGCGGCCTAAACGCCGTATCGACGTGATGGGCGATCCGCTGCTGGTGCGACAGTCCCTGATTAACCTGATTCAAAACGCCCTTCGCTACACGCTCCAGGGCGGGGTGCTGGTCGCCATCCGACCGCGCGGTGACGAGTGTATGGTGGAGGTGTGGGACACGGGAGTCGGTATCGCCGATGAAGAGAAGGGCAAAATCTTCTCACCTTACTACCGCCCCGAGCTGGCATGGAAGATCGACAGCGCCGGGCACGGGCTGGGACTGGCCGTCGTTGCCCGTTGTGCCAAGCTGATGAAGGTGAAATACGGAATGCAATCCATTGAAGGTAAAGGCTCACGCTTCTGGATGCGCTTTATCCAATATGCTGGCGAAGATAGCGTGCTGGACACCCCGCCCGCCGCTGACAACACCGCCACGCCGGTACGCTATGCGCCGCTGCACGGTTCCTGCCTGGTCGTTGATGACGACCCGCTGGTGACGTCTGCCTGGGAGAGCCTGATGAGCGTCTGGGGAATCGACGTACGCTGTGCGGCCTCGGCTGAAGAAGCGTTTGCCATAATCGACGACGGCTTTACGCCGTTCGCCGTGCTGTGCGACCAGCGTCTGCGATCGGGCGAAAGCGGCTTCGATATCCTGAAAGCGCTTTTTGAACGTCTGCCGGATATGAGCGGCGCGATAGTCAGCGGCGAATTTAATTCTCCGGTTCTGCTGGAGGCGGAGCAGGAGGGTTACCTGGTGCTTCGCAAGCCTCTTGAGCCGGCTAAACTGCATGCGCTGCTGACGCAGTGGTCGGGGTGTCGTTAAGGGAATGCAGAAGTGTCGATTCTGGCGGGTTCAGAATGCAAAAACGGACCTCCGTGGAGGTCCGTTAATATAAATTTGGTGCCCGGACTCGGAATCGAACCAAGGACACGGGGATTTTCAATCCCCTGCTCTACCGACTGAGCTATCCGGGCAACGGGGCGCATTAAACCCGATCCTCCCTCCGGCGTCAACGAAATTTGTTGCTTTCGGTGCAGACTGCACACTCTCTCACCATTTCGTCGCAAACTTAAGCGAAAAAGCGCGTCCAGAGCGCGGAAAGCGGCATCGCGAGCAGCAGGGCAGGGAGCATGTTCACCACTGCAAACATCTTAATGCCACAGATGCGCAGCCCTGTCGCCAGCAGCAACAGGCCGCCGACGGCGGTAAAGTCTGCCATCATCGCTGGCGTTGTCAGCGGTAGGATCAGCGTGGCGCAGGTGGCCAGCGCCAGCTGAATAAGCAACATCGGCACACAAATCGCGGCGACGGCGATGCCGAGGGTGGTGGCAAAAATGGTGGCAGTAAAGAAATCCAGAAACGCTTTCGCAATCAATATGCTGGGATCGCCGGTCATCCCTTCCTGCATCGAACCGAATATCCCCGTGCCGCTGGCGCAGAACAGAATAATGATCGCAACGTAGTTCTGAATAAACGACTCGTGCGTGCCGTGCTTTGCCTTGCCTGGTCGGGCAATCAGATTTTTGGCTTTGCCTACCGCGTGATTAATACCTTTTTCCAGATAGCAAAACTCGCCGATGAGCGCGCCGAGCAGCGTCGCCAGTACCATCACCGGCAGGTTGGCGCATTTCACCACTAAAAGGATACCAATCCCTAACGACGCCAGGCCAAAAATAGAAGGCATGGAGACGCGAATACGCTCCGGCAGGCGCTGACTTAATACTGCCCCAAGTACACCGCCCAGCAATACGGCTCCCGCATTGATAAAGGGTCCAATTACCACGTTTAACTCCTGTTATTTAAGCACTGGCATTGCATGATTATGGCACGTTCGTCCCAGATTACGCTTAGCTTTGGGAGGCGTAACGCATACTGATTCCTTCTTGCACCTGAAAATAAAAGGTGACATGATTGCGCGAATTTTCTCCTTCCTGTCTCGCCGTTCGGTGAGGGTATTTGCGCCTATGAAAACCATGAAAATTGCCGTCAGCCGTGAGCTGGTATCCAAAGTTTCTACGCATCGCGAAAAAGTTATGCTGGATAACACTGATTTCACCGATGTGGCGGCAGTCGTCATTACGGTTGTTGAAAGCTACAGCGGCATTCTCGCATTGCTGAAGCGTACGGGCTTTCAGCTACCGGTATTTATGTTCTCAACAGAGCCAGGAGAGATGCCAGAGGGTGTCACGGCGATCATCTCAGGTAAAGCACAGGAATTGCTGGAACTGGAATCTGCCGCCTGCCGGTATGAAGAGAACCTGCTGCCACCCTTTTTTGACACCCTGAGCCAGTATGTGGCGATGGGAAACAGCACCTTTGCCTGTCCGGGTCACCAGCACGGTGCCTTTTTCAAAAAACACCCGGCGGGGCGGCAGTTCTATGATTTCTTCGGTGAGAACGTTTTTCGCGCCGACATGTGCAACGCCGACGTTAAGCTGGGCGATCTGCTGATCCACGAAGGCTCCGCCAAGCACGCGCAAAAGTTCGCGGCGAAAGTATTCAACGCGGACAAAACCTACTTTGTGCTGAACGGCACGTCGGCGGCCAACAAGGTGGTGACCAACGCGCTGCTGACCCGTGGCGACCTGGTACTGTTTGACCGCAACAACCATAAGTCCAACCATCATGGGGCGCTGATCCAGGCCGGGGCAACGCCTGTCTATCTTGAGGCAGCCCGTAATCCGTTTGGTTTTATCGGCGGGATTGATGAGCACTGCTTTGATGAGGCCTGGCTGCGGGAACTGATCCGTGACGTCGCGCCGCAGAAAGCCGCCGAGGCGCGCCCGTTCCGCCTGGCGATCATTCAGCTCGGCACCTATGATGGCACGATCTACAACGCCCGTCAGGTGATCGACAAGATCGGTCACCTTTGCGACTACATCCTCTTTGACTCCGCCTGGGTCGGCTACGAGCAATTTATCCCGATGATGGCGGAAACGTCTCCGCTTCTGCTGGAACTGAACGAGAACGATCCGGGAATTTTCGTGACCCAGTCGGTCCACAAGCAGCAGGCCGGGTTCTCGCAAACGTCGCAGATCCATAAAAAGGATAACCATATTCGCGGTCAGTCGCGCTTCTGCCCGCACAAGCGGTTGAACAATGCGTTCATGCTGCATGCCTCCACCAGCCCGTTTTACCCGCTGTTTGCTGCGCTGGACGTGAACGCCAAGATCCACGAGGGCGAGAGCGGACGCAGGCTGTGGGCGGAGTGCGTCGAGCTGGGCATTGAAGCACGCAAGGCCATCATCGCCAACTGCAATATGATCAAACCGTTTATCCCGCCGGTGGTGGCGGGGCGGCCATGGCAGGATCACCCCACACAGGCTATCGCCAGCGAGCGTCGCTTCTTTAGTTTTGAACCGGGTGCAAAATGGCACGGTTTTGAAGGCTATGCCCACGAACAGTATTTCGTCGATCCGTGCAAGCTGCTGCTGACCACGCCGGGCATTGATGCTGAAACAAGGCACTATACCGATTTCGGCATTCCGGCGACCATTCTCGCCCACTACCTGCGCGAGAACGGCATTGTGCCGGAGAAGTGCGATCTCAACTCCATCCTGTTCCTGCTGACGCCAGCCGAGAGCGCGGAGAAGCTAATGCAGCTCGTGGCAATGCTGGGGCAGTTTGAACAGCATATTGAAGACGACACACCGCTCGCGGATGTGCTTCCGACTATCTATCAGAAATACCCGGTGCGTTACCGCGACTACACGATCCGTCAGCTGTGCCAGGAGATGCACGATCTCTACGTCAGCTTTAACGTGAAGGATTTACAGAAGGCGATGTTCCGTCAGGAGAGCCTGCCTGCCGTGGTGATGAACCCGCAGGATGCCAACCAGGAGTACATTCGCGGGAACGTCGAACTGGTGCGTATTCGTGACGCCGAAGGACGCATTGCCGCCGAAGGTGCGCTGCCATACCCGCCGGGCGTGCTGTGTGTGGTGCCCGGGGAAGTCTGGGGTGGAGCAGTACAGCGCTATTTCCTGGCGCTGGAAGAGGGCATTAATATGCTGCCGGGTTTCTCGCCAGAGTTGCAGGGCGTTTACAGCGAGAAAGATGCGGACGGGATTAAGCGGCTGTATGGATACGTATTGAATGTCTGAACGTAGGCCGGGTAAGCGTTAGCGCCACCCGGCGAGTGCCCGGCGGCGCAAGCTTACCGGGCCTACAATACTGCGTCAGGCTTCTGCGCGGCGGTACATCCTTCTCGGATGCCCAATCTTCCCGTACAGCATCTCCACCGTCAGAAAACCCACCTCCACGCAGTGTTCCAGATAGCGCCGGGTGGTGGTTTTACTCAGGCCCGTCTCGCTCACCACCTCATCCACCGTAAAACAGTGCGCCGCCTTGTTGTTAAACAGCATTTGCACCCGCGCCAGCGTGTTCTCCTCTATCCCTTTGCTGCCGTTGTCCAGGCGATAGTTTTTCGCCTGCAATTGATAGAGTGAATCTACGTTCTGCTGGTCGACGATCTTCCAGACGCGCTGCTGTTCGGCAAACTGCACAAAACGTTCCAGCGACTGGCTCAGGCGCTTCCAGGAAACCGGCTTGAGGATGTAGTCGAACGCGCCGTTACGAATTGCCTGGCTACAGGTGTCCATATCGCTGGCGGCGGTGATGAAAATCACCGAGCAGTTGGCGCGGGTGAGCATCGGGTTGCTGATAAGGGTGATGCCTTTGCCGTCCGGCAGGTAGTTATCCAGCAGCATCAGCTTCGGCTGTTTGCTCTCCAGTTGTACCTGCGCGTCGGCCAGCGACGCGGCAATCCCCACCAGCCTCAGGCGCGGATGTTTACCGATAAGCTCCGCGTGCAGTTGCGCCAGTTCGTTCTCGTCTTCAACAATCAGTACGTCGATAAGTTCATGTTGCATAGTCGGTATCTTCCAGTTCCTGTACGGGGTGCCGGGCCGTTCCCGTGGCGGGAATAAACAGTGAGAAAATGGCACCGCGTGGGGTGTTATCGGCAACTTCAATTGCACCGCCAGCCTGTGTGACATAGCTTTCAATCAGATACAGGCCAATACCATGATCGCCGCGCGTTTTGGTGGTGATGCCGCGCTCAAAGATCCGGTCGCGGATCTCCGGTGTGATGCCGACGCCCTGGTCGGCGACTTCAATAATCAGTTCCTGCTCGTTCAGCTTTATCAGCACGTCCACCGGGGCATGCGGGAGCGGTGCACGCTGGGTCGCTTCAATGGCGTTATCCAGCAAGTTCCCGATGATCGAGATAAGTTCCGATTCGAGCAGCGGCAGGAACGGTTTATCCACCCGGCAGGCCGGGTCGAAACTCAGCTCAACGCCTTTTTCACGCGCGCGGGCGGCCTTTCCAAGCAGCAAACCACACAGCGTCGGAGAGCTAAAGCGGGACGAGATAAAGTCCAGCAGCTCCTGAGCGTGTTCCGACTGCGCCTGTATGTAGCGAATCGCTTCGTCATAACGGCCCATATGCAGCAGGCCGGACAGCGTAGTCATGCGGTTCAGCTGTTCATGGCGCATGATGCGCAGGTTATCAACGTAGCGCTTCACCTGGCTGAGCTGGGCGCTGAGCGAGTCGATCTCGTTGCGATCGCGAAAGGTGATCACCCAGCCCTGCAACGCATCTTCCAGCATGATCCGCACCCGGCTGGCAATGACCGTGAGATCGTTAAAGCGACAGATCTCATCGTGGGTGTCTTTCGCAAGCATGGTTTGCGCGTTGAAGAACGGGACGGGCGCGATCACCTGGCTGATGAGTTGACCTCGCAGTTCGCGGGCGGGCTGGCGTAAGCCTAATAATTTACGCGCCGCCTGGTTAATCACCTCAATGCGAAGATCGTCGTCGATGGCAATCACCCCTTCATAAATGGATTCCATCATCGCCTTTTGCTGGCGCACCAGCAGGCCGATTTCGCGCGGCTCCAGAGAGAATATCTGCTTCTTGATGCTGCGGGTGAAGAACCAGGAGAAAATAAACAGGGCGATAAGCAGCAGCACGGCGGCAATCAGGATATTAACCACCTTGTTGACGGTGATGGTGTCCAGATAGCTCGTGAGATAGCCTACCGAAACAATCCCCACCACCTGCCCGGCATCATTAAAAATGGGCGCTTTGCTGCGCAGCGAAATGCCTAACCCGCCCTTGCGGATGGTGATGGTGCTTTTGCCGTGTAATACCTCGTCGTTATCTCCGCCAACCAGCGTTTTGCCTACCCGGTCGGCAAACACGGAGTGGAAAAGATGCAGCCCCTTATTGTCACCAATCACAATAAAACTGGCGTCGCTGCGGGCGGCTATTTTCTGCATAAAGTCATGGATGCCCAGGATATCCTTTTGTTCGACTTCTTTTCGCAGGGTAGGAATAAGCGCAATTTCTTCGGCCTGTATTTTTGCGCGCGCGCTCATTTCCTGATAAAGCTGCCTGCCGACATCGACATAATATTATCCGCCCAGTAATGCGAACAGCACTGAGAAAAAGGCGACCAGCGAAATAAACAGCTTGATCTGAAACGATACTTTCATAACTATCACGCGAGATATCAACAGGTCGGCTGAATATATCATCTTTTAAAGCCAGGATGCCCGCTTTGCCGAAAACTTGTGATCCCTTGCACAGCGCAGCCTGTAAAAGATTTTTCCGAAAGTCTCATCCTCTTAAGGTTAAATGAATAAATGTTATTTCTTTGTTCAGTTAAGAAAAGAAACCATAAAAACCACGGCAATAAATAAGGCGTAAATCACATTAAATAAAAGAAACCATTAAAACCATAGCGTCCATTAAAACTTCGCTTTTAATATGCCATCCCTCACATAAAGTAAGCCTTTGTGACTCTAAGCTGAACGCACAAAATAACTAAGGGGCTTATTATGAGCACAACTGACGATTCATTCTCTGTTACCCACGACCCGATTGATATTCAGCGGCCATCGCTCAAAGAGCGCTGGTGGCATATTATGGATACCTGGAAAATCGGCATTATTCCTCTGCCGCTGTTCGTTCTGGCGGGCGCGCTGATTGCGATTGATTGCCTGGGCGGAAAACTGCCGAGCGACATTGTGGTCATGGTGGCCACGCTGGCCTTCTTCGGCTTTGCCTGCGGTGAATTCGGCAAACGCCTGCCGATTGTCGGCAAGCTCGGTGCGGCGGCAATTTGCGCCACCTTTATCCCTTCCGCGCTGGTCTATTACGGCCTGCTGCCGGACGTGGTGGTTGAGTCCACGACCAAATTCTATAAATCCACCAATATTCTCTACCTCTATATCTGCTGCATTATCGTCGGCAGCATCATGAGTATGAACCGCACCGTGCTGATCCAGGGCTTCCTGCGCATCTTCTTCCCGATGCTGTGCGGTGAAATCGTCGGCATGATTGTCGGCATGGGTGTTGGGCTGGCGCTGGGCCTCGAGCCGTTCCAGATCTTCTTCTTTATCATTCTGCCGATCATGGCGGGCGGCGTCGGGGAAGGGGCGATCCCGCTCTCTATCGGCTATGCCACCCTGCTGCATATGGATCAGGGCGTGGCGCTCGGCCGCGTGCTGCCGATGGTGATGCTCGGCGGCCTGACGGCGATCATTATCTCCGGCTGCCTCAACCAGCTCGGTAAACGCTACCCGCACCTGACCGGTGAAGGCCAGCTGATGCCGAATCGCGCCAACGCTGATGCCACTGTTTCCCAACCTGCGTTCTCCGGCAAAGCGGACGTGACGACCATCGCCTCGGGCGCGCTGCTGGCGGTGCTGCTGTACATGCTGGGCATGCTCGGTCACAAGCTGATTGGTCTGCCAGCGCCGGTGGGCATGTTGTTTATGGCGGTGCTGGTGAAGCTCTGCAACGGCGCCTCTCCGCGTCTGCTGGAGGGTTCCCAGGTGGTGTACAAATTCTTCCAGACCTCCGTGACCTACCCAATCCTCTTCGCTGTCGGCGTGGCGATCACCCCATGGCATGAACTGGTGGCGGCGTTCACCGTCAGCAACCTGCTGGTGATTGTCAGCACCGTTTCCGCGCTGGTGGCGACCGGATTCTTCGTTGGCAAAAAGATTGGTATGCACCCGATTGATGTCGCCATCGTCTCCTGCTGTCAGAGCGGGCAGGGTGGCACCGGTGACGTGGCGATCCTGACCGCAGGCAACCGCATGAGCCTGATGCCATTCGCCCAGATTGCTACCCGTATCGGCGGCGCGATTAACGTCTCTGTCTCACTGCTGATTCTGGGCAACTTCCTCGTTTAAGTTTTCAGGAAAGAACAATGAAACTCGCAAGCTTTTTATACCAGGGAAAACGCAGCTACGGCATCGTACAGGCCGAAGGCGTGATTGATTTGGGCCGCCGCCTGGGCGACCGCTATGGCGACCTTAAAGCGCTGTTGCAGGGGAACGGGCTGGCGCAGGCCACCCGTTTTCTGAACGACGCGGTGGATGTACCGCTGAACGCCATCACCTTCTTACCGGTGATTGTCCAGCCGGAAAAAATCCTCTGCGTGGGCATGAACTATGCCGACAAGCGCAAGGAGTTTGACCAGCACAACCCGGCCCCGACGCTGTTTGTCCGCTTCCCGGATTCACAGACCGGCCACAACGAGCCGGTGCTGAAGCCGCGCCACTCCAGCGAGTTCGACTACGAAGGCGAGCTGGCGGTGATCATCGGCAAAGGCGGGGAGAACATCAGCCGCGACGACGCCCTGCGCCACGTGGCGGGCTACAGCTGTTACATGGACGGCTCCGCCCGCGACTGGCAGCACACCTGGTTCACCGCCGGGAAAAACTGGCGCCAGACCGGGGCGTTCGGCCCGTGGATGGCGACGGCGGATGAGATCCCGGACCCGCACAGCCTGGCGATCCGCACCTGGCTGAACGGCCGCATGGTGCAGGAGGACAACACCAGCAGCATGATCCACAAGGTGGCGGAGCTGATCGAGTATATCAGCACCTTCACCCGTCTCAGCCCGGGCGACGTGATCATCACCGGCTCGCCTGGTGGCGTGGGTAAAAAGCGCAACCCGCCGCTGTTTATGAAGGAGGGGGATCGCATTGAGGTGGAGATCGAGCATATCGGTCATCTGAGCAACGTGATCGTGGAAGCGCCAGCCGTCGGGCTCGCGGCAGCGCACTGAGTAAGGCGGCAGCATGCAATCGCAACCCATTGATTTTCGGCACACCGTTGTGGCGAAACACCCGGAACGCTTAAGCCAAATCCGCTACCTGCTGGCAGACAGCGGCCTTGGCCTGGACAACGACATCACGCTGTTTGTCGAAGCCTGGTCCGGCGCGCAGCTGGTGGGTTGCGCCGGGCTGGCTGCCAACGTCATCAAATGCGTGGCGGTCAACGAGCAGCTTCGTGGGGAAAACCTCAGCGCGCGTCTGCTTGCAGAGGTGGAAAACGCGGCGCTGGAGCGCGGCCATTTTCACCTCTTCCTCTGCACCCGTCCATGCAATAAGGAGCGCTTTGGCCGCAGCGGTTTCTGGCCGATTGCCCAGAGCGGGAACAACGCGGTGCTAATGGAGAACACTCCGCAGGGGATCGCGCGCTACTGCCGATCCCTGCGCGCGAAGCGCCGGTGTGGGGAAAAAACGGGCGCGATCGTGATGAACGCCAATCCCTTCACCCTCGGCCATCGTCATCTGGTGGAGCAGGCAGCGGCGCAGTGCGATGCCCTGCATCTGTTTGTGGTGCGTGAAGACGCCTCGTTCTTCCCGTTCAGCGCGCGCCTTGAGATGGTGCGTGCGGGCGTGGCGCATCTGCCGAACGTGGTGGTGCATGAAGGCTCGCAGTACATCATCTCCCGCGCCACGTTTCCGGCCTACTTCCTGAAGGAGACTGGCAAAGTGCAGCAGGCGTGGAGCGAGATCGACGTGCTGATCTTCCGGGACTATATCGCCCCGGCGCTGGGCATCACGCACCGCTTCATCGGCTCGGAGCCGTTCTGCGACATCACCCGCCAGTACAACCAGACGCTGCACGACCTTCTGGCCTCGCATATTGAGGTGGTGGAGATGCCGCGCATCAAGGCCACCGGCAACGCCATTTCGGCCTCGGAAGTGCGCCGTTTACTCAAGACACAGCAGTTTTCCCGGATCCGGGAGATTGTCCCGGACTCCACCTTCGCGCACCTCGAAGCACATTATCGTGCGAGTGCGGAAGTCGCATAACTATCAGGAATTTATCATGAATATTGTAAGGGAGGCGCTGGCCGGAACGCAGGAGTCCAGCGACCTGATGGTGAAAATCGCCCCCGCTCACGGTGAGCTGGAGATTGTCATCCACAGTGAAGTGATTAAGCAGTTTGGCGAGCAGATACGCCAGGTGGTCAACGACACATTGCGCGCCATGAACGTGCACCAGGGATTAATCATTATTGAAGACAAAGGGGCGCTGGACTGTGTGATCCGCGCTCGCCTGCAAAGCGCGCTTCTGCGTGCCGCCGATGAACAGGCCATCAACTGGGGGGCGCTGAAATGAGCAAACTCCGCCGCAGTATGCTGTTCCTGCCAGGCGCCAATGCCGCCATGCTCTCTACCGCCTTTATCTACCGCCCCGACTCCATCATGTTTGACCTTGAGGACGCCGTGGCCCTGCGCGAGAAAGACACCGCGCGCATGCTGGTGTTCCACGCGTTGCAGCACCCGATGTATCAGGATATCGAAACCGTGGTGCGCATTAACCCGCTGAGCACGCCGTTTGGCCTGCTGGATCTGGAGGCCGCCGTGCGCGCGGGCGTGGACGTGATCCGCCTGCCGAAAACCGATACCCCGGATGACATCTACGAGCTGGAAGGCCACCTCGAGCGCATTGAGCAGGAGTGCGGGCGTGAGGTGGGTTCCACCCGCGTGATGGCGGCGATTGAATCGGCCATTGGCGTCATCAACGCCGTGGCGATTGCCCGCAGCTCCCCGCGCCTGATCGGCATCGCGCTGGCCGCCTTTGACTACGTGATGGACATGCAGACCGAGCGCGGCGACGGCACCGAGCTGTTCTACGCCCGCTGCGCCGTGCTGCACGCCGCCCGCGCCGCCGGTATCGACGCCTTCGACGTGGTGTGGTCCGACGTTAACGACGAAGCCGGGTTCCTGCGCGAGGTCGATCTGATCCGCAAGATGGGCTTCAACGGCAAATCGCTGATTAACCCGCGCCAGATAGACCTGCTGCACAACGCCTACGCCCCGACTCAGGAAGAGGTGGATCACGCCAGAAGGGTGATTGAAGCGGCAGAAGAGGGCGAGCGTAACGGCCTGGGCGTGGTGTCGCTCAACGGCAAAATGGTGGATGCACCGATTATTAACCACGCGCAGGTGGTGCTGGAGCGCGCGGCGGCCTCCGGCGTGCGTCGGTAAGGATGACATAATGAATCAGACAGAACTTCTCCATGTAAATTTCCCCCATCTGCGGGCTCTGAAACCCTTTGATACCGCCCACAGCGCGACGCCGTGGCTGGCGGACAGCGAGGCGAAACACAGCCGCAAGCTCTGCGCCTCTATTGAAGAGGCGATTAAGCGCAGCGGCTTACAGGACGGGATGACCATCTCCTTCCACCATGCCTTTCGCGAAGGCGACCGGGTGATCAACACCGTCGTGGCGCTGCTGGCGCGGATGGGCTTCAAAAATCTGACCCTGGCCTCCAGCTCGCTGATGACCTGCAACGACGCGCTGATCGAACATATCGAGAGTGGCGTCATCACCCGGATTTACACCTCCGGCATGCGCGGCAGGCTGGCGGATGCCATCTCCCACGGGCTGATGGACGAGCCGGTACAAATTCACTCCCACGGCGGGCGCGTGAAGCTGCTCCAGGACGGCGAACTGAACATCGACGTGGCGTTTCTTGGCGTGCCGTGCAGCGATGAGTTTGGCAACGCCAACGGCACGCACGGAAAATCGTGCTGCGGTTCGCTGGGCTACGCCATGGTGGATGCGCACTTTGCCCGTAAGGTGGTGCTGCTGACGGAAGAACTGGTGCCGTTCCCCAATATGCCCGCCAGCCTGGTGCAGGATCAGGTGGACTACATCGTGCAGGTGGAGAGCGTGGGCGACCCGGCGAAAATCAGCGTCGGCGCGGCGCGCGTCACCAGCAACCCGCGCGAGCTGATGATCGCCCGCTATGCGGCGGACGTGATTGAACACTCTGGCTATTTCAAACCAGGCTTCTCGATGCAGACCGGCTCCGGCGCGGCGGCCACCGCCTGCACCCGTTTTATGGAAGAGAAGATGGAGCGCAGCGGCGTGAAGGCGCGCTTCGCCCTTGGCGGCATCACCGGCAGCCTGGTGGATCTGCACGAGAAGGGGCTCATCGAAAAGCTGCTCGACACCCAGTGCTTTGACGGCCAGGCTGCGGCCTCGCTGGCGCGCAATCCGAACCACGTGGAGATCTCCACCAACGTCTACGCCAACCCCGGCAGCAAGGCGGCAAGCTGCGACCAGCTCGACGTGGTGATCCTCAGCGCCCTGGAAATCGACGTCGACTTTAACGTTAATGTCATCACCGGCTCCGATGGCGTGATGCGTGGCGCATCCGGCGGACACTGCGACGTGGCGGCGGCAGCCAACCTGACCATTGTGGTCGCGCCGCTGCTGCGAAGCCGCATCCCGACGGTCGTGAAGCGCGTTACCACCCGCCTCACGCCGGGGGAGAGCATTGACGTGCTGGTCACCGACCACGGTATTGCGGTCAACCCGGCGCGCCCGGAGATCCGCGAGCGACTCATGGAAGCAGGGCTGAAGGTTGTAGATATCAACGCGCTGTATGAGCGAGCGATTTCGTTGACAGGCGTACCGAAACCGATTGAGTTCACCGACAAAATCGTCGGGGTGATCCGCTACCGCGACGGCAGCGTGATCGACACCGTTCGACAGGTAAAGGAGGAAGTGTGACTATTGCGACACCCGTGCGGACGGTTGTCAGCCTGGACGAACTGCTGGCGGCGAAAGAGCGCCGCGCAGCGCGCCAGGCTGACATGCTTGCGCACTATCAACAACCGGTGATCTCCCTCACGCTGGTTACGCCCGGGGAAATCAAAGACAGCCTTCGCTATCGCAACACCATGGGCGTGGCGCTGCAAATGTGCGACCAGCTGCTGTGGGAAAACCGCTGGCAGGTGCTGGACCGTAAGGTGCTGTGGCTACCCACCGGACCTGAAGCCTTGTGGTGCATCGCGCATCCGGCGGCGGAAATTAAGGCGCACTGTGCAGAACTGGAGCAGACGCACCCACTCGGCAGGCTGTGGGATCTGGATGTGATCTGCCCTGAAAACGGCCACGTCGGGCGTCAGTCGCTGGGGGCGAATCTCAGACGCTGCCTGATCTGTGACGAGCCCGCCCACGCCTGTTCCCGTTCGCGCAATCACCCCGCTGAGCAGGTGGTTTCCCGCGTGGAGAAGATGATCGATGACTGGTTTGCTCGCGACTGAACCGCGCCCGGTTGATCTCCCTGCGCTTGCCGCAGAGGCGCTGTGGCAGGAGCTGGAGCTGACGCCAAAACCGGGGCTGGTGGACAGGCTCAATAACGGCTCCCATCGCGATATGGACCATGCCTTGTTTGTCCGCAGCATTATGGCGATTACGCCGTGGTTTGCCCGGTTTGCGGAACTGGGTGAAGCACATGCGGCCAAACCTGCCGATCGGCAGTTGCGGATTCTTCGCCCAATGGGAATGGCCTGCGAGCAGGCAATGTACGCCGCCACGGGCGGGGTAAATACCCACAAGGGCGGGATTTTTGCCCTCGGTTTGCTCTGCTTCGCCGCCGGGCGTGTGAAAAATATCTCTGCGGATAGCCTCTGTTGTGAGGTAAGTAACATCTGTCATGGGCTGGTGGCGAGGGAGCTGGCCGGGCGCAGTGGGCAGGCAACGGCGGGGGAGCGGCAGTTTCAGCTGTACGGTTTAACCGGCGCGCGTGGCGAGGCGGAAAGCGGCTTTGCCACGGTGCGTAAGGCTTTGGATGCGTGGAACGGTCAGTCGCTTCACGGCCTGCTGTTGCGCCTGATGGCGGTAAATCAGGACAGCAATCTCGTTTCGCGCGGCGGCATTGAGGGGCTGCGCTACGTTCAGGGCTACGCGCGGGAATTACTGGCTAACGGCTGGGACTGCGAGGCGTTGCTGAAGATGGATAAGGCATTGATTGAACGCAACCTGAGCCCGGGCGGCAGCGCGGATTTGCTGTCGGTGGGGTGGGTGCTTTCTGGAATAAAATAGCCGGGTGGCGGCTACGCCTTACCCGGCCTACGGTCTGGTTTTGTAGGCCCGGTAAGCGCAGCGCCACCGGGCACAACAATCAATGCGCGATCGGCTGTGCACCGTGCGGCTCGCGCACGTGCTTGTACTTGAACAGCGCGATGAACGCGAAGAACAGCACCAGCGAGTACCCGGCGAAGATCAGCCACACTGGTTGCCAGTTGGTGATGCCGTTAGTGGTATACATCTCAACCACTTTGCCGCTCACCACGCCGCCCAGAATACAGCCGAAGCCGTTGGTCATCATCAGGAACATGCCCTGCGCACTGGCGCGGATTTCAGGCTTCACCTCTTTTTCCACAAACACCGAGCCGGAGATGTTGAAGAAGTCGAAGGCACAGCCGTAAACAATCATCGACAGAACCAGCAGCACGGTGCCGAACGCGCTCGGGTCGCCATAGGCGAACAGACCGAAGCGCAACATCCAGGCGGCGATACTGATCAGCATGACGTTCTTGATACCGTAGCGGCTCAGGAAGAACGGGATGGTCAGGATGAACAGCGTCTCGGAGATCTGCGAGATGGACATCATCACCGACGCGTGTTCGACGATAAAGCTCCCGGCAAACAGCGGATCGTTATCGAAGCTGTGCAGGAAGGTATTACCGAACATGTTGGTGATTTGCAGTTCCGCGCCCAGCAGCATGGAGAAGATAAAGAAGATCGCCATGCGCTTGTTTTTAAACAGTGCGAAGGCGTCCAGGCCAAGCATGGTGCTCCAGCTCTGGTTTTTCTGCTGATTAGATACCGGAATGGTGGGCAGTGTCAGGGTGAACAGCGCCAGCAGTACGGAGAGCGCCGCGCCGATGTAGAGCTGCATATGGCTCAGCTCGAAGCCCGCGAAGCTCACGCCCCACATCGCCATGATAAAGCCGATGGTGCCCCAGATACGGATTGGCGGGAAGTCGGTGACGATATCCAGACCGGCAGATTTCAGGCGATAGTAGGAGATGGTGTTGATCAGGCCAAGCGTTGGCATATAGGCCAGCGAGTTAAGCAGGATCACCATGAACATCGCCCCCGGCGTGGTCACTTCGGCCGCCATAAACAGCGTCCCCGCACCCACCAGGTGGCAAAGCATATACAGCCATTTCGCACTTAGCCATTTATCCGCCACGATACCGAGCAGCGTTGGCATGAAGACAGCCGCAATACCCAGCGAGCTGTAAACGGCACCGATCGACGCACCATCGAACTTGAGCGTCACAAACATATAGGAGCCGAGTGTAGTCAGCCAGCTACCCCACAGGCAGAACTGCAGAAACGACAAGATTTTAAGCTGCAGCTTAAGGTTCATGTTACTTTCCTCACAAGTGAGCGGGAGATATGTTGTTTTGGGAACATTCAGGGTTGTTATTTGATGCAATTCTATCAGTTGGCAACGATATGTTTTGTTACCTCCCGCAAAAAAATGCAATCCACAATAATTTGCAGTCTGGATTGTGATGCAAATAGCATTTTCGTATGGATGGGGTGAGATGGGTGCGGTCTGATGTCCCCTCACCCTAACCCTCTCCCAGAGGGAGAGGGAACTTGAATACCCTCTCCCTCTGGGAGAGGGCAGGGTGAGGGGTAGTTTTCTAGCGACGACGGTAGTTCTTCTGCGCCGTATTCACCTTATACAGATAGCGGCGTGATTCCGCAGACGGGTGGCGGGTGGTGAGGGTTGAGTAGACATCCCCCGGCGCCATGCTGTTGATGATGTTCGCGGCCTGCACTTTGTCATTTGAGAAGACGCGCAGCACGCTGCCCGCGCCACCGTTATAGGCGGTGATCACCGCATAGCGGCGTGAGGTTGGGTTATCAATCCCGCCCAGGTAGACATTGTTCAGCATCGCCAGGTAGGCCGTACCGGTATCAATGTTGCTTTGCGGATCGAACAGGTAGCTGCGGCTCGGCGTGCCGGATTTCCCCTGTGCGCGGAACACGTCTTTACCGGCGCTGTGCTGTACAACCTGCATCAGCCCCAGCGCGTCGGAACGGCTTACCGCGTAGGGGTTGAACGAGGACTCGGTCTGCATAATCGCCAGGATCAGCGACTCATCCACGCCATACTTACGCGACGCCTGACGCACCATGCCCAGATACTTATGCGCACGCTTGTCGAGGTGGTTCGGCACCAGGTTGATCGTGACGCTGTAGATCACTTTCAGGCCGTTGGTGCGGCTTTTCAGGCGCGTTTGCAGCAGGTAGTCGGCAAATTTCGTGGCGCGGCCTTCCCAGCGGATCGGCTGACCGGTCTGGTCAACGACCTGGCCATACAGAAACGGCTCTTTGGAGATGGTGATGTCATCGGCATCAGAGTAGAGGTCGATAGACCCCGGATCGTCGCCCATCAGCAGGGTTTTGATGATGGCCTGACGTAAATGCGCCGCAGGTTCAGTCCCTGCGATGGTTTCAACCGTAATCGTACCGTCATCGAAGTTGATGTGGCTACGGGTCTGATAGGCGTCGGTGTACTTAACGTAGTCCTTCGGTCCGGCAATAAGAACTTCGTTAAATCCCCATATGTTCTCGATGTTGTGGGCAAACTGCCCCATCAAAATGTCAAAACCGTTGGTGTCCTTGACCCAGGCTTCGTTGTATTCATCGCCTTTTTTGGAAGAACAAGACACAAGCAACGGCGCAACAAGGGCTAGCGCTAAAAGTTTTTTCATCATTCCGGGAGTGCGTGTTGTGTTTGCTTTGGGGTTGCTGTTGCCGGGTGGCGCTGCGCTTACCCGGCCTACGAAACCGTAGGCCCGTGCAAGCGCAGCGCCGCGGGGCAGCAGCCGCAGAGTATTATTTTTCCGGTGGCGTATAGCCTTCGATATGGACGTCTTTACCCTCGAACAGGAAGTTCACCATCTCCTGCTCCAGCAGTTTGCGGTGTTCCGGGTTCATCATGCTGAGCTTTTTCTCGTTGATCAGCATGGTCTGCTTCTTCTGCCACTGTCCCCAGGCTTCTTTGGAGATCTCGTTGTAAATGCGCTTACCCAGGTCGCCCGGGTAGAGCTGGAAATCCTGGCCTTCAGCGTCGCGCTGTAGGAAAGTACAAAAAATGGTTCTGGCCATACTCATTCCTCTTTGTCTTGCCGATGCTAAACCATTGCACCGACACGTAATTGCTGTAACAGGCGCTCCACGGGAGCCGCCAGCCCGACTGATGGCGGTTGCGCTAAGTTATACCAGAGAGCGTTGCCTTCATCCATGCACGACGTGAATGAGGACACGGGAAGCCACATCGGCACAATATCCAGATGGAAATGGCTGAAGGTATGACGGAACGCGTTGAGTTGCGTCAGGGTATCGGCCGCAATGCCGCGCTGTTCAAGCCATGCCCGAAGCGAGGCTTCATCCTCAAACTGTGGGAAGCAGTATAGACCACCCCACAGGCCACTCGGCGGGCGCTGAGCGAGAAACACCTCGTCGCCATGCTGCATCAGCAGCATGTACCCGGTGCGTTCAGGCAGTGTCTGCTTCGGTTTTTTCCCCGGATACTGCGCCCAGGTGTGGTTCGCATACGCCACGCAGAGGTTGTTTACCGGGCAGAGTTCGCACTTCGGTTTTGAACGGGTGCAGACCATTGCGCCCAGATCCATCATCGCCTGGTTAAAACGCTCCACTCCTTTCGCCGGAGTGACCGCTTCACTGATCTCCCACAGGCGTTTCTCAACCTCTTTCTTGCCCGGCCAGCCATCTACGGCGTAGCAGCGTGCGAGCACGCGCTTGACGTTGCCGTCGAGAATAGGGAAATGTTTGCCTAAAGAGAGGGAGAGGATTGCGCCTGCGGTTGAACGCCCGACGCCGGGCAAATCCGCCACCTCGTCAAAGGTCTCCGGGAATTTACCGTTGTGGCGGGTGGCGACCTGCTGTGCGGCTTTGTGCAGGTTGCGCGCGCGGGCGTAATAGCCGAGGCCGGTCCACAGGTGCAGTACCTCGTCCAGCGGCGCGTTGGCCAGATCGGTGATTGTCGGGAAGCGCGCCATAAAACGCTCGAAGTAAGGAATGACCGTCGCGACCTGCGTTTGTTGCAACATCACCTCAGAGAGCCATACTTTGTACGGCGTTTTTTCAATTTGCCAGGGCAGGGTTTTACGCCCGTATTTGTCGTACCAGTCCAGCACCTGGGCTGAAAATTGAGAGGCTTGCATGGTCATCGATTCGCTTAATCAGGGACGCAGATTGCAGCACAGCGTCAATCTGCTGTAAACCGGATCTTTCCCATGCTTGCATAGAAGCCTTAACTTTGGATAATGCCCGTTTCCCGAACATTCTCACAAGCAGACAACTCTTTTATGAAAAACGACGTCATTTCACCGGAATTTGATGAAAACGGTCGCCCGCTGCGCCGTATTCGCAGCTTTGTCCGCCGTCAGGGGCGCCTGACAAAAGGGCAGCAACACGCGCTGGACAACTACTGGCCGGTGATGGGCGTTGAGTTCAGCGAGCAACCGCTCGACTTCACCGACCTGTTTGGCCGCGACGCGCCAGTGACGCTGGAGATTGGTTTTGGCATGGGCACCTCGCTGGTGACTATGGCGAAAGCGCGCCCGGAGCAGAACTTCCTCGGTATCGAAGTACACTCGCCGGGCGTCGGCGCGTGCCTGGCAACGGCCCACGAAGAGGGCGTTGAGAACCTGCGCGTCATGTGTCACGACGCGGTGGAAGTGCTGCACAAAATGATTCCTGACAATTCTTTGAACATGGTTCAGCTCTTTTTCCCTGACCCATGGCACAAAGCGCGTCATAATAAACGCCGTATCGTTCAGGCGCCGTTTGCCGAGCTGGTGAAAAGTAAGCTCAAGCTGGGCGGCGTTTTCCACATGGCAACCGACTGGGAACCTTATGCGGAACATATGCTGGAAGTGATGTCGTCCCTGGACGGGTATAAAAATCAGTCTGAAAGCAACGACTACGTACCGCGTCCGGATTCACGTCCGGTGACAAAATTTGAACAACGTGGCCATCGTCTTGGTCACGGCGTATGGGACTTAATGTTCGAGAGGGTGAAATAATGGCAAAGAATCGTAGCCGTCGACTGCGTAAAAAGATGCACATCGAAGAATTCCAGGAAGTGGGTTTCTCCGTTGCCTGGCGTTTCCCGGAAGGCACCAGTGTGGAACAGATCGATCAGGACGTTGATGCGTTCATCAACGAGGTGATCGAGCCAAACAAGCTGGCCTTCGACGGTAGCGGCTATCTGGCGTGGGAAGGTCTGATTTGCACCCAGGAAGTGGGGAAATGCACCGAAGAGCATCAGGCGCTGGTACGCAAATGGCTTGAAGACCACAAACTGGAAGATGTCCGCGTTAGCGAACTTTTCGACGTTTGGTGGGACTAATAAAGCAAGAACGGGCCAGCATTAGCTGGCCCATTTTGTCTGAGGGAGTGTTAAAGATGCGCAAAACGTTGCTGGCTGTTGCTTTACTGGCAATCGGAACCACCGCCCATGCGGAGTATAAATGTAGCGTCACCCCGCGTGATGACGTGGTGCTGAGTCCGCAAACCGTGCAGGTTAAGGGCGAGAATGGCAATCTGGTGATTACGCCGGATGGCAACGTGACCTTTAACGGCAAACCGCAAAACCTGACGGCCGCCCAGCGCGAGCAGGCGATGGACTACCAGGCCGAGTTGCGTACCGCGCTGCCCTGGATCAACGATGGCGCGCTGACCCGCGTTGAAAAGAGCCGCGTGGCGCTGGATAAAATCATCACCAAAGAGGTGGGGGAGAGCAGCAATATGCGCACCCGCCTGACGAAGCTGGATAAACAGCTGAAAGAGCAGATGAACCGTATTATCGAGACGCGCTCTGATGGCCTGACGTTCCACTATAAGGCGATCGATCAGGTGCGTGCCGACGGTCAGCAGCTGGTGAACCAGGCGATGGGCGGCATTCTCCAGGACAGCATCAACGAGATGGGCGCCAAAGCGGTGCTGAAGGGGGGCGGTAATCCGTTGCAGGGTGTACTGGGTAGCCTGGGCGGACTGCAAACCTCGATTCAGAACGAGTGGAAGAATCAGGAAGCCGATTTCCAGCAGTTCGGCAAAGACGTGTGTAAACGCGTGGTGTCGCTGGAAGACAGCCGGAAGGCGCTGGTGGGGACGTTGAAGTAAGATTTGTGCGCACTGGGCCCTCACCCCAGCCCTCTCCCCAGGGGAGAGGGAGTCAGAGTTCCCTCTCCCTGTGGGAGAGGGTTAGGGTGAGGGCATCAGGCATTGCAGTCGTTGAAGAATGATATTTAACACTTCATCTTCGTTAACGCGAAATTCATTATTCCAGAACCGTACGACTTCCCATCCGTTCGTATTCAAAAACGCGGTACGACGTGAATCATAGTTCTCCTCATCCTGATGCTGCCCACCGTCCAGCTCAATAATCAGCTTCGCCTTAAAGCAGGCAAAATCCACGATATACGGCCCAACCGGCATCTGACGACGAAACTTATACCCGAAGAAACGACAACCTCTGAGCAAATACCAGAGGCGTACTTCTTCGGGTGTCATTTGTTTGCGGAGTTGTTTTGATTTTTCCATCCCCACACTCTGCCAGCCTTTCCCTCAGCCAGCAGAACGGGATGTAAAATTCTGAATCAGCCTTCAGGATTTTCAGCGAGGAACAGCTCAAGAAGGGAGTTTAAGAACAGCTTGCCGTGCTCGGTGATCTGCCAGGACTCATCACACTCGGTCAGATACCCCTGCGCCAGCGCCTCGTCAATCTGCGGACGAATCACTGACTCCGGCAGCCCGGTATAACGCGTAAATTCCGCGCGCGGTGCGGCTTCCAGCAGACGGAAGCGGTTCATAAAGAACTCAAACGGCTTATCCGCCGCCTCGACGTCGTGCTGACGCTCCAGGTAGCGGCCTTCCATATACCCGCGCGGATGACGCGTTTTAGCGGTACGCAGAATGCGTCCGTCCGGGAAGGTCACTTTGCCATGTGCGCCGCAGCCAATTCCCAGATAATCACCAAAACGCCAGTAGTTCAGATTGTGCTGACACTGATAGCCCGGCTTCGCATACGCCGACGTTTCGTATTGCTGATACCCCGCCGCGGTCAAAAGCTGGTGGCCCTGCTCGAAGATATCCCACAGCGCGTCATCGTCCGGCAGCACCGGAGGACGGGAACCAAACAGGGTGTTAGGCTCAATGGTCAGCTGATACCACGACAGATGCGGCGGATTCAGTTCAATCGCCTGACGCAAATCGTCCAGCGCTTCTTCGAGCGACTGATCCGGCAGGCCATGCATCAGGTCGAGGTTAAAGCTGCGCAGCCCAAGCCCCGTTGCCAGGTTTGCCGCGCGTTTTGCCTCTTCCGGGCCGTGGATACGCCCCAGACGCTTCAGCTTTGGCTCGCTAAAGCTCTGCACGCCGATAGAGATACGGTTCACGCCCGCACGCTGATACTCGACAAAACGGTCGGCCTCAACGGTACCGGGGTTGGCTTCCATCGTAATTTCAGCATCCACTGTCAGGTTCAGGCGTGCGCGCACGCCATCCAGCAGCGTCTGCATCGCCGGGCCTGAAAGCAGGCTCGGTGTACCGCCACCAATAAAAATGGTCTTCACTTCACGTCCCTGTGCGTACGATACATCAGCATCCAGATCGGCCAGCAGATGCGCGACGTAATCATCGTGCGGCACTTCGCCCTTCAGCGCGTGCGAGTTGAAATCGCAGTACGGGCATTTCTGCACGCACCATGGGATGTGAATATAAAGACTCAGAGGCGGCAAATTAGCCATTACGCAGTGCTTCCAGTAACAGTTTCAGGGCGCGTCCACGGTGGGAGATCGCGCTTTTCTCTTCGCGGGTGAGTTCCGCAGCGGTTTTTCCCTCGGTCGGGACAAAGAAAATCGGGTCGTAACCAAAGCCGCCGTTGCCCGCCGCTTCACGGGTGATCACGCCCGGCCAGCTGCCGTGACAGACAATCGGCGTGGGATCTTCCGCGTGACGCATGTAGACCAGCACGCAGTGGAACTGCGCGGTACGCTGTTCGTCAGGGACGTCTTTCAGGGCCACAAGCAGCTTTTCCAGATTCTGCTGGTCGGTGGCGTCCATCCCGGAATAGCGGGCGGAGTAAATCCCCGGCGCACCGCCCAGAAAATCCACGGCCAGACCGGAGTCATCGGCTATCGCGGGCAGTCCGGTGATCTGCGCGGCGTGGCGCGCTTTCAGAATGGCGTTTTCGATAAACGTCAGGCCGGTCTCTTCGGCGGAGTCCACGCCCAGCTCGGTCTGGGCCACCACGTCCAGCCCAAAATCATTTAATAGCGAGGCCAGCTCGCGCACTTTACCGGCGTTACCGGTGGCGAGAACAACTTTCTGCATGGTTTAGTCCTGTTCTTTCAGAGCCGCGACTTCCGTCGGGATAGATTGCGGGTTAAGGATTTTTACCTGTTTATGCCGGCCAAGTTCACCTTTCTCAATGATGACCTGGCTTTTAGCGACGCGAAACTGTTTAGCCAGATATTTGGTCAGATGCGCATTCGCCTGGCCGTCAACCGGCGGGGCAGTGATGGCGACTTTTAGCTCGTCGCCATGCAGCCCAACAATACTGTCGCGGCTGGCTTTCGGCTGAATGTACAGCCGCAAAACCAGCCCGTCGGCGCAGGGGCTAACTGCACTCATAACGCCATCCACAGCCCCGGCAGCAGCATATTACCCGTCGCCTGTAACAGTTCCGCGATACCCATATTCAGCACGTACAGCAGCAGAACGAGAAGCATCGGGGAGAAGTCGATTCCGCCCATTGCAGGCAGCAGGCTACGAATCGGACGCAGCAACGGTTCAGTCAGCTGAATCAACGCGTACTCCACCGGGCTACGGCCCCGGCTTACCCAGCTCATGATCGCCATCACCAGCAGGACCCAGAAGATCAGCGAGCCGACGGTTTTAACCAGGATCAGAACGGCTGAAATCCAGATAATCGGCTGGAAAGTGATGACCATAAACAGCACGATCGCTTTGATAACGCTCAGAATAAACGCCATCAGCAGAGATGAACTGTCAATTGGCCCCATTGCCGGAATGACGCGGCGAAGCGGCCCCACAACGGGCTGCGTGATTTTCACGATAAATTGTGAGAATGGATTGTAAAAATCACAACGGGCCCACTGCATCCAGACGCGCAACAGCAGCGCCATCGTATACAGTTCAATGACCGTTGAAAGCAGGAAAGTCAACGTCTTCATGGCGTTCCTCAGGTTTCCTTATTATTGGGGGTAATCGCGCGCACCGAAAATTGCCGTGCCGATGCGCACCATGGTGCTGCCTGCCGCGATGGCGGCTTCCATATCGTCCGACATGCCCAGAGAAAGCGTGTCTACCGTGTTATAGCGCGCCTTAAGCGCCTCAAATGCTACAGCCATTTGCTGTGCCACGGCAAACTGCCTTTCATAACTTGACTCTGGCGCCGGGATAGCCATCAGCCCGCGCAGGGTTAAGCGCGGCAGCGCCGCCACGTCTGCCGCCAGCGCCTCCAGTTCGCCCAGCGTAATGCCGGACTTGCTGTTTTCATCGCTGATGTTGATTTGAATCAGCACGTTAAGCGCTGGCATCTCCATAGGGCGCTGGTCGCTCAGACGGGTAGCGATGCGCAGACGATCGATGGTGTGGCACCAGTCAAAGTGCTCTGCTACCAGACGGCTTTTGTTCGACTGTAGCGGACCGATAAAGTGCCATTGCAGGTCTGTATTTCCCCGTTCCCGGAAAGCGCGAATTTTATCCACGCCTTCCTGCACATAGTTTTCACCAAAGGCACGATGACCAGCGGCTATCGCTTCTGCGATGGCGCTCGCAGGCTTAGTTTTGCTGACTGCAAGCAACGTAATTTCTTCTGGAGCACGGCCGCAACGCGTTGCCGCGGCTGAGATTTTGTCCCGGACCTGTGCCAGGTTATGCGCAATGTCGTTCATTTTCCGAGGAGTAGTCTATGGATGTGGAAGAAATTGTGGCCCTTAGTGTAAAGCATAACGTCTCCGATCTACACCTGTGCAGTGATTCGCCACCGCGCTGGCGCAGGTCAGGCCGTCTTGAACCTGCGCCGTTTCCGCCCCCGGATGTGGAGGCGTTATTAAAAGCGTGGCTCAACGACGAACAGCAGGGCGCATGGTGGGCAAACGGGCAGGTGGATTTTGCCGTTACCCTCGCAGGCCGTCAGCGGCTGCGCGGCAGTGCGTTTAAGCATATGCACGGCGTTTCGATTGCGCTGCGGCTGTTGCCGCTGACGTGCCCGCAGCTCTCTGCGTTAGGTGTGCCGCGAGCGATCCCGGAGCTGCTGTCCAATGACAATGGCCTGATTCTGGTCACCGGCGCCACCGGCAGCGGGAAATCGACCACCCTGGCCGCGATGGTCGATTTCCTCAATCACCAGACGGACGGGCATATTCTGACCCTGGAAGATCCGGTGGAGTTTATGTACCAGAGCGAACGTTGTCTGATCCAGCAGCGGGAGATAGGCCAGCACAGCCCGTCCTTTGCCGAGGCGCTACGCAGCGCGCTGCGTGAAGATCCGGATGTGATTCTGCTTGGTGAGCTGCGCGACAGCGAGACGATACGCCTGGCGCTGACGGCGGCGGAAACCGGCCATCTGGTGTTAGCCACGCTGCACACGCGCGGTGCGACGCAGGCGATTGAGCGCCTGGTCGATACCTTTCCGGCGCAGGAGAAAGATCCGGTGCGTAATCAGCTGGCGGGAAGCCTGCGTGCGGTCCTGGCGCAGAAGCTACGTCAGGATGTCCAGGGCGGGCGCGTGGCGCTGTATGAGCTACTGGTGAATACCTCGGCGGCGGCAAACCTGATCCGCGAAGGCAAAACCTGGCAACTGCCGGGCATTATTCAAACGGGGCAGCAGGCGGGAATGCAGAACTTTGAGCAGAGTCTGGCGGAGCGACGGGCGCAGGGGCGGCTGTAGCCCCGGCGCTCAGTAACCCTGTTCGAAATAGCTTTCGAGGATAATGACGGCTGAAGCTGAATCCACGCTGCCTTTGTTCAGCGCCCGGAAGCCACCGTGCTCGAACAGGCCAGCGCGTGCCTCGACGGTGCTCAAACGTTCATCGTGCAGCTTAACGGAGACGCCAAAGCGGCCATGGATTTTGTTCGCGAATTTGCGCGCGCGGGCGGTAAGCGGTTGCTCGGTGCCGTCCATGTTTAGCGGCAGGCCGACAATCACGTCGTCCGGCTGCCACTCTTTGAGCAAGCGCTCAATAAGGTTCCAGTCCGGCGTCCCGTCGTTAGCTTTCAGCGCCGTGAGCGGGCGAGCGGTGCCGGTGATCCGTTGACCCACAGCGACGCCGATGCTTTTGGTGCCGAAGTCGAAGGCGAGAAGGGTGCCGCTCATTACGCGTGCCCCGCAACGCCAGGCATGGTCAGAATATCAATGCCAATCAGTTTTGCCGCGTCACGCCAGCGATCGGCGATAGGGGTTTTAAACAGGATATTCATATCCGCAGGGGCTGTCAGCCAGGCGTTGTCCAGAATTTCTTGTTCCAGCTGCCCTTTTTCCCAGGAGGCGTAGCCAAGCGCAACCAGCACCTCAGAAGGCTGACTGGCAGTGCCTAGCGTTTCAAGCACGTCGCGAGAGGTGGTGACGACGGTGTTATCGGAGATACGAATGCTGGACGAGAAAACCGGCGGGGTATGCAGGATAAAGCCACGATCTTCTGCAAGCGGGCCGCCGAGCATCACCGGTTTATCGAGACGGATTTCCGGCAGCCGCGCTTCAGCAGGGATTTTCAGCTTGTCCAGAATGCCTTCCACCTGGAGGTTTTCCAGCGGCTTATTGATGATAATCCCCATCGCGCCGTCTTCGTTGTATTCGCAAATATAGACCACGGAGCGGCGGAAAATCGGATCCTGGAGAGCAGGCATGGCAATAAGAAAGTGATGCTGTAAATTCATTGTCAGAGGTACTGTTTCCTGGTTTAAAAAGCGACAGCGCCCAGTATGGGGATAAACACAGGCGCTGTCACAGGTTATTTCTGTAAACGTTTTTCGATAGCGTCCATCAGCATTCCGGTGATCGAGATCGGGAATTCCGCTTCGATTTCACGAATGCAGGTCGGGCTGGTGACGTTCACTTCGGTCAGACGATCGCCGATGATATCGAGGCCGACGAAGATCAGGCCTTTGGCTTTCAGCGTAGGGCCGACGCGGCGGGCAATTTCCCAGTCGCTTTCGCTTAACGGACGCGGTTCGCCACGGCCGCCAGCCGCCAGGTTGCCACGGGTTTCCCCTCCCTGCGGGATACGCGCCAGGCAGTAAGGCACCGGCTCGCCGTCTACGACCAGCACACGCTTGTCGCCGTCTTTAATGGCCGGCAGATAGTTCTGCGCCATGCAGTAGCGGGTTCCCAGCTCGGTCAGCGTTTCGGCAATCACGCCAATGTTCGGATCGCCCTCTTTCACGCGGAAGATCGACGCGCCACCCATGCCGTCCAGCGGCTTCATGATGATGTCGCCGTGCTTCTGCCAGAATGCTTTCAGCTGCGTTTTGCTGCGGGTGACGAGCGTTTCCGGCGTCAGGTCAGAGAACCATGCGGTATAGAGCTTCTCGTTACAGTCGCGCAGGCTCTGCGGCTTGTTGACGATCAGCGTTCCTTTCTCTTCGGCACGCTCAAGGATATAGGTGGCGTAAATGTATTCGGTGTCGAACGGCGGATCTTTACGCATCAGGATCACGTTAAGGTCGGCCAGGGCAATATCCTGCTCGGTACCGAATTCGTACCATTTTTCGTAGTTCTGCTCGACGTTAACGATGCGGGTGCGTGCGCGGGCTTCACCGTTGATCAGGTAAAGATCGTTCATCTCCATATAGTGGAGTTCATAGCCGCGACGCTGCGCTTCCAGCAGCATAGCGAAGCTGGAGTCTTTCTTGATGTTAATGTTTGCGATGGGGTCCATCACGATGCCGAGCTTAATCATCTTCTTCTCCGGTTATGGGTCAGGCTTTGCTTCAACCCAGATCGCCAAATCGCACCTGTAGCGCGGTAATGGCGGTGAGTGCCGTTGTCTCAGTGCGCAGAACGCGAGGTCCCAACAGAATATCAGTAAACTGGTAACGCGCCGTCATGGCAATTTCGTCAGCCGACAGGCCGCCTTCCGGGCCAATCAGCAGGCGTACACGCTCAACGGGCAGCGGCAGCGTATTGATGCTGGCGCTGGCGCGTGGATGAAGATTGAGCTTAAGCCCGCTTTCCTCTTCTGCACACCAGTCCTCCAGATCCATCGCCGGGCGGATCTCCGGGATACGGTTGCGGCCGCTCTGTTCGCAGGCCGCAATGGCAATTTTTTGCCACTGCTGGATCTTTTTGTTCAGACGTTCCGCATCCAGTTTAACGCCGCAGCGCTCAGAAAAAAGTGGCGTAATGAGGCTTACACCCAGTTCAATGGATTTCTGAATGGTGAACTCCATCTTTTCCCCACGCGACATCACCTGGCCCAGGTGAATGTGCAGCGGGGATTCCCGGTCGTCCACGTCGCCACGCAGCACCTTCACGTGCACGCTTTTTTTATCGGCGCGCGTAATTTCAGCGTCGAAAACCTGATTAGAGCCGTCAAAGAGCTGAATCGCCTGGCCTGCCCCCATGCGCAGCACGCGACCTACATGGTTTGCGGCATCATCAGACAGGGCGATTTCGCCGCCTGGGGTAATCAGTTCAGGGTGATAGATGCGAGGGATGCGCATAGTCAGAAATTCCATGTGTCATGCGATATAAGCGAATTGCCGTAGTGTAGGTTAGCTCTTTTGCGCCTGGCAAGCCCGCTGGACGTAAGGGTTGTGATTCCCCTGGACTTTGGCGATACGTTCGTCGCGCTGGCATTCCCAGTCCGTCACCGGGTAGAGCTTGTCCCAGGCATTGAAGAGCTGCGTCTGCTGGCGGGAAAGATTGAGATCGTAGCGGTCGCGCATATAGAAGTAAGTGCGGGCGATGCTGCCGCGCGCGCGGGCAGGTGGTTCGGCGACTTTCTCTTTGAAATCGACCTTCATGGCGCACTGACCGTACTGGCCTTCGCCACCGTTCCACTGGCTGTACATGAAGTTTCCGCGGTCGCCATTGACCTCACCCACGGCGGGTTGCAGGTTGTGCATATCGCTTTCCATCTGGCGGTAGACCGGATCTTTTGCGCAATTTTTACGTCCACCGTCCTGCCAGCACTGGCGCTGGTGGCCAAACTGCCAGGCCGGAACAACGTGTTCCCATTCGATTCGGCTGGCGCGATTCTCGTTCTTGCGCACCTTATAGCCGCAGGATCCCAGATCCACGACCCCTTTCTTACCCTGCCAGTTAATTTTACAGCCGCAGTAGAAATCACCCGGTACGTCGGCGTTAATCTTTACGCCTGCGGTTTTTGCCTGAGAGAAACTGTGAATACCGTCGGCCAGAGCATGGCCGGAGAGCGCTGTCGCCAGAAAAGCGACCGCGAGAGAAACATTACGGGACATCTTACACTCCGTGTCAAAACGAGCCCGCAACGTAACGAATGTAGTTCCCGTATGCAATCAGTCAGATCAGGAAAGTTCCTGAAAGTTCGAGTGATTATTCCGCAACCAGCGGTTCGCCGCATTTAACGCAGCGATAGGTCGCCTCGCCGCGCACAACGCGGTTATGGCGGCGGACGGTAAGCTGGTGCTGCTGACACTGGCAGCGGTAGGGGAAGGTATTGCGGCGTACCGATTCCAGCTCGAACTGATGGGTGCGGCGGGCCGGAACCCCGAGCACCGCCTCCATCATCCATTTCCACTCTTTGCCGTGCGGTGCGACGCGGCCAAAGTGCTTCCACACCAGAAGGTGGGCCAGCTCGTGCGGCACCACTTCGTCGATAAACGCCTGCTGGTTTTCCATCATCAGCACCGGATTCAGGCGGATCTCATACGATTCCAGCCAGGCGGTGCCTGCCGCGGTGCCACGCTGCTGATAGACCAGCTTCGGTTCAGGATAATTGCGGCCGAGCTTCAGGTTGGCCTGGGCGAGTTTTTCCCGCAGGCTGCGCATGACGGCTTGCTGAATGGCGATGGGGAGACGGGGAGCTTTCATAGGGGCAGAGCATAAAGCGGGAAGCGGGGAGGCGCAAGAGGCGCCTCCCGCAGGAGGATCAGTCGTGTGCGCCGATTTCGCGCAGAGGACGACCTTTCATCAGGTTACGTTCAATGTGTTCCAGTGAAACATGTTTGGTTTCAGGAACCAGCCAGATAGTGAGAACGATAAAGAACAGGTTCAGACCGGCGTAGACCCAGAAGGTATTGGCGTTACCCAGGGTATTGAGCATGGTCAGGAACGTTGCGCCGACGATCATGTTGGCAATCCAGTTGGTTGCGGTAGAACAGGTGATACCAAAATCACGCCCTTTCAGCGGCTGGATCTCAGAGCACAGCACCCAAATCAGCGGACCGGCGCTCATCGCAAACCCAATGATAAACATCAGCAGCATCGCCACGGCGAAGTACTGTGCCGTTGGAGAGTGAATGCCCATGTGCATCATGGTACCCAGCACGCCCATCCCGACGGCCATCACCAGGAAGCCCAGCGTCAGGGTTGGCTTACGTCCCCAGCGGTCCACCAGACCGATAGCGATAAAGGTCGCCAGCACGTTGGTCAGGCCGACGATCACGGTGCCCCACATCTGCTCGGTGGTGTTGGTGTAGCCCGCCAGTTCGAAGATTTTCGGCGCGTAATACATGATGACGTTCATCCCGGTGAACTGTTGCATGATCTGTAACAGCACACCGAGGAACACCGCGCGGCGGAAGTTGCTGTTCTCTTTGAACAGCGCCCAGCCGGACTGTTTGACCTTCAGGCTTTCGCGGATCTCTTCCAGCTCGTTTTTGGCTTCGGCGCTGGTATCACGCAGGCGTAAGAGCACGCGTTCGGCATCATGGAAGCGGCGTTTGGCGGCGAACCAGCGCGGACTGTCCGGCAGGAAGAAGACGCCAATCAGCAGCAGGATGGCTGGAATGATGATTACGCCCAGCATCCAGCGCCATGCGCCGCTGTAGCTGAATGCGGTATCCGAGAGATAAGCCCCCAGAATACCGATGGTGATCATCAGCTGATACATGGAAATCATGCTGCCGCGGATTTTTTCCGGAGCGATTTCAGACAGGTACAGCGGGGCAGTATAAGACGCCACGCCCACTGCCAGACCGAGCAGCACGCGGGAGATGATCAGCACTTCAACGTTAGGCGCAGCGGCAGAGAACAGTGAGCCGGCAACGAACAGGATCGCGCCGATCATCAGGCTCTTTTTACGCCCGAGCTTAAAGGAGAGCCAGCCGCTACCGACCGCGCCGACGGCGGCACCGAACATCATGGAGCTAACCACCCATTCCTGAGTGTGTGCGCTAATCTGGAACTCATCGGTGATGAAAGGTAATGCACCGGCAATTACGCCAATATCCAGGCCAAAGAGTAATCCTGCCAGAGCGGCGAGGAAGCAGACGAAGAACGTCATTGCCTTATTGGACGTACGCCCCTGTTTATTATTGTCAGGCATTATGCCCTCCAGTTGGGTTATCAGTTTTTACGATATTAAGAGTAGGTGAGCGGCTCATAAAAATATGTGAGTCAAATCACAACGGTGTAATCGGTTACACTGGCTTGTAACCGTAAAAATAATTAAAGCTTTGAAAATATAGAGGTAAATTAATTGATGTGCATCGCGTTTGCACAAATTTCAGACTTAACTGAAAGGGAATGTAACAGCAGAAGAAATGCGATCATGCAAAGAGAATATTCTGAAAGCGGGGTATAGAGAGTGAGGTGTAAACGGTTCCAAACATTGCCGGGTGGCGGCTGCGCCTTACCCGGCCTACAAAAACTCACTACTCGTAGGTCGGGTAAGGCATAGCCGCCACCCGACATAAAAAAGGCCAGCACAACGGCTGGCCTGTTTAAGCTACTGGCAGTCGATTACTTCAGACCGGCAGCATCACGCAGCAGGGCGGCTTTGTCGGTTTTTTCCCATGGGAAATGTTCGCGGCCAAAGTGACCGTACGCTGCGGTTTCCTGGTAGATTGGGTGCAGCAGATCCAGCATCTGAATCAGACCGTATGGACGCAGGTCGAAGAACTCACGCACCAGCAGGGTCAGCTGTTCAGAAGGCACTTTTTCAGTACCGAAGGTTTCCACCATGATGGAGGTTGGCTCAGCCACGCCGATAGCGTAGGAAACCTGGATCTCACAGCGGTCAGCCAGACCGGCAGCAACGATGTTTTTCGCTACATAACGTGCAGCGTACGCCGCAGAACGGTCAACTTTAGACGGATCTTTACCGGAGAATGCGCCGCCGCCGTGACGTGCCATGCCGCCGTAGGTATCTACGATGATTTTACGACCGGTCAGACCGCAGTCACCCATTGGGCCGCCGATAACAAAGCGTCCGGTTGGGTTGATGAAGAATTTGGTCGCAGAGCTCAGCCATTCAGTTGGCAGAACCGGCTTGATGATCTCTTCCATCACCGCTTCTTGCAGGGATTTCTGGTCAATCTCTTCAGCATGCTGCGTGGAAAGAACCACTGCATCGATACCGACGATTTTCCCGTCGTCATACTGGAAGGTCACCTGGCTTTTCGCATCCGGACGCAGCCACGGCAGGGTGCCGTTTTTACGCACTTCAGCCTGACGCTGCACCAGACGATGGGCGTAGGTTACCGGCGCTGGCATCAGCACGTCGGTTTCGTTGGTTGCGTAGCCGAACATCAGGCCCTGGTCACCCGCGCCCTGTTCCAGCGGATCGGCACGGTCAACGCCCTGGTTGATATCCGGAGACTGTTTGCCAATCGCGCTCAGTACGGCGCAGGAGTTGGCATCAAAGCCCATATCAGAATGTACATAGCCAATCTCACGCACCGTGTTACGGGTGATCTCTTCGATATCAACCCATGCGCTGGTGGTGATCTCACCGCCAACCAGAACCATGCCGGTTTTGACATAGGTTTCACACGCTACGCGCGCCTTTGGATCCTGCGCGAGGATCGCATCCAGCACCGCATCGGAGATTTGGTCAGCAATTTTATCAGGATGTCCTTCTGATACGGACTCGGACGTAAACAGGTGTTTTGCCATGTTTTATTTCACCTAAGAGGAATTTGGTTAGCTCAAGCTGCTGTGTGGAATAGCCATAGGAGATAATTCTACCAAGGCCTACAGGATTTTGACACTGGCAGTCTGAGTGTTAATCGGTATGGATGGATTAACATCTGGACGTCTATTTTAGGTCACTTCTTCACCTGATTTCCAGTTTTTTTTGACTCACCTCTCACTGTGTTGAAAACGCTGCTGGAAATTTTTCCTGACGACGCTGGCAACATGCGCATTTTTGTTTTGCTTTTTAGCGACCTTCTCGGTATAAAACGCGGCGCGCGGCTCATATAAAATAAGCGCTCGATGAACACATCGTGTCGCCACTTCCAGCCGGGTTAAGCAGTGAACTTTTAGCTTTGGCTTGTGGTCCGTTTCAGCAGAGGCGGCCGTGGAGGTGATACGAGATAATGAACCATCGTTTTCCGCTCATTCAGCGCAGCCGTTCTGGCGCGCATTTGATTCCCACCCGCACTTCTGGTCTAAACACCTGCCGATGTTATACCCATCTCGGTGCTTCTCAGGATTCCAGAGCCGGTCACGCTTTGTGAAAACTGAACAAGGGCGCTCTTGTTAATACAGGAGTTTTCTCGTGGTTTCGCCGAACCTTGTCATACAGAGTTCGGATACGTGTTTTACAATGATATGAATAAGAAACCGGTCGCACGGTCTGGATTTCAGCATACTCTGCTGGGAAATGGAGCCGTTAATGGGTTGTTATCGCCGTATAACGCTGCGATAGTAGTCAACTGTTTTACACTTAATACAAAGAGTTGAGGTTCGCTATGTCTGACGACATGTCTTCGCTTTCGCCTTCGTCAGCAGGCGAACAGGGTGTACTACGTTCTATGCAGGAGGTTGCGATGAGCTCCCAGGAAGCCAGCAAGATGCTGCGCACTTACAATATTGCCTGGTGGGGCAATAACTACTACGACGTTAACGAGCTGGGCCACATCAGTGTCTGCCCGGATCCGGACGTCCCGGAAGCGCGCGTGGATCTCGCTAAACTGGTGAAAACCCGTGAAGCGCAGGGTCAGCGCTTGCCTGCACTGTTCTGCTTCCCGCAGATCCTGCAACATCGCCTGCGTTCTATTAACGCCGCGTTCAAACGCGCGCGGGAATCGTATGGTTATAACGGCGACTATTTCCTCGTTTACCCGATCAAGGTCAATCAGCACCGTCGCGTGATTGAGTCCCTGATCCACTCCGGCGAGCCGCTGGGCCTGGAAGCAGGCTCTAAAGCGGAGCTGATGGCGGTTCTGGCGCACGCGGGCATGACCCGGTCGGTGATCGTCTGTAACGGCTATAAAGACCGCGAATACATTCGTCTGGCGCTGATTGGCGAGAAGATGGGCCACAAGGTCTATCTGGTGATCGAGAAGATGACCGAAATCGCGATCGTGCTGGAAGAGGCCGAGCGTCTGAACGTGATCCCACGCCTTGGCGTGCGTGCGCGACTGGCGTCGCAGGGTTCCGGTAAATGGCAGTCTTCCGGCGGTGAAAAATCCAAGTTTGGCCTCGCGGCGAACCAGGTGCTTCAGCTGGTGGAAATTCTGCGCGAGCGCGGTCGTCTGGACAGCATTCAGCTGCTGCACTTCCACCTCGGCTCGCAGATGGCCAATATTCGCGACATCGCCACTGGGGTGCGTGAATCCGCGCGTTTCTACGTTGAGCTGCATAAGCTCGGCGTGAATATTCAGTGCTTTGACGTGGGTGGCGGCCTGGGCGTGGACTACGAAGGGACCCGCTCGCAGTCTGACTGCTCGGTAAACTATGGCCTGAACGAATATGCCAACAACATCATCTGGGCGATTGGCGATGCCTGCGAAGAGCACGGCCTGCCGCACCCGACGGTAATCACCGAATCCGGCCGCGCGGTCACTGCACACCATACGGTGCTGGTCTCTAACATCATCGGCGTTGAGCGTAGCGAAATCACCGAAGCCACGCCTCCGGCAGACGATGCTCCACGTTCCCTGCAAAGCATGTGGGAAACCTGGCAGGAGATGCACGAGCCGGGCACGCGTCGTTCCCTGCGCGAATGGCTGCACGACAGCCAGATGGACCTGCACGATATTCACGTCGGCTACTCGTCAGGCACCTTCAGCCTGCAAGAGCGCGCGTGGGCGGAGCAGCTCTATCTGAATATGTGCCACGAAGTGCAGAAACAGCTCGATCCGAGCAACCGCGCGCACCGTCCAATTATCGACGAGTTGCAGGAGCGTATGGCGGACAAAATGTACGTCAACTTCTCCCTGTTCCAGTCGATGCCGGATGCCTGGGGTATCGACCAGCTGTTCCCGGTTCTGCCGCTGGAAGGGCTGAACCACGCCCCGGAACGCCGCGCCGTGCTGCTGGATATCACCTGTGACTCCGACGGCGCAATTGACCACTACGTCGACGGCGACGGTATCGCAACGACGATGCCAATGCCGGAGTACGATCCGGAGAACCCGCCAATGCTGGGCTTCTTTATGGTGGGGGCGTATCAGGAGATCCTCGGCAACATGCACAACCTGTTCGGTGATACCGAAGCGGTTGACGTGTTTGTCTTCCCTGACGGCAGCGTGGAGGTTGAGCTGTCCGACGAAGGGGACACCGTGGCGGACATGCTCGAATACGTTCAGCTGGATCCGAAAAAACTGCTCACCCAGTTCCGCGATCAGGTTAAAAACACCGGTCTGGACGATGCCTTGCAGCAGCAGTTCCTGGAAGAGTTTGAAGCGGGTCTGTACGGGTATACGTATCTGGAAGACGAGTAAGAAAACCTCCCTCTCCCTGTGGGAGAGGGGCGGGGTGAGGGCATCAGGCCGCTGTGCCGCCGATGCCCGGTGGCGCTGCGCTTACCGGGCCTACGAATGTAGGCCGGAGAAGGCGAAGCCGCCATCCGGCAGAATGCTATACTCACTTGAACCCGTATGAATTAACGGCGATAATTCGCCCCAATATGCGATTTACGAATCAATCCCTTCCTCGTCGGGTTTAACGACGCGGAGGGGATTTTTTTTCATCTGTTTTTAATGTATCGACTTTATATGAGGTCAGGACATGAGCACTTTAGGTCATCAGTACGATAACTCTCTGGTATCTAACGCGTTTGGTTTTTTACGCCTTCCGATGAACTTCCAGCCGTACGACAGCGATGCGGACTGGGTGATCACCGGCGTACCGTTCGACATGGCAACGTCCGGTCGCGCGGGTGGGCGTCATGGCCCGGCGGCGATCCGTCAGGTTTCCACCAACCTGGCCTGGGAGCACAACCGCTTCCCGTGGAACTTCGACATGCGCGAGCGCCTGAACGTGGTGGACTGCGGCGATCTGGTGTACGCCTTCGGCGACGCGCGTGAGATGAGCGAAAAATTGCAGGCGCACGCCGAGAAGCTGCTGGCGGCCGGTAAACGCATGCTCTCCTTCGGCGGTGACCACTTCGTGACCCTGCCGCTGCTGCGCGCCCACGCGAAGCACTTCGGCAAAATGGCGCTGGTGCACTTCGATGCGCATACCGACACCTACGCGAACGGCTGTGAATTCGACCACGGCACCATGTTCTATACCGCGCCGAAAGAAGGCCTGATCGATCCGAACCACTCCGTGCAGATCGGCATCCGCACCGAGTTCGACAAAGACAACGGCTTCACCGTACTCGACGCGGGCCAGGTGAACGATCGCGGCGTGGACGATATTCTGGCTCAGGTTAAGCAGATCGTCGGCGACATGCCTGTCTATCTGACCTTCGATATCGACTGCCTGGATCCGGCATTCGCACCGGGTACCGGTACGCCGGTGATCGGCGGCCTGACATCAGACCGCGCCATCAAGCTGGTGCGCGGCCTGAAGGATCTGAACATCGTCGGGATGGACGTGGTGGAAGTAGCTCCGGCCTATGACCAGTCCGAGATCACCGCGCTGGCCGCGGCGACCCTGGCGCTGGAAATGCTCTACATCCAGGCGGCGAAAAAAGGCGAATAAGCCTTACGCGCTGATTGCTGCTGCGCGCCGCATGCGCAGCAGCAACATTCCCCCGGCAAGCAGGGTGACAACCTGCGAGACGACCAGCACCGAAAAGCCTGAACTGACCGACCCCACCGATCTCATCACCATCCCCATCAGCAGCGGAATAAACGCCGCGCAGATATTGCCGATCCCATTGATTATGCCGTAAGCGCTGCCCACCGCTTCCCGCGCGGCGTGATGCTGGATCACCGCCGGAATAGCCGCTCCCTGAAGCCCCCAGAAGACGTTAGCCGAAAGCATAAACAGCGCCAGCCAGGCAGGCTGATGGCTGAGCATCAGCGCGACCACGGACAGCGCCGTCATCGCCCCGCCCACCACAAACAGCACCGGTGCCTGTTCAGGACGCATTTTGTCGAGCAGCACGCCGCCCAGAAACTTTGACCCCAGGCTGAGCAGGAAGGGGATCGCCGCAAGCCAGCCCGTGGCATGCAGCGAGAAATGGTGCTCGTCACGCAGCCACGCGGGTAACCAGGCGCTGCTCCCCCAGAGATAGCTCAGGGTGGCGATTTCAACCACCATGATCCAGCCCAGCAGCGGCGTCTGCCAGGCCAGCGTGAAGGTGTGGACAAACCCCGGTTTTTCGCGGTCGGGAGCTTGCGCGGCGCGGGCAGAAAACGCCAGATGAGCCCGCCGCCCAACACCAGATTCATCACCGCCAGCGCGTAAAACGACCCGGCCCAGCCCAGATGCGACATCAGCCAGGTCACCAGCGGAAAGCCCACGGCCAGCCCGAGCGAGACGCCCAGCGCGGTCACGGCGTTGGGTTTGCCGATCTCTTGCGCGCTAAAGTTATCGCTGATAAAGCGCGTTTTCAGTGAAAAAAGCGGTCCCTCCGCGATCCCCAGAATCACGCGAGCGATGAGCATTCCCGTCAGCGAGCCAAGCAAAGGCGAAACCGCGCAAACCGCGGCCCAAATCGCAATACTGCTTAATAATCCCTGCCGATAATGAAGTTTGCTTTCAATAACCGGTGTTAATAATAAAGCGGAAAAACCATAACCCAGCAGAAAGCAGGTCATGAGCAGACCCTGTAACATTCTGTTTTCATTTAACTGAAAATGTTCGGCAAATTCCGGGTTAAAAATCATTACCGAGATATTTACCCGATCGACGTAGGAAATAATAATGAGTAATAAAAGCGCAATCGTGCCTTGCCATCTTGCCGTCATCATGTCCGCCTTACGTTTTATGTAACTTATATTTTTCATCAATGTGATTGTCACGGAGCTAAAATGGTTCACCTGTGAAACTCTTTGTTTAATAAAGATAAATAAAAAATAAGTTTCACAGGTGAAACATGAAAGAGGTGACGTTCATTTATTTTTAGAGAGTAAAAAGAAAAGAAGTCAATCTGTTTTATTCAAAATAAGAGACCATCAAAAAAACGTATTTCTCACGCTGCAATAATGAAAATTTCATATCGCTGCATTTTTTCGTGATCCCTTGCACACTTAGTTAATTAATTGCCGATCGATTAACAAATTCGTCACATTGTCGCTTGACGAAACATTCATCGCTTTTATATTGACCGTATTAAATAAGAAACAGAGTTTCATATATGAAACAAAAGCCTGGAGGATCGTGATGAGCTGGATAGGCGTATGTGACGCAGAGCAAGTACAGGAAGATTTCCCTTTTAGCGGCAACGTCGACGGTAAAGAGATCGGCGTTTACCTGATCGACGGTGAATATTACGCGCTGGAGGACGTATGCCCGCACGCCTATGCCCTGCTGAGCCAGGGCTTCGTGGAAGACGGCAAGGTGGAATGCCCGCTGCACGAGGCGGTGTTCGACGTCAAAACCGGCCAGTGTCTGCACGGCCCCGGAGGACGCAACCTCAACCGATACCCGGTTCGGGTCTTTGAAAACCAGATTCAGATTACCTTCGTTGAGGAGACCGTGGCATGAGCGACACGCTGAACTACAACCCGGCGCTGCCGGAAAGCCGCCAGTTTACCCCGCCGGCAGAGGGCGGTAACGGTGCCATTCATAAGCCGGGTGATTACACCAACCTGATCTGGCAGACCCGCAGCCGCGAGCCGGAAAGCTGGGAAGTGAAGCTGATTGCGACGCTGGAAGATCTCTTCGAGCAGGGCGTTGAGACCTTGCCGGAGCTGGTAAGCGGGCTGAACGCAGTGCGTATGCACGACCAGCAGGGCGAGCCGTGGAGCGACGCCAGCTTCCAGGCATTCTTACAGGTTAACGGCTACTGAGGGCAACGCGATGACGACGACCGTACAAAACTATCTTGATAAAGGCCTGCGCGGCCTCTGGTATCCGGTGCTGGCGAGCTGGGAAGTGCAGTCTGCGCCGGTGGGCATCACCCGCCTGGGCGAGCAGATTGTGGTCTGGCGCAATAAAGATGGACAGGTTCAGGCGCTGGAGGACCGCTGTCCGCATCGCGGTGCGCGCCTGTCGATGGGCTGGAACCTCGGGGACCGCATTGCCTGCTGGTATCACGGCGTTGAGGTGGCGGGCAACGGCGAGGTGAAAGACGTGCCCGCCGTGGATAAATGTCCGCTGGTCGGCCAGCAGTGCGTGCGCAGCTATAACGTGCAGGAGGCGCACGGCGCTATCTTCCTGTGGTTTGGCGTCACCGCGGACCAGCAGCCGGACGAACTGACCTTCCCGGATGAACTCGCCGACACGGAAAACTTCAGCAACTTCCTCTGCACCGCCGCGTGGAAATGCAATTACCAGTACGCGCTGGAAAACGTGATGGACCCGATGCACGGCACCTATCTGCACTCCTCGTCGCACTCGATGGCGGAAGGGGATCGCAAGGCCGACATGGTGCTCCAGCCGACCAAAACCGGCTTTATTTTCGAGAAGAAAGGGCAGAGCGGCGTCAATTTTGACTGGGTGGAGCTGGGCAACAGCGGCACCTGCTGGATGCGCCTCTCCATTCCGTACAGGAAGCGCTTCGGACCGGGCGGCCACTTCTTTATCGTCGGCATGGTGGTGCCGGAAGATAACGACAACTGCCGCGTCTTCTTCTGGCGCATCCGCCGCGTGCAGGGCTGGCAGCGCGATATGTGGCGCTTCATGTACCGCAACCGTCTGGAAAAACTGCACTGGGAAGTGCTGGAGCAGGACCGTGTGGTGCTGGAAAGCCTGGCGCCAAACGCCCGCGACCATGAGTACCTGTATCAGCATGACGTTGGCCTCTCGCGCCTGCGCCGCATGATGCAAAAGGCCGCCAAAGAGCAGCTGGCGATGCGTGAAGCACAGCAGGGAGCCGCCTGATGAACGGGCTGCTGAGCGGCAAGCGCATCGTGGTGACCGGCGCCGCGCGCGGGCTGGGCTACCACTTTGCCCAGGCCTGCGCGGAGCAGGGCGCGGCGGTGGTGATGTGCGACATCCTCAAAGGCGAGCTGGCCGAGAGTGCCCACCGGCTGCGCGAGCAGGGCTATGCGATCGAATCGCACGTTATCGATCTGGCCGATCAGCACTCTATCGACCAGGTGTTCAGCGCCATTGGCGAGCAAGGGCAGATTGACGGCCTGGTGAACAACGCGGCGATGGCGACGGGCGTGGGCGGCAAAAACATGCTTGATTACGATCCGGATCTCTGGGATCGGGTGATGAGCGTCAACGTCAAAGGCACCTGGCTGGTGACGCGCGCCGCCGTGCCGCTGCTGCGCGAAGGGGCAGGCATTGTGAACGTGGCGTCCGACACCGCGCTGTGGGGCGCGCCGCGCCTGATGGCCTACGTCGCCAGCAAGGGCGCGGTGATTGCCATGACCCGCTCAATGGCGCGCGAGCTTGGCGAAAAGCGCATTCGAATCAACGCCATCGCCCCGGGATTAACCCGCGTCGAGGCAACCGAATATGTGCCGGCCGAGCGGCATCAGCTTTACGAAAACGGTCGCGCATTAACGGGGGCGCAGCAGCCGGAGGATGTCACCGGCAGCGTGGTCTGGCTGCTTAGCGATCTGTCGCGATTCATCACCGGACAGCTGATCCCGGTCAACGGCGGTTTTGTCTTTAATTGAGGTAGGGCGATGATGGCAAACGATCGGGAAGTGAAGTATCTGGTGCCGGGGCTGGAGCGCGGTTTACAGCTGCTGTTGGCCTTTGGCGAGCAGCATCGCGAACTGACCTTTGCCGAGCTGCACCGGCTGGTGGATATGCCGAAGGCCACCGCCTACCGCGTGGTACAGACGCTGGAGTTCATGGGCTTTCTGGAGCGCAACGCGCGCACCAATACCTTCTCGCTGGGCATGAACGTGCTGCGCCTGGGCTTTGAGTACATCGCCTCGCTGGACGTGGCGCAGGTCGGCCAGCCGGTGATCGAGCAATTGCGCGACGTGAGCCAGTGCAGCAGCCATCTGGCGATCCGCGACGGGCGCGACATTATCTACATCGCCCGCGTCAGCGCCGCCGGGTCGCGCATCAACCAGGTCAGCATTGGTACCCGCCTGCCGGTGCACTGCACCTCGCTCGGCCGCATGCTGTTGACCGATATTTCCCGCGCTGATTTCGAACAGCTGTTCCCGCATGAGCGTCTGCCGGGCAACACGCCGGGTCAGCTTCACGACCGCGAAGCCCTGTGGCAGATGGTGCAGCAGGACAAAGCCCGCGGGTATGTCATCGGCGAATCCTTCTTCCGCCACGGCATCTCTTCCATCGTCTACCCGGTGTATGACCGAAGCGGCCGCGTGGCGGCGGTGGTCAGCATTCTGGTGCCGTCGGAGGAGATCCCGCAGAGCGACCGCGAGCGCCTGCAAAACGAGGTTCGCCTCGCGGCGGATAAAATTTCTGGCTTCTTAGGGTATTTGTCACAGGCCAGTTAAATCAGTGAGTTAACGTCAGGCGCTTGACTGCGTCGGGCATGTTTTACGCCCAATCTGGGCCAGATGAGGCAACGAACGATGAGTGTAACCGGAATTGAAAAGCTGGAATTTGGTGTGGAAGACCTGACGCACTGCGCCAAATTTATGCGTGATTTTGGCCTGACGGGCGATGCCAGCGGCCAGCGTTTCACCACCCTGAGCGGCGCGCGCGTGGAGCTTAACCCGATCGACAGCCCCGACCTGCCGCCCGCGTTTGAAGCGGGCAACACCCTGCGCCGCATGACCTGGGCGGTTGCCAGCCAGTCAGATCTGGATGCGCTGCGCCCGAAGCTGGCGCAACAGCCAGGTTTTCGTGAAGTGGGCGACGCGCTGGAGTGCCTGGACCCGAACGGCATGACGCTGCGCGTGCAGGTGACCCAGCAAACTGACGTGGAACTGAACGTCGAGCCGATTAACCAGTGGGGCGATGCCCGCCGTATCGACACCCCCAGCCCGGTTTACGATCGCGCCCAGCCGATCAACGTGGGGCATGTGGTGTTCTTCGTGGAAGAGCTGGCGGCAGTGGAGAAATTCTACCGCGAGGTGCTCGGCTTCCAGGTCTCGGACCGCTATATCAACCGCGCCGTGTTCCTGCGCTGCGGCGTGCGCGGCGGCCATCACAACCTGTTCCTGCTGCAACTGCCGAACCGCAAGCGCGGCCTCAACCACGTGGCCTTCACCGTGCGCGACATCCACGAGGTGATCGGCGGCGGTATCGCGATGAATAAACATGACTGGAGCACCTTTATCGGGCCGGGCCGTCATCCGGTGTCGTCGGCGTACTTCTGGTACGTCAACAGCCCGACCGGCGGGGCGTTTGAGTATTACACCAACGATGATTACCTGACGGAAAACTGGCAGCCGCGTGAGCTGGAGCATTCCCTGGTCTCCTTTACCGAGTGGGCGGTGGAAGGCGGGATTGACCACGACACGCGCCGTCAGCAGAAAAAGCCGGAGGCGGTATGACGTCGCGCGTTGTCATTATCGGCGGCGGCCAGGCGGGCGGCTGGGCGGCGAAAACCCTGCGCGATGAGGGTTTCGACGGCGAGATTTGCGTGGTAGCGGAAGAAGAGTGGGATTTCTACGAGCGCCCGCCGCTGTCAAAAGCGTCTTTGCTGGAGCCGGACGCGGCGCTCCCAAGGCTGTTTAGCGACGAGGTGCAGCAGGCGCTGAACCTGGCCTGGTACCGGCCGCTGCGCGCTGAATCTGTCGATCGCGATGAGAAAAAAGTTGTTCTTAGCAACGGCGAGCATCTTAGTTACAACATCCTTTTAATCGCTACCGGCGGTCGGGCGCGCCTGCCTTCGCAGGCGTGGGCCAGCCATCCGCAGGTCTATACCCTGCGCCACTGGCAGGACGCGCAGCGCCTGAAAAGTCGTCTGGCGGAAAGTAAAAAACTGGCGATCGTCGGCGGCGGCTGGATCGGACTGGAGATTGCTGCCTCGGCGCGGAAAAGCGGCGTGGCGGTCACCCTGTTCGAGCAGCAGCCAGCGCTCTGCATGCGCTCGGTGAGCGGCGAGGTATCGCAGCGCTTAGAGGCCCTTCACCGCGAGCAGGGCGTGGATATCCGTACCGGCTGCGGTGCGCTGGAGCTGGAGGACGACGGCGGCCTGCCGGTCATCCACTGCGACGGCCAGCGTGAAACCTTTGATGCGGTCGTGGTCGGGATCGGCGTCGATCTCAATCTGGAGCTGGCGCGCGATGCGGGGCTGAAAACCGGGCGCGGGATCGTGGTTGATGCCCAGGGACGCACGTCGGATCCGTTCATCTTTGCCGCAGGAGATGTCGCCCAGCACCATCACTACGGGCTGTGCATCCAGTCCTGGGCCTTCGCCCAGAATCAGGCTGCGGCGACGGCGAAAGCGATGCTCAACCCCGATGCGCCGGGCTATGACGACGCGCCGTGGCTATGGTCGGATCAATACCAGCACAACATCCAGATCCTCGGTATTCCGCAGCCAGGCAGCAGAACGGTCGTGCGTGAAGAGGCGCTGTATTTCTCGCTGGACGACAACGGGAGGCTGACGCAGCTGGTGGCGTTCGACGATGCGCGTACCGTCAAGCTGGCGAAGCGCTGGATGGCGGCGGGGCGGGATCTGTCCGACGTGCCGCTCGCCGACCCGACCTTTTCACTGATGTCACTGCGATAGCTAACCCGCACCCGTAGGGGGAGAGATGACCACACTAGAGACTAACACCGCACCGGTTGAGGCGAGCGGTGAGGGGACCCGCACGCCCGAAAAAGCGGTGCGCTGGGCCATCCCGCTGTCGCTGCTGGCCTGCGTGCTGCTGGCGTTTTTCGACAAAATCAGCATCGCGGCGCTCTTTTCGGATACCCATTTCCAGCAGGCGATGGGCATTGATTTCGACACCACGCGTCTCGGCATTTTGATGAGCGCTTTCCTGCTGAGCTATGGCTTCTCATCGGTGTTTTTAAGCGGTTTAGGCGACAAAATCGCGCCGCTGCGCCTGCTCACCGGGATGATGGCGGTGTGGTGCGTGCTGATGGTGGCGATGGGCTTTACCCATAACTACACGCTGATGATCGTCCTGCGTATTCTGCTGGGCGTGGCGGAAGGACCGCTGTTCCCGCTGGCTTTCGCCATCGTGCGTCACAACTTCCCGCAGCATTTGCAGGCGCGCGCCACCATGCTGTGGCTGCTGGGCACCCCGGTTGGCGCGGCGATTGGTTTCCCGCTTTCCCTCTGGCTGCTGAACACCTTCGGCTGGCAGAGCACTTTCTTTGTGATGGCCATGCTTACCGTGCCGGTGCTTATCTTTGTGCGCATAGGTCTGCGCGGGATCCGCCTGGAGGCAAAACCCGGCACCTCGCAGGCGTCCCGGGACGAGCGGCGCGCGGCGCGGCGCGAGCTGTTTGTCAGCCCGCACTTCTGGATCATCTGCATCTTTAACATCGCTTTCCTGACCTACCTGTGGGGCATCAACGGCTGGCTGCCGGGCTACCTGATCAAAGGCAAAGGCATTCATCTGGAGCACGCGGGCTGGCTGTCGTCGATGCCGTTCATCGCCATGCTGGCAGGGGAAGTGATTGGCGCGTGGCTCTCGGACAGGGTCGATAAGCGCGCGGCGGCCTGCTTTATCTCCATGGCGGGGGCGGCCGTCGGGCTGGCGGCGGTGATGCACCTTGATACCCCGCTGGCCGTCATCGCGGCGATGAGCTTCAGCACCTTTATGTGGGGCACAGGCGCACCCAACATTTTCGCCCTGCTGGCGAAGGCCACCCATCCCCGGGTGAGCGCCACGGCGGGCGGTATCTTCAACGGGCTGGGAAACTTTGCGGGCGCGCTGTCGCCGGCGGTGATGGGCGCGCTTATCGCCTTCACCCACAGCATGGATTCCGGGCTGATTTTTCTGGCGGTGATGGCGGCGGTGGGCTGCGTCCTGTTACTGCCGCTGCTGAGACGTTACTGAGGAGAGTGTCATGACTGATTCAACCGTAACCAACACAACAGGCATGAAACCTGACCATCTGACGATGGAAGAGTGGGTCGAGTCGCGCATCGCGCGCTTCGAAGGGCGTAAATACGACTGGAACGCGCTGAAGTTCCAGGCCGATTTTGACCCGAAATACCGCCGGGCGCAGATGCGCTACATCGGCACCGGCGCAACGGGCGTCGCGAACGACACCAACACCGTGCAGGCGGACCATTTTACCTTCTCCACCATGGTGCTGCCGTCGAAGTGCGAAGGACCGCTGCACCTGCACGACGACGTGGAAGAGGTGTTCTTCATGCTCAAGGGGCAGATCACGCTGATGATCCAGGACGGCGACAACTACACCGAAACCGTGCTGCGTGAGCGTGACCTGATCTCCGTTCCGCCGGGCATCTATCGCGGCCTGTTTAACCACGGCGAAGAAGAAGCGCTGATGTGCGTCATGCTGGGGACCAACAAGCCGGAAATCCCAACCTATCCGTCCGACCATCCGCTTTCCAAAGTGAAGCGGAACTAAGGGGGCATGATGACGGGTTTTCGTGAACAGGGAAGCGGCATTCCGCTGATGCTGCTGCACGGGATCAGCTCCGGCGCCGCTTCCTGGCACAAGCAGATGGCGCTGAACGGTTTTCGCGTGCTGGCGTGGGACATGCCCGGTTACGGCGAAAGCCCGATGCTGGCCGTAGCGCGGGCAAACGCGGGGGATTACGCCGACGCGCTGGCGGCCATGCTGGATCGCGCCGGTGTCTGGCAGGCAGTGCTGGTCGGCCATTCCCTGGGGGCGCTGGTGGCCAGCGCCTTTGCGGCAAAGTTCCCGGATCGCGTCATTCATCTGGTGCTGGCCGACGCCGCGCAGGGGTACGGCAATGCCGCGCCGGAGCAGCGGGAGCAGGTCTGGCGCAACCGCGAGCAGCAGATGGCGCTGGGGGGCGACATCCTCGCCCAGACCCGCGCCGCGAAGCTGCTGCGCCCCGGCGCGCGCGCGGAAGATATCGCCACCGTCGCGGCGGGCATGCGGGCGCTGCGCCCGGAAGGCTACCTCGCTGCCGCGTGGATGCTGGCACATGACGACATTCACGGCTGGCTTAAACGCTACTCAGGCACGTTTGAAGTCTGGTGCGGCGAGCAGGATGCCATCACCCAGCCGGAACTGGTTCAGGGTCTGGCGCTGCGCTACGGCATGCCGTTTATCGCCATTCCGCAGGCCGGGCACGCCAGCTATCTCGATAACGACGCGTTTTTCAACCAACAGCTTTTACGCATTAACGAAGAGGTGCGCGATGAATGCACAAATTGACGGGCGCGTAGCGGTCGTTACCGGCGGTTCTTCCGGCATTGGCTTTGAAACGCTGCGCCTGCTGCTGGGTGAAGGGGCGAAAGTCGCCTTCTGCGGCCGTGACCCGGACCGGCTCGCCAGCGCCCATGCGACGCTGCAAAACGAATTTCCTCACGGGGAGATTTTTGCTTACCGCTGCGACGTGCTGAACGCCGACGAAGTTCAGGCCTTTGCGGATGCGGTGCAGGCGCGCTTTGGCGCGGCGGATATGCTGATCAACAACGCCGGGCAGGGCTACGTGGCGCACTTCCATGATACCCCGCGCGAGGCGTGGCTGCACGAAGCCGAACTCAAACTGTTCGGGGTGATTAACCCGGTGCAGGCGTTTCAGCCTCTGCTGGAGCAGTCCGACATTGCCTCTGTTACCTGTGTGAACTCCCTGCTGGCGCTACAGCCGGAGGAGCACATGATCGCCACCTCTGCCGCTCGTGCCGCGCTGCTGAACATGACGCTGACGCTCTCGAAAGAGCTGGTGGGCAAAGGTATTCGCGTCAATTCCATTCTGCTCGGCATGGTGGAATCCGGCCAGTGGCAGCGCCGCTTTGAAAACCGGGCGGACAAAAGCCAGAGCTGGCCGGAGTGGACGGCGGATATCGCGCGCAAGCGCGGCATTCCGATGGCGCGCCTCGGCAAGCCGCAGGAGCCCGCGCAGGCGCTGCTGTTCCTCGCTTCGCCGCTGGCCTCGTTTACCACCGGCGCGGCGCTGGACGTTTCCGGCGGCTTCTGCCGCCATCTGTAAGGACACATCATGAAAAAGGTAATGTTGATTGGTTTTGGCGCCATGGCGCAGGCGGTGATTGAGCGCCTGCCCGCCGGCGTGGCTATCGGCTGGATCGTGGCGCGCGCGTCTCACCATGCCGCCATTCACGACCAGTTTGGCGATGCGGTTGAGGCGCTGACGTCGCCGATGGCGTGCGCACAAACGCCGGATCTGGTGCTGGAATGCGCCAGCCAGCAGGCGGTGGCCCAGTACGGGGAAGAGATCCTGCGTCGCGGCTGGCATCTGGCCGTCATTTCCACCGGCGCGCTGGCGGACAGCGCGCTGGAGCAGCGTCTGCTCGCTGCGGGCGGAAAACTGACCCTGCTTTCCGGTGCGGTGGCCGGTATCGACGGGCTGGCGGCGGCGAAAGAGGGCGGCCTTGAGCGCGTTACCTATCAGTCGCGCAAAAGCCCGGCCAGCTGGCGCGGCAGCTATGCCGAGCAGCTTATCGATCTGAATGCGGTGTCAGAGGCAAAGGTCTTTTTTGAAGGCAGCGCCCGCGAGGCGGCGCGGCTGTTCCCGGCGAACGCCAACGTGGCGGCGACCGTGGCGCTCGGCGGCGTCGGGATGGACGACACCCGCGTGCAGCTGATGGTTGACCCGGCAACGAAACGCAATACCCACACGCTCCACGTGGAAGGATTGTTCGGCGAGTTTCATCTGGAGCTGAGCGGACTGCCGCTGGCTTCTAATCCTAAAACCTCCACCCTGGCGGCACTGAGCGCGGTGCGCGCCTGCCGCGAGCTGGCCCTGAGCTGAGGAGAGACGATGGACGATCTGAAGATTTTTATCGGCGGCCAGTGGCGACACGGCGGCGGCAACCCGATGCAGAGCCACTTTCCGGCAGACGGGTCGATCAACGCGACGCTGAATGCCGCCAGTCTGGATGACCTGGAGGAGGCGGTAGACGCCGGAGAGCGCGCCTGGCGCGATCCCGCATGGTGTAACAGCCTGCCGCACATGCGCGCGAAGATCCTGCATAAGGTTGCCGATCTTATTGAATCCCGCCTCGACGCGCTGGCGCAGATGCAGAGCCGTGATAACGGCAAGCCGCTGGCGGAAGCGCGCGGACTGGTGATGAGCGCGGCGGGAACGGCGCGCTACTTTGCCGCCGCCTGCGAGCTGCTGGAAGGGGAATTGCCCACGCCGCGCCAGCCGGATCTGCTGACGCTGAGCCGCTACGAGCCGCTCGGCGTGGTGGCGGCCATCACGCCGTGGAACTCGCCGATTGCCAGCGAAATGCAGAAGGTCGCGCCAGCCATTGCCGCCGGGAACGCGGTGATCCTCAAGCCCGCCGAAGCCACGCCGCTGATGGCGCTCGAGCTGGCGCGGATTTTTGAACAGGCCGGGCTGCCCGCCGGGCTGCTGAGCGTGTTGCCAGGCAAAGGCTCGGTGATTGGCGATGCGCTGGCGCGTCATCCTCGCGTGCGCAAAATTTCCTTTACCGGCGGAACCACCACGGGCCGTCATCTGGCGCACGTGGCGGCGGAAAAACTGATCCCGGCCTCGCTGGAGCTGGGCGGCAAATCGCCGACCATCGTGCTGGAGGATGCCGATATCGAACAGGCCGCGCGCGGGATCTGCTACGGCATTTTCAGCTCGGCGGGGCAGGCGTGTATCGCCGGGTCGCGGCTGTTTATCCACGAGAGCATTTACGCCCCGCTGATGGCGAGGCTGCTGGAATTAACTCGCGGGCTGCGCGTCGGACACCCGTTTACCGACGGCGTGCATGTCGGACCGCTGATCAACGAAAAACATCGCCAGAGCGTGATCGAGTACGTCGAACTGGCGAAGCGTGAAGGGGGGCGGGTGCTGTGCGGCGGTGAGATACCCGCCGATCCCGCTCTGGCAAACGGCAGCTTTTTCCTGCCCACGATTATCGAAGGGCTGAGCAACAGCGCCCGCGCCTGTCAGGAAGAGATCTTCGGCCCGGTGCTGGTGGCGATGCCGTTTGGCGATGAAGCCACGCTTATCCGCGAGGCGAACGACTCGGTTTACGGCCTGGCGGCGGGGATCTGGACGCGCGATACCGGACGCGCCCTGCGTCTCAGCGAGCAGCTGGAGGCAGGCACGGTGTGGATCAACACCTACAAGGTTTTTGCGATTTCGACCCCGTTCGGGGGCTTTAAAGAGAGCGGTCTGGGCCGCGAGAAGGGTATCCAGGGGCTGAAAGCCTGGATGCAACAAAAGAGCATTTATCTGGCGACGGGTAACAGCGTCAACCACTGGTGCGACTGAGAAAGGGTGAGCAATGAGCGAAATGATAACCGTCGGCGACGCCATCGCCAGAACGCTGGAGCAGTATCAGGTTGAGGCCATCTATGGCGTCATCTCCATTCACAACCTGCCGATCGCGGATGCGGTTGGGCAGCGGGGCAATATCCGCTTTGTGCCCGCGCGCGGTGAAGCCGGTTCCGTCACCATGGCCGACGCCCACGGGCGCTTTTCCGGCCTCGGCGTGGCGCTGACCAGCACCGGCGCGGGGGCGGGCAATGCGGTAGGCGCGCTGGTGGAAGCCATGAATGCCTGCACGCCGCTGCTGCATTTAACCGGGCAGGTAGAGAAAGCCTGGCTGGACGCCGACACCGGGTTTATCCATGAAACCCGTGACCAACTGACCTTCCTGAAGGCCAGCTCAAAACGGGCGTACCGCATCAGCAATGCGAATCAGGCGATAGCGATTCTGCATAAAGCTATCCAGGACGCGCAGACCCCGCCGTGCGGACCGGTCTCGGTGGAAATCCCGATTGATATTCAGGGCGCCAAGATTCCGCTATCGCTGGTGACTAAACCGGTTAAACCGGCATCGGTTCCAGCCATGGATACCGGAATGGTTGACGCGCTGTGGGCGCAGCTAAAACAGGCGAAACAGCCGCTGCTGTGGCTGGGGGGCGGGGCGCTGGGCAGCGCAGACGCGGTTAAAACGCTGGCGGATGCGGGCATCACCGTGATTTCCAGCACCCATGCGCGCGGCGTGCTGCCGGACAGCCACCGCGCCAGCCTGCGGGCGTTTCACAACTCGCCGTCGGTGGAGGCGCTGATCGCGCAGTGCGATTTTACGCTGGTGGCCGGTTCTCGCCTGCGCAGCAACGAAACCCGTTCCTGGACGCTTGAGCTGCCTTCCCCGCGGGTGCAGATCGATATCGACCCGGCGGCAGCAAGCCGTAACTATCTGATGGATAGCACGTTGATAGCCGATTGTTCAGCGGTGCTTGGCGCGCTTGCAGACAAAATTCAGGGCCGCGAGTGGGGCAACGCACAGTGGGATATGCAGGTGCAGCAGGCGGTCGGGCAAGCCGAACAGGGGCTGCGCGAGCAGTGCGGCGCCTATGCGAAGCTTAACGACGCCATAGCAAAAGCCCTGCCGACAGACGGCCTGCTGGTGCGCGATATCACCGTGTCCGGCAGCCTGTGGGGTAGCCGCCTGTTCAGGGCTAACGGTCCGATGATGAACATTCACTCCCTCGCCGGGGCGATTGGTATGGGGCTGCCGATGGCCATCGGCACCGCGATTGCCAACCCGCAGCGCAAGGTGGTGGGGCTGGTGGGCGACGGCGGCTTGAGCCTGAATTTAGGCGAGCTGGCGACGCTGGCGCAGGAGAAAGCCAACGTGACGCTGCTGGTCATGAACGACGGCGGCTACGGGGTGATGCGCGGTATTCAGGATAAGTATTTCGGCGGGCGTCAGTATTATAACGCGCTGCATACGCCGGACTTTACCCTGCTGGCGCAGGCGATTGGCCTTCAGGCGTGGAGCGTTGAGCGGGCAGAGGATTTTGATGCGGTGATGACGGAGGCGCTGGCGATGCCGGGGCCGTCGGTAGTGGAAGTGCGAATGGGGCAGATTGGTGCCCTGAAGTTTGCGGGGCCGCCGCAGAAGACGCTTTACTAGCAGTGCAGTGCGGTCTGAAGCCCTCACCCCAGCCCTCTCCCAAAGGGAGAGGGTGACAGCGTTCCCTCTCCCTTTGGGAGAGGGTTAGGGTGAGGGGGTAAATCAGAACACGTTAAACGGGTATTCCACGTAAGCGCGGATCTCGTCCCCGCCCACGTTGTACTCGCTGGCGTTGCTGGAGACGCGCAGTACGGAGTAGCGCAGCTTCAGCTTCAGATCTTTCGCCGGGCCATCCTGCACCTGGTACTGGATCTGGTTAAACCACTCGTGCTCTTTGCCATTGCTGGTTTCAGAGGTTTTGATGTTATCGCCGCGCACGTAGGCGGTGGTCCAGCTCAGGCCCGGTAAACCAAGGCCGCCAAAGTCCAGACCGTAGGATGCCTGCCAGGAACGTTCATCTTCGCCGTTGAAATCAGACCAGTAGGAGTTCGCCAGCCAGATGGTGTTACCGCCGTCACCCACGCCGCCTTTGTCGCGATAGCCGCCGTAGTTGTAGCCGGTACTGCCGCTGCTCTGCTGGTACGCCACTTTGAACGTGTGAATGTCCCAGATATAGCTCGCCGCCAGGCTCCAGATGGTGTTGCTGCGGCCCGTGTCGAGGCTGTCCGCGTAATGCTGGTCGAGACGGGAGTTATAGCCGTTGAAGTCGAGCACCAGCTGCTGCCCGGTACTGAACGGCTGTTTGAAGTTCATGCCCAGGTACTGCTTGTTCATCACCTCTTCGTTATGAGAGGCGTACAGCGCGCCGCTGAACTGGTCGTTAAACTGATAGCTCGCACCGCCGAAGGAGAGGCTCTTCAGCCCGCTGTCGTGGCGGTCATCGCTTTTACGCTGCTCGTCGGTGAAGTAACCGGCGTTGACTTCCAGACCGTCGATCTCTTTCGAGGTCAGCATGGTGCCGGTGTAGCTTTCAAACAGCAGGCGGGAGCTGTCGGATGTAATGATTGGCAGCTCAGGGCGCTGATTCCCGTAGCTCAGTACGGTATTCGATATGCGCATTTTGGCGGTTGCGCCAAACTTTGCCAGATCGGATTTTGCCCGGCCATCATCTTCCTGTTTAAAGAAGTCGATGCCGCCCGCGCCGCTCTTGCCGCGGCCACCGTCCAGACGCACGCCATACTGCGCAATACCGTCCACGCCGAAGCCCACCAGCCCTTCGGTATAGCCGGATGCAAACGTGGCGATGATCCCCTGACCCCATTCGGCTTTGTCCTGCTGGCCCTGATGGTAGTCGCGGCTGATATACGCATTGCGTAAAAACAGATCCAGATGGCTGTCGTCAATAAAACCCTTGCTGTCGGATTGCTGGCTTGCGGCGGCAGGTAATGCGGCAAATAAACTTAAAGCAATTAATGATAATTCTTTTTTCACGGAGGGAACGTCTCTGTCTGGATATATTAATTTGAATAACTGCGGAAGAGAGAATTACCGGAAAAAGTAACCTTTGCAATAATTATGTGACCAGACATTTCAGAGTGGCAGGGTGGATTTGGCGGGGCTTTCAGGGGTGTTATCGATACGTGCTTTTAAGTTAACAATTCATGCGAAATAAAAAGGAGGCAAAACTGCCTCCTTCTGAAATTATTTAATTCCGTCTGCCGCCATACGGTCGCGAATATGCTGCGCACGCTCTTCCGAAGCCGGGTGATCGTCAAACATGGAGCTTTGACGGCCCTCCTCCAGTTTCGCCAGTTTTTCGAAGCTGGTAGCTAAACCCGATGGATTGATGCCGCGTTTGCGCAACAGATCGTAAGAGTAGTCATCCGCTTCCGACTCCTGACGCTGGGAGAACTGCGAGTTCACCAGTTTTTCGCCCACGTCGCCCAGCTGCGACTGGGACAGGCTGCCGACGATGCCGCCCGCAGAGGCCGCCGCTGCGCGCACGGCATTGGTGCCCAGCGCAACCTGCATCCCTTTCTTCACGTGACCCAGTGCAACGTGACCCATTTCATGGCCGATCACCGCTTCCACTTCGTTGTCGGTCATCATGTCCATCAGGCCGCTGTAAACGCGGATACAGCCGTTCGCCATCGCAAAGGCGTTGACGTCTTTCGCCATATACACCTTGTAGTTCACCGGCTGACCGTTAATGTTGTCGCCCAGCGCGGAAGCAATCTTGTTCAGACGCTGCGTGTAGGTGCTGTTTGCCGGGGCAAGCGTAGCTTTTCCATCCATATCCTTACAGGCCTCGTCGCTCAGCGCTTTCACCTGCGCATCGCTCAATGAGTAGGCCTGAAAAGCTTCTGCGCCTGAGGTCATCAGGCCGTTAGAATCCATATTCTGACAGCCGCTTAGCAGGAGCGTTGTTCCCACAGCCAGCCCGATTGCACGCATTTTCATGATGTTGCTTCCGTACTCGTTAATCTGAATTAATTCCGAAAAATGCACCGTCAACGAAGCCGGTGTCGGGCTAAGTATAAGGAATATCGACAGAGGCGGGCGAGCAGATTGCGCAACATGCGAGCATGATCCAGAGATTTCTTAAGCTGCAAAAGAATGGTCCATGTACATGCCCTGCGGCTTGGGTTACATTGTTGGCACTTTTTTCCGGCGTAGCCCAAAACGCGCTGTCGTCAAGGGCATGGCCTTTAACAGTCCGATCTGGAGTTAAAATGTCCTCACGTAAAGAGCTTGCTAATGCTATTCGTGCGCTGAGCATGGACGCAGTACAGAAAGCCAAATCCGGCCACCCGGGCGCCCCTATGGGCATGGCTGACATCGCCGAAGTCCTGTGGCGTGATTTCCTTAACCACAACCCGCAGAACCCGGCATGGGCAGACCGCGACCGTTTCGTGCTGTCTAACGGCCACGGCTCTATGCTGATCTACAGCCTGCTGCACCTCACTGGCTACGATCTGCCAATCGAAGAGCTGAAAAACTTCCGTCAGCTGCACTCCAAAACTCCAGGTCACCCGGAAGTGGGCTACACCGCTGGCGTTGAAACCACTACCGGTCCGCTGGGTCAGGGCATCGCTAACGCCGTAGGGATGGCGATTGCAGAGAAGACCCTGGCGGCGCAGTTTAACCGTCCTGGCCACGACATCGTTGACCACTTCACCTACGCCTTCCTGGGCGACGGCTGCATGATGGAAGGCATTTCTCACGAAGTGTGCTCCCTGGCAGGCACCCTGAAGCTGGGTAAACTGGTTGCGTTCTACGACGACAACGGCATCTCCATCGACGGTCATGTTGAAGGCTGGTTCACTGACGACACCGCCGCACGTTTCGAAGCCTACGGCTGGCACGTTGTGCGCGGCGTTGATGGCCACGATGCTGACTCGATTAAACGTGCCGTAGAAGAAGCGCGCGCCGTGACCGACAAACCGTCCCTGCTGATGTGCAAAACCATCATCGGCTTCGGTTCTCCGAACAAAGCGGGCACTCACGACTCCCACGGCGCACCGCTGGGCGACGCGGAAATTGCACTGACCCGTGAAGCGCTTGGCTGGAAACACCCTGCCTTCGAAATCCCGTCTGAAATCTACGCTCAGTGGGATGCGAAAGAAGTGGGCCAGGCGAAAGAAGCGGCCTGGAACGAGAAGTTCGCGGCATACGCGAAAGCCTTCCCTCAGGAAGCGGCTGAATTCACCCGTCGTATGAAAGGCGACATGCCGTCTGACTTCGACGCGAAAGCGAACGAGTTCATCGCGAAGTTGCAGGCGAACCCAGCCAAGATCGCCAGCCGTAAAGCATCTCAGAATGCGATCGAAGCGTTTGGTCCTCTGCTTCCAGAATTCCTCGGCGGCTCCGCTGACCTGGCGCCATCAAACCTGACCCTGTGGTCCGGATCTAAGCCAATCAACGAAGATACTGCCGGTAACTACATCCATTACGGTGTACGTGAATTCGGTATGACCGCGATTGCCAACGGTATCGCTCTGCACGGTGGCTTCCTGCCGTACACCTCTACCTTCCTGATGTTTGTGGAATATGCACGTAACGCCGTACGTATGGCTGCGCTGATGAAACAGCGTCAGGTGATGGTCTACACCCACGACTCTATCGGTCTGGGCGAAGACGGTCCTACCCACCAGCCAGTAGAGCAGGTGGCTTCTCTGCGCGTGACCCCGAACATGAGCACATGGCGTCCATGTGACCAGGTTGAATCTGCGGTGGCGTGGAAATACGGCGTTGAGCGTCATGATGGCCCGACCGCACTGATCCTCTCCCGTCAGAACCTGGCGCAGCAGGAGCGTACCCCAGAGCAGCTGGCAAACATCGCGCGCGGTGGTTACGTGCTGAAAGATTGCGCAGGCCAGCCTGAGCTGATCTTCATCGCGACCGGTTCTGAAGTTGAACTGGCCGTTGCCGCATGGGAAAAACTGACTGCTGAAGGCGTGAAAGCGCGTGTGGTTTCTATGCCATCTACCGATGCGTTCGACAAGCAGGATGCCGCGTACCGCGAATCCGTACTGCCTAAAGCGGTCTCCGCTCGCGTGGCAGTGGAAGCGGGTATCGCTGACTACTGGTTCAAATACGTTGGCCTGAACGGCGCTATCGTCGGTATGACCACGTTTGGTGAGTCTGCGCCAGCTGAACAGCTGTTTGAAGAGTTTGGCTTCACCGTTGAGAACGTTGTCGCTAAGGCGAAAGAACTGCTGTAATTGCCGTTTTGCCCGGTGGCGCTAACGCTTACCGGGCCTACAAATGGCATAAAATGTAGGCCGGGTAAGCGTTAGCGCCACCCGGCTTTTTTGTATGCACGATTCCTCAGACATGTAACTGCTCTGTAAATTATTCCACCGAAAATGTGATGCAAGTCATATAGCTCGCTTATTCATCTGGACAGAGATTCCTTTTATTCCCCGATTCGCTTATTCTTGCTGAAGCGTTTCAGTCGATTAAATGTTCGACAATTGACCAATCAATCGCAGTTTGTGACAGCAAGGATTCCCCTTCGGGCGTCGCTGGATTACTCTTTCAGCCACCTCAAACTCAGGGATAGCTTTGCAGGAGATCTATGACCGTACGCGTAGCGATTAATGGCTTCGGTCGCATCGGACGCAACGTGGTTCGTGCTTTATATGAATCCGGGCGTCGTGCGGAAATCACCGTGGTGGCAATCAATGAACTGGCGGATGCTGCGGGCATGGCGCATTTGTTGAAATATGACACCAGCCACGGTCGCTTTGCCTGGGACGTTCGCCAGGAAAGGGAACAGCTGTTCGTCGGTGACGATGCCATCCGCGTGCTGCATGAGAACAGTATTGAAGGGCTGCCCTGGCGCGAACTGGGTGTGGATGTGGTGCTGGACTGTACCGGCGTGTACGGTAACCGTGAACATGGCGAAGCGCATCTGAATGCTGGCGCGAAAAAAGTGCTGTTCTCCCATCCCGGCAGTAACGACCTCGACGCCACCGTCGTGTTTGGCGTCAACCAGCACGAGCTGCAAGCTGAACACCGCATTGTCTCCAACGCCTCCTGCACCACCAACTGCATTATTCCGGTCATTAAACTGTTAGACGATGCGTATGGCATTGAATCCGGCACCGTGACCACGATTCACTCCGCCATGCACGATCAGCAGGTCATCGACGCCTACCATCCGGATTTACGGCGCACTCGCGCGGCGAGCCAGTCCATCATTCCGGTGGATACGAAACTGGCTGCCGGGATCACCCGTATTTTCCCGCAGTTTAACGACCGTTTCGAAGCGATTGCCGTGCGCGTGCCGACGATAAACGTCACCGCAATCGATCTTAGCGTGACGGTGAAAAAACCGGTAAAAGCCTGTGAAGTCAACCTGTTGCTGCAAAAAGCGGCACAGGGAGCATTTCATGGTATAGTTGACTATACGGAATTACCGTTGGTCTCAGTAGATTTTAACCACGACCCGCACAGCGCCATCGTGGATGGCACGCAGACGCGAGTCAGTGGTGCGCACCTTATCAAGACGCTGGTCTGGTGTGATAACGAATGGGGCTTTGCTAACCGAATGCTCGACACCACGTTAGCCATGGCCGCAAAAGGTTTCAGGTAGAGCGCACCTTGCGCTTGCAAAACTTTAAGAATCAACGAGAGGATTCACCATGTCTGTAATTAAGATGACCGATCTGGATCTGGCAGGTAAACGCGTTTTCATCCGTGCCGATCTGAACGTACCGGTTAAAGATGGCAAAGTGACCAGCGACGCGCGTATCCGTGCATCTCTGCCAACCATTGAACTGGCTCTGAAGCAGGGCGCTAAAGTGATGGTCACCTCCCACCTGGGCCGTCCAACTGAAGGCGAGTACAACGAAGAGTTCTCTCTGCTGCCGGTTGTTAATTACCTGAAAGACAAACTGTCCAGCCCGGTTCGCCTGGTGAAAGATTACCTGGACGGCGTAGACGTTGCCGAAGGTGAGCTGGTTGTTCTGGAAAACGTTCGCTTCAACAAAGGCGAAAAGAAAGACGACGAAACCCTGTCCAAAAAATACGCTGCGCTGTGCGACGTATTCGTGATGGATGCATTCGGTACGGCTCACCGTGCGCAGGCATCTACCCACGGTATCGGTAAATTCGCAGACGTCGCCTGTGCAGGTCCGCTGCTGGCTGACGAACTGGAAGCGCTGGGTAAAGCTCTGAAAGAACCTGCTCGTCCAATGGTCGCTATCGTTGGTGGTTCTAAAGTTTCTACCAAACTGACCGTACTGGATTCCCTGTCCAAAATCGCTGACCAGCTGATCGTTGGTGGTGGTATCGCGAATACCTTCGTTGCTGCGCAAGGCCACAACGTGGGTAAATCCCTGTACGAAGCGGATCTGGTTGACGAAGCCAAACGTCTGCTGAGCACCTGTGATATCCCGGTTCCAACTGACGTTCGTGTAGCTACCGAGTTCTCCGAAACCGCTACCGCAACCCTGAAATCTGTTAACGACATCAAAGATGAAGAGCAGATTCTGGACCTGGGCGACGTTTCTGCACAGAAACTGGCTGAAATCCTGAAAAACGCAAAAACTATCCTGTGGAACGGTCCTGTCGGCGTGTTCGAATTCCCGAACTTCCGCAAAGGGACTGAGATCGTGGCTAACGCTATCGCAGACAGCGAAGCGTTCTCTATCGCAGGCGGTGGTGACACCCTGGCAGCTATCGATCTGTTCGGTATCGCTGACAAGATCTCCTACATCTCCACTGGTGGCGGCGCATTCCTCGAATTCGTGGAAGGTAAAGTCCTGCCAGCAGTAGCAATGCTCGAAGAGCGCGCTAAGAAGTAAGCCATTCAGGGGCAGGGAAACCTGCCCAATTTTCAGCGCGCTTATCAGAGCTCGCACCTTTTCTAACGGCCGAAGATACAGGACTAAGCAACATGTCTAAAATTTTTGATTTCGTAAAACCTGGCGTTATCACTGGTGATGACGTACAGAAAGTGTTCCAGGTAGCTAAAGAAAACAACTTCGCTCTGCCAGCAGTTAACTGCGTAGGTACCGACTCCATCAACGCCGTACTGGAAACCGCTGCAAAAGTTAAAGCACCGGTTATCGTTCAGTTCTCTAACGGCGGCGCTGCGTTCATCGCAGGTAAAGGCGTGAAAACTGACGTTCCTCAGGGCGCTGCTATCCTGGGTGCTATCTCTGGCGCACATCACGTTCACCAGATGGCTGAGCACTACGGTGTTCCGGTTATCCTGCACACTGACCACTGCGCGAAAAAACTGCTGCCATGGATCGACGGTCTGCTGGACGCAGGTGAAAAACACTTCGCAGCAACCGGTAAGCCACTGTTCTCTTCTCACATGATCGACCTGTCCGAAGAGTCTCTGGAAGAAAACATCGAGATCTGCTCTAAGTACCTGGCGCGTATGTCCAAAATGGGCATGACCCTGGAAATCGAACTGGGTTGCACCGGCGGTGAAGAAGACGGTGTGGACAACAGCCACATGGACGCTTCTGCTCTGTACACTCAGCCAGAAGACGTTGATTACGCTTACACCGAGCTGAGCAAAATCAGCCCACGCTTCACCATCGCAGCGTCCTTCGGTAACGTACACGGCGTATACAAACCAGGTAACGTGGTTCTGACCCCGACCATCCTGCGTGATTCTCAGGAATATGTGTCTAAGAAACACAACCTGCCGCACAACAGCCTGAACTTCGTCTTCCACGGCGGTTCCGGTTCTTCTGCTCAGGAAATCAAAGATTCCGTAAGCTACGGCGTAGTGAAAATGAACATCGATACCGACACCCAGTGGGCAACCTGGGACGGTATCCTGCAATACTACAAAACCAACGAAGCTTACCTGCAAGGTCAGCTGGGCAACCCGAAAGGCGAAGACCAGCCGAACAAGAAATACTACGATCCACGCGTATGGCTGCGCGCTGCCCAGACTTCTATGATTACTCGTCTGGAGCAGGCATTCAAAGAACTGAACGCGGTTGACGTTCTGTAATTTGAGCTGTTCATAGCGTCAAGAAGGTCCGCATATGCGGGCCTTTTTTTATGCCTTTTCAATAGCCTGATGCCTCTGTTTTTGTGATCTGTTTGGCAATATCATGGCTTTTTGTTTACCCTTTACTGACCTGCCTGTCTCCGTGTGGGATAGATTTTGTGGTTTATATGAGCATAAGGAAAGATAAATGGAAGATCTCGGTGTTGTAGATAGCATCAATAACGCTGGCTCCTGGCTGGTGCGCAACCAGGCGCTCCTGATTAGTTACGCTGTGAATATTGCGGCGGCAATCGCCATTATTATTGTGGGGATGATCGTTGCCCGCACGGTTTCCCGGGGCGTTAATCGCGTAATGCTATCCCGTCATATCGATGCAACCGTTGCTGATTTCCTTTCTGCGCTGGTGCGTTACGGGATTATTGCGTTTACCCTCATTGCGGCAATGGGGCGGGTCGGTGTACAGACCGCTTCGGTCATTGCCGTACTTGGTGCCGCTGGTCTGGCCGTAGGTCTCGCTCTTCAGGGCTCGCTGGCTAACCTTGCAGCTGGCGTACTGTTAGTGACGTTCCGTCCTTTCCGTGCCGGAGAGTATGTTGATCTCGGTGGCACTGCGGGCACCGTGCTGAACGTGCAGATTTTTTCTACCACGCTGCGTTCGGCAGACGGCAAAATCGTCATTGTGCCAAACAAGAAAGTGATTGATGGCAACATTACTAACTTCTCTCGTGAGCCGGTTCGCCGTAATGAACTCATTATCGGGGTTGGCTATGATTCAGATACTGAGCTGGTGAAAAAGCTGATTACCGATATCATCGAATCAGATGATCGCATTCTTAAAGATCGCGAAATGACCGTTCGCCTGAACGAGCTGGGCGCGTCATCCATTAATTTTGTGGTGCGCATCTGGAGCAAAAGCGGCGATCTGCAAAACGTTTACTGGGACGTGCTGGAACGCATCAAGCGTGATTTCGATGCCAACGGCATCAGCTTCCCGTACCCGCAGATGGACGTAAACGTCAAAAAAGTCAAAGAAGCAGAGTAACGTCTCCCGTAGGCCCGGTAAGCGTCAGCGACACCGGGCTTTTCTTTTATTAGCCCGGCTAATCCCCAATTAATATTATCAATTTCCTCTAATGTCGTTCCCGCAGTATAGTCTGCCTCCAGGACAACTCTGTGAGAATTACGTCATGTTATCTTATTATTTTCAGGGGCTTGCGTTAGGCGCGGCCATGATCCTTCCCCTTGGTCCACAAAATGCGTTCGTGATGAACCAGGGCATTCGCCGCCAGTATCATCTGATGATTGCCCTGCTGTGCGCGGTGAGCGATTTGCTACTGATTTGCGCCGGGATTTTTGGCGGCAGCGCCTTGCTGATGCAGTCGCCGTGGCTGCTGGCGCTGGTTACCTGGGGCGGCGTAGCGTTTCTGCTGTGGTACGGGTTTGGCGCCCTGAAAACGGCCATGAGCAGCAATCTTGAACTGGCGAGCGCCGAAGTGATGAAGCAGGGGCGCTGGAAGATTATCGTCACCATGCTCGCCGTAACGTGGCTTAACCCGCACGTTTATCTTGATACGTTCGTGGTGCTCGGCAGCCTGGGTGGACAGCTGGACGTTGAGCCCAAGCGCTGGTTTGCGCTCGGTACGGTCAGCGCCTCCTTCCTCTGGTTCTTTGGTCTTGCGATCCTGGCGGCATGGCTGGCGCCACGTCTGCGCACCGCTAAAGCGCAGCGCATTATCAATACCCTGGTTGGGCTGGTGATGTGGTTTATTGCCTTCCAGCTGGCGAAAGAGGGCATTCATCACGTACAGGGATTGTTCAACTAAGCGTTGTCTTATGGACATCTGAACAAGACCCGCTAAGCTTGCTGGCATGAGCCCTGTTGATGGGGCACTCTTCGCAACATGGAGGAATGACAGTGAAGTTTAAGGTGATGGCCCTGGCGGCATTAGTAAGTTTAGGTGCGGTGTCGGTGCAGGCGAATGAACTGCCAAACGGCCCGCACATTGTCACTTCAGGCACGGCAAGCGTGGATGCGGTACCGGATGTTGCAACCCTGGCAATTGAAGTGAACGTGGCGGCGAAAGATGCTGCTTCCGCCAAGAAACAGGCAGACGATCGTGTTGCGCAATACCTCTCTTTCCTGGAACAGAACGGTGTCGCGAAAAAAGACATCAGCTCTGCGAACCTGCGTACCCAACCGGATTACGACTACCAGAACGGCAAAAGCATCCTGAAAGGCTATCGCGCCGTGCGTACTGTGGAAGTGACTGTACGCCAGCTAGATAAGCTCAACGGATTGCTGGATGGTGCGCTGAAGGCTGGGCTGAACGAAATTCGTTCCGTCTCGCTGGGCGTTGCGCAACCGGAGAAATATAAAGACGAAGCGCGTAAAGCGGCGATTGATGATGCCATTCATCAGGCGCAGCAGCTGGCATCCGGCTTCAAGACCAAGCTCGGTCCGGTTTACAGCGTGCGCTACCACGTTTCAAACTACCAGCCAAGCCCGATGGTTCGGATGATGAAGGCGGACGCCGCGCCGGTTTCTGCTCAGGAAACCTATGAGCAGCCAACCATTCAGTTCGACGATCAGGTTGATGTGGTGTTCCAGCTGGAGCCGACTGAAAAGCCCGCTCAGTAACCCGTAGGCCGGGTAAGGCGAAGCCGCCACCCGGCTAGTTTTTCAATCCTGTCTTAACACCTTATGCCCAAACGCCAGCAGCGCGTCAGTGACGTTGCGCATCATGCGGCTTTCCGGCGCAAAACGGTGCCAGTACAGCATCCGGCGCTGATACAGCCCCGGGGTTAAATCAATCAGCTCACCGCTTTTCAACTCTTTCTCAATCTGCAAATGCGGGATCATGCAGCAGGTGGTTCCCTGACGCGCGAGCTGTACGAAGGCTTCGGACGAGTTAACGATATGACACGGTACGCTGCCCGGCGGCAGATCGAAGTTTTGTTGCAGGAAGGCCTGATGCATATCGTCCAGATGGTCGAAAGCGACGGCAGGCGCTTTCAGCAGCGCGGCGCGGGTCACACCGTTCGGGAAGTAGCGCTCGGCAAAAGCTTTTGAACCGACAAACAGGTAATCCAGCGCGCCCAGCTGATCCACCAGACAGCTTGGCAACGCCTGAGGCTGAATACTGACCGCACCAACCACTTCGCCGCGACGCAGGCGCTCCTGGGTGCGGGTTTCGTCTTCAACCTGGAGATTCAGGCGGATAGGGGAGTCGGCCAGCACCGGCGCAAGGGCCGGCAGCAGCCAGGTCGCCAGACTGTCGGCGTTCACCGCCAGCGACAGCAGCAGCGGCGTGGAGCCGGTCTGTTCATCGCCCAGCCACTCATCTTCCAGCAGTTCAACTTGCCGCAGCAGGGCGAGGAGCTTTTGTCCTTGCTCCGTCGGACGCGGCGGTACGGTACGCACCAGCAGCGGCTGCCCGAACATGTTTTCAAGCTGTTTGATACGCTGTGATACGGCGGACTGGGTGATGCACAGCTTTTGCGCCGCGCGCTCAAAACCGCGTTCACGAATAACTGCATCAAGTGCCTGTAGTGTTCTGTAGTCCGGACGTTTCATTGCTCTGGCTGACTCCTTAATTTTGCTTAATCTGCACTATGACACAATTTTCCCTTCGTGGCAGACGAAATCCATTCGACGTGTTCTATAATGCGCCCTGAGTTTTCACACCACAGGCAAAACGATCATGACGCAGGATGAACTGAAAAAAGCAGTAGGATGGGCCGCTCTCCAGTACGTACAGCCGGGTACCATTGTCGGTGTTGGTACGGGGTCGACGGCGGCGCACTTTATCGATGCGCTGGGCACGATGAAGGGGCAGATCGAGGGCGCGGTTTCCAGCTCCGATGCTTCCACGGAAAAGCTGAAAAGTCTCGGCATCACCGTTTTCGACCTCAACGAAGTGGACCGTCTGGGCATTTACGTTGATGGCGCGGATGAAATCAACGGCCATATGCAGATGATCAAAGGCGGCGGCGCGGCGCTGACGCGCGAGAAGATCATCGCTTCCGTGGCGGATAAGTTCATCTGCATCGCGGACGCCTCCAAGCAGGTCGACATTCTGGGGAATTTCCCGCTGCCGGTCGAAGTGATCCCGATGGCGCGCAGCGCCGTGGCACGTCAACTGGTGAAGCTGGGCGGTCGTCCGGAATACCGTCAGGGTGTGGTGACCGACAACGGCAACGTGATCCTCGATGTTCACGGCCTTGAGATCCTCGATGCCATTGCGCTGGAAAATGCGATCAACGGCATTCCAGGCGTCGTTACCGTAGGGTTATTTGCCAACCGTGGCGCGGATGTGGCGCTGATCGGCACGGCTGACGGTGTAAAAACCATCGTAAAATGATCTGACGGGGGGAACGCTCCCCCCGCTAAAAAAATTTGAAAAGCTAAATTCGGTGACTTGTGTCACGTTTTTCCGCCTCTTTTGCCGATCCTGCCACGTTCGTAATTTTCCGCAGCATTTTCCTCTGCCATTTTGCTCTGTATGACTTTTCTTCAGAGTGCCGACGCAAACGTTCATATTGCTGCAATAGTTTTTTTTGATATGTTGGCTGCACGGGATTTATATCCAGCACAACATCAGTTCAGATAAAAACAGGGTCGGCTAAATGGCAAAGGTATCACTGGAGAAAGACAAGATTAAATTCCTGCTGGTTGAAGGCGTGCACCAGAAAGCGCTCGATAGCCTTCGCGCAGCAGGCTACACCAACATCGAATTTCACAAAGGCGCGCTGGACACTGAAGAGCTGAAAGCGTCCATCCGTGATGCCCATTTCATTGGCCTGCGATCCCGTACCCAACTGACTGAAGACGTTATTGCTGCGGCGGAAAAGCTGGTGGCGATTGGCTGTTTCTGCATCGGCACCAACCAGGTTGATCTGAATGCCGCCGCAAAACGTGGTATCCCGGTCTTTAACGCGCCGTTCTCTAACACCCGTTCCGTGGCGGAGCTGGTGATTGGCGAGCTGCTGCTGCTCCTTCGCGGCATTCCGGAAGCTAACGCCAAAGCACACCGCGGCGTGTGGAATAAGCTGGCTGCGGGCTCCTACGAAGCGCGTGGTAAAAAGCTTGGGATTATCGGTTACGGCCACATCGGTACGCAGCTCGGTATTCTGGCGGAATCCCTCGGCATGCACGTGTTTTTCTACGATATCGAAAGCAAGCTGCCGCTGGGTAACGCGACGCAGGTGCAGCATCTCTCTGATCTGCTGAATATGAGTGACGTGGTCAGTCTGCACGTGCCGGAAAATGCGTCCACCAAAAACATGATGGGGGCGGAAGAGCTGGCGCTGATGAAGCCGGGCTCTCTGCTGATCAACGCCGCGCGCGGCACTGTGGTTGACATTCCTGCGCTGTGCGACGCGCTGAAGCGTAAGCATCTGGCGGGTGCGGCGATTGACGTATTCCCGACGGAACCGGCCACCAACAGCGATCCGTTCACCTCTCCGCTGTGCGAGTTCGACAACGTGATCCTGACGCCGCACATCGGCGGTTCTACTCAGGAAGCGCAGGAGAATATCGGCCTGGAAGTGGCGGGTAAGCTGAGCAAATATTCCGACAACGGTTCAACGCTCTCTGCGGTGAACTTCCCGGAGGTGTCTCTGCCGCTGCACGGTGGGCGTCGTCTGCTGCACATCCACGAAAACCGTCCTGGCGTGCTGACCGCCATCAACCAGATCTTTGCTGAGCAGGGTGTTAACATTGCCGCGCAGTATCTGCAAACTAACTCGCAGATGGGATATGTGGTGATTGATATCGAAGCGGATGAAGACATCGCCGAGAAAGCATTGCAGAGCATGAAGGCCATTCCGGGGACGATTCGAGCGCGCCTGTTGTACTGATGGTGCAGTTTGTGGCGTCGGGTGGCGGCTGCGCCTTACCCGACCTACAGTTGTCGTGCGGTTTGTGTGTCGGGTGGCGCTTACGCTTACCCGACCTACAATGTTCGAGGATTTATGTAGGCCGGGTAAGGCGTAGCCGCCACCCGGCTTTGTTCTACCAGGTCCAGGTTTTACTGGGCGTCACCACCGCCGGCAACGGCACATCCCATTTCTCTACGGGTAATGCCTCCACGCCCTGGCAATCATGCGCATACCCCACCGGCTGCAATCCGTACTGCTGCCAGTTTTGTAGCGTCCTGTCATAGAATCCCCCGCCCATGCCTAATCGCTGGCCCTGCTCGTCAAACGCCACCAGCGGCGTAATCAGCACATCCAGCCCGGAAAGCGGGAGCACGTCGCGCACGTCGAGTTTGGGTTCGGTGATTTTCAGACGATTCACCACCAGCTCGCTGTGCGGATGGTAGTGCAGAAACAGCAGATTGCCCGGGCTAAAGGGATGCAGAACCGGCAGGTAAACTTTTTTCCCGGCGCGCCAGAGCTGGTCGATAAGCGGTTGGGTATCCAGCTCACCATCAAACGAGATAAACAGGGCGACGGTGTTTGCCATCACCACAGGGGGATAGGCCATCATGCGGGCGGCGGCCTGCTGAGCAAACTGTGCCTGTTGCTCGGCGCTTAGGGCGCGACGACGCTGGCGAATAAGCTGACGGATGTCCTGGCGTGAAGCAGAAACTTCAGGGAGTTGAGTCATGGTAGTCGGTAGAAGAAAAGAGAGGGAATCTCCGAGATGCCGCCGCAGGCTGTAACCCTTGAACCCTTGGTTCAAGGTGAATGTGTCGTCATAGTTTTAAGGCTTCTCGGACGAACCGAGCATGCTCACCAACCATGGAGCGCCACATTCTTGTGGTATGAAATATCGGCTCAGGGGACTGGCCCGCTTGCGAACATCTCAGAGAAATTTTGTCTTCACAGTTACTCTACCATAGTCAACTGAGAAGTGTTATTCAAACTTTGGTCCCGGTCTTTCGGGACTGCGACCTTGATCAAGCAATGCCTGTTCTATGGTCTGCTGGAGCATTTTAATGCGCTGCTCCATGCTTGCCGCGTAATCGCGGGTCTTCGCTTTTTCCTGAGTCAGTTCATAGCTGATGTTCAACGCGGCGATGAAAACCAGCTGCTCAGTATTTGTGACTCTAGTGCGTTCTTTTAGATCTTGCAACCGCTGATTCAAATCGTCCGCAGCCTGATTCAAGGCATCCCTTTGTTCAGGCGGACAATTCACTCGCAGTGAACGGCCAAAAATCTGGAGATCGACGGGTTGTGCAGACATGCCACCTTCCTGCTGATTGACTGCGCTGCCTTCGCATACTGCCCCGGGGGCTGCGAAGGGGCGACACTATAGCTACCCTGATGTGAAGATACAAGCCCTTTTCTGGTATCACCAGGGTCCAAAGTGGTAGCATATCATGAATATCCTCCCTTTGATGACGAATGCGTATGTCTATACAGAACGAAATGCCTGGTTACAAGGATTTAAACCAGTTACTGAACCAGCAGGGAGTCGGTCTGACCCCTGCCGAAATGCACGGTCTGATCAGCGGCATACTGTGCGGCGGAAACAGCGACAGCTCATGGCAGCCGCTGATCCACGACCTCACCAACGAAGGGCTGGCGTTTGGCCACGAACTGGCGGAAGCGCTGCGTAAAATGCACGCCGCAACCAGCGATTCCCTGGAAGACGATGGCTTTCTTTTTCAGCTTTATCTGCCTGAAGGCGACGATGTCAGCGTCTTCGATCGCGCTGATGCGCTCGCGGGTTGGGTAAACCACTATCTTCTTGGCCTGGGCGTAACCCAGCCTAAACTGGATAAAGTGACCGGCGAAGCGGGTGAAGCGATCGACGATCTGCGCAACATCGCCCAGCTCGGCTACGATGAAGACGAAGACCAGGAAGAGCTGGAGATGTCTCTCGAAGAGATTATCGAGTACGTACGCGTGGCGTCTCTGCTGTGCCACGACAACTTTACGCGCTCGCAGCCGACCGCGCCGGAAGTTCGCAAGCCAACATTACACTAAGAAAAATAACGCACAGGAGGGTGTCATGGTTATCTCCAGTCAAGAGTATTCTCGCCGTCGTCAGGCGCTGCTGGCAAAAATGCAGCCGGGAAGCGCTGCCCTGATTTTCGCCGCGCCGGAAGTGACGCGCAGCGCCGACAGCGAATACCCCTATCGCCAGAGCAGTGATTTCTGGTACTTCACCGGGTTTAACGAGCCGGAAGCGGTACTGGTGCTGATTAAAAGCAATGACACCCACAACCACAGCGTGATTTTTAACCGCGTGCGCGATCTGACCGCGGAAATCTGGTTTGGCCGCCGCTTAGGACAGGAGGCGGCGCCAGAAAAACTGGGCGTGGACCGCGCGCTGGCCTACAGCGAAATCAACCAGCAGCTCTACCAACTGCTGAACGGTCTGGACGTGCTCTATCACGCCCAGGGCGAATACGCGTATGCGGATGACATTGTTTTCACCGCGCTGGATAAGCTGCGTAAAGGCTCACGTCAGAATTTGTCTGCACCCGCCACCCTGACGGACTGGCGACCGATGGTGCATGAGATGCGCCTGTTCAAGTCTGAAGAAGAGCTGAACGTGATGCGCCGCGCGGGCGAAATCAGCGCCCTGGCGCATACCCGCGCCATGGAAAAGTGCCGTCCCGGTATGTTCGAGTACCAGCTTGAAGGCGAAATTCACCATGAATTTAACCGTCACGGCGCGCGCTTCCCGTCCTATAACACCATCGTAGGCGGCGGGGAAAATGGCTGCATTCTGCACTACACCGAAAACGAAAGTGAACTGCGCGACGGCGATCTGGTGCTGATTGACGCCGGCTGTGAATATCAGGGTTACGCGGGCGACATCACCCGTACCTTCCCGGTGAACGGTAAATTCACCTCCGCGCAGCGTGAAATCTATGACATCGTGCTTGAGTCTCTGGAGACCGCGCTGACGCTGTTCCGTCCTGGCACCTCCATCCAGGAGGTTACGGGCGAGGTGGTGCGCATCATGATTACCGGGCTGGTGAAGCTCGGCATTCTGAAAGGCGATGTGGACACCCTTATAACCGAAAACGCCCATCGTCCGTACTTTATGCACGGCCTGAGCCACTGGCTGGGGCTGGATGTGCATGACGTCGGGGCATACGGTCCGGAACGTTCGCGCGTGCTGGAGCCTGGCATGGTGCTGACCGTTGAGCCGGGGCTGTACATCGCGCCGGATGCCGACGTGCCGGAACAGTACCGCGGGATCGGCATTCGTATTGAAGATGATATCGTCATCACCGAAACCGGTAACGAAAACCTGACCGCGACCGTGGTGAAAAAAGCTGACGACATCGAGGCGCTGATGGCGGCGGCACGCGGATGAGCGTAATCATCGTTGGCGGAGGCATGACCGGCGCTACTCTGGCGCTGGCTATTTCGCAGTTAACCCAGGGCCAGCTTCCGGTGCATCTCGTCGAGGCGGTCGCGCCGCAGGCGGCCGATCATCCCGGTTTCGACGCCCGCGCTATCGCGCTGGCGCAGGGAACCTGTCAGCAGCTTGCGCGTATTGGGATCTGGCAGGCGATAGCGGATTGCGCAACGGCGATCGGCACCGTTCACGTCAGCGATCGCGGGCATGCCGGGTTTGTGACGCTGGATGCCCACGATTACCGGATCGAGGCGCTGGGGCAGGTTGTCGAGCTGCATAACGTAGGGCTGCGGCTGTTCCGTCTGTTACAGGACGCGCCTGGCGTCACGCTGCACTGTCCGGCGCGCGTCGCCAGCTTTAGCCGTCGTGACGAGGCCGTCAGCGTGACGCTGGACAACGGCACCACGCTGGAGGGGCAACTGCTGGTGGCGGCAGATGGTTCACGCTCCGCGATCGCCACGCAGTGCGGCGTCGAATGGCGCTCTGAACCCTATGGGCAGGCGGCGGTCATCGCTAACGTCTCTACGGCTGGCGCGCATAACGGCAGGGCATTTGAGCGCTTCACGGAGCACGGCCCGCTGGCCATGCTGCCGATGTCGAACGGGCGCTGCTCGCTGGTATGGTGCCATGCGCAGGATCGGGCCGATGAGGTTCTCTCCTGGTCCGACGAACGTTTTTGTTCCGAGCTGCAAAAAGCCTTCGGCTGGCGGCTTGGGCGCATCACCCATGCCGGAAAACGCGTGGCCTATCCGCTCGCGCTGACGACCGCATCGCTGACTGTCTCCCATCGCGTCGCCCTGGTCGGCAACGCCGCGCAGACGCTGCACCCCATCGCCGGGCAAGGCTTCAACCTTGGCCTCCGTGACGTGATAAGCCTGGCAGAGCAACTGGCCCGGACGTGGAGCGAACAACAGGATTGTGGCGCATACTCGGTGCTAAGCCATTACCAGAAACGACGCCAGGCGGACAAAGCGGCGACCATTGGCGTCACCGACGGTTTAGTCCACCTGTTTGCCAATCGCTGGGCACCGCTGGTTGCGGGTCGCAACCTTGGGCTGATGGCGATGGAACTGTTCATTCCGGCACGTGACGTGCTGGCGCAGCGGACCCTGGGTTGGGTCGCGCGTTAAGGAGTATTGACCGTGCAAAATGTTGATGTCGCCATTGTGGGTGGCGGAATGGTAGGACTGGCGCTGGCCTGTGGTTTACAGGGCAGCGGCCTGCGCGTGGCCGTGCTTGAGCAAAAAGCGCCGCAGCCTGTGGCGCAGGATGCACCGCCGGAGCTGCGCGTCTCGGCGATCAATGCCGCCAGCGAAAAGCTACTGACGCACCTTGGCGTCTGGTCTGAAATCGTGGCGCTGCGTGCCAGCTGTTACCATGGCATGGAAGTGTGGGACAAAGACAGCTTCGGCCATATCGCGTTTGACGATGAAAGCATGGGCTATAGCCACCTTGGACACATCGTTGAAAACGCGGTGATCCACCACGCGCTGTGGCAGAAAGCACAGCAGTGCAGCGACGTCACGCTGATCGCACCGGCGAAACTCCAGCAGGTGGCGTGGGGCGAAAACGACGCGTTTATCACTCTTGAAAGTGGCGACATGCTGACCGCGCGTCTGGTGGTGGGTGCCGACGGCGCCAATTCCTGGCTGCGTAACAAAGCGGATATTCCGCTGACCTTCTGGGATTACCGCCATCACGCGTTGGTGGCCACAATCCGCACCGAAGAGCCGCACGGCGGCGTGGCGCGCCAGATTTTCCATAATGACGGCATTCTGGCCTTCCTGCCGCTTGCCGATCCGCATCTCTGCTCCATCGTCTGGTCCTTAGAGCCGGAGAAAGCGCAGCAGATGCAGGAGGCGACGCCGGATGCCTTCAGTCAGGCGCTATGCGTGGCGTTTGATAACCGTCTGGGCCTGTGCATGCTTGAAAGCGAACGCCAGACGTTTCCGTTAACCGGTCGCTACGCGCGTCAGTTTGCCGCGCACCGTCTGGCGCTGGTGGGGGATGCGGCGCATACCATTCATCCGCTGGCCGGGCAGGGGGTGAACCTCGGCTTTATGGACGCGGCTGAGCTGGTTGAAGAGCTGCGTCGCCTGCATCGGGAAGGCAAAGATATTGGCCAGCATCTGTATCTGCGTCGCTACGAGCGCAGCCGCAAACACAGTGCGGCGATGATGCTGGCGGGGATGCAGGGTTTCCGCGAGCTGTTTGCCGGAGCGAATCCGGCGAAAAAACTGCTGCGCGATATTGGCCTCAAGCTGGCCGACACTCTTCCCGGCGTAAAACCGCAGCTTCTTCGTCAGGCAATGGGCCTCAACGATCTTCCCGACTGGTTACGTTAATCTCGATCCCCGTCACACTTTATTTTCCCGGCCTCCGCGCCGGGGAAATTTCCTCGTTTGAAATAATCTAATTTCACGTCATTTTTCGCATTAGAAAATCTAATCTTACTATTTTTATGTTACGGAAATTCGGCCCGTTTTTCCGCACGAAATATCACCATCTGCTAAATTCTGTTAGATCATTGTTAATTTTATGCGGGTTTAATCGCATTTTCCCAGTGAATAACTCTGTAGGCTTTTCAGCGATTTTTGGTCATAAGCTAATGTGATGACCCGTTTTACCTTATGGTTAACCGCCGGTTTCGGTGGTAAGTTCAGGTAAAAGAGAACGTTTGCGTCGGCCCCCGATCGCGAGGCCGACACCGGGTTTCACGGTGAATTTTTCAACGAGGAAAAGATGGCTCAACAGACTCCTTTGTACGAACAGCACGTGTTGTGCGGCGCCCGCATGGTGGACTTCCACGGCTGGATGATGCCGCTGCACTACGGCTCGCAGATTGATGAGCACCACGCGGTGCGCACCGATGCCGGTATGTTCGACGTGTCTCATATGACGATTGTCGACCTGCGCGGTAGCCGCACCCGGGAGTTTTTGCGTTATCTGCTGGCAAATGACGTCGCCAAACTGAAGACGCCGGGCAAAGCGCTCTATACCGGCATGCTGAATGCCTCGGGCGGCGTGATTGATGACCTTATCGTCTATTACTTCACTGAAGATTTCTTCCGCCTCGTTGTAAACTCCGCCACCCGCGAAAAAGACCTCTCCTGGATCACCCAACACGCCGAACCTTATGCCATCGACATCACCGTCCGTGACGATCTGTCACTGATCGCCGTGCAGGGGCCGAACGCGCAGGCGAAAGCCGCGTCTCTGTTCAGCGACGAGCAGCGCAAAGCCACCGAAGGCATGAAGCCGTTCTTCGGCGTGCAGGCGGGCGATCTGTTTATCGCCACCACCGGCTACACCGGTGAAGCGGGCTACGAAATTGCCATGCCAAACGATAAGGCCGCTGATTTCTGGCGTGCGCTGGTGGAGGCGGGCGTGAAGCCTGCGGGCCTGGGCGCGCGCGATACGCTGCGTCTGGAAGCGGGGATGAACCTCTACGGTCAGGAGATGGACGAAGGCGTCTCTCCGCTGGCGGCCAACATGGGCTGGACCATCGCGTGGGAACCGGCTGACCGTGATTTTATTGGTCGTGAAGCGCTGGAGATGCAGCGCGAGAAGGGCACTGAACAGCTGGTTGGCCTGGTGATGAAAGAAAAAGGCGTGCTGCGCGGCGAGCTGCCGGTGCGCTTCACCGATGCCGATGGCAATCATCGCGAAGGCGTGATCACCAGCGGAACGTTCTCCCCGACGCTCGGCTACAGTATTGCCCTGGCACGCGTGCCGGCGGGGATTGGCGAAACGGCGGTGGTGCAGATCCGCAACCGCGAAATGCCGGTCAACGTGACCAAACCGATTTTTGTTCGCGCCGGTAAGCCGGTCGCCTAACTATTTTTATCAGGAGAACTTCAATGAGCAATGTGCCAGCAGAACTGAAATACAGCAAAGAACACGAGTGGCTGCGCAAAGAGGCGGACGGCACTTACACCGTTGGGATCACCGAGCACGCGCAGGAGCTGCTGGGCGACATGGTGTTTGTTGATCTGCCGGAAGTGGGCGCAACCGTGAGCGCAGGCGACGACTGTGCGGTGGCGGAATCCGTTAAAGCGGCCTCTGACATCTACGCCCCGGTGAGCGGTGAAATTGTTGCCGTGAACGACGCGCTGAGCGACTCCCCGGAGCTGGTCAACAGCGAACCGTATGAAGGCGGCTGGATCTTCAAGATCAAAGCCAGCGACGAAGCGCAGGTTGCCGCGCTGCTGGATGCGACCGCGTATGAAGCACTGTTAGAAGACGAGTAATCAGTAATCCCCCTCTCCCTTTGGGAGAGGGCAGGGGTGAGGGTGCCAATCTTCCCCTCACCCTAACCCTCTCCCAAAGGGAGAGGGAACTTAAATTCACTGCACGTTTCAGGAACCATCGCTCATGACACAGACTTTAAGCCAGCTTGAAAACCGTGGCGCTTTCATTGAACGTCACATTGGGCCGGATGCTCAGCAACAGCAGGAGATGCTGAAGACAGTTGGCGCGGATTCATTAAACGCACTGATCGGCCAGATCGTGCCAAAAGACATCCAGCTTGCTACGCCGCCGCAGGTAGGCGAGTCCACGACGGAGTTCGCCGCGCTGGCGGAGCTGAAGGCCATCGCCGGCCTTAACAAGCGCTATAAGTCTTATATCGGCATGGGCTACACCAACGTGCAGTTACCGCCGGTGATCCTGCGTAATATGCTGGAAAACCCGGGCTGGTATACCGCTTATACCCCGTATCAGCCAGAAGTCTCCCAGGGCCGTCTGGAAGCGCTGCTGAACTTCCAGCAGGTGACGCTGGATCTGACCGGTATGGATATCGCCTCTGCCTCGCTGCTGGACGAAGCCACCGCCGCCGCCGAAGCGATGGCGATGGCGAAGCGCGTGAGCAAGCTGAAAAACGCCAACCGCTTCTTCGTCGCGGCGGACGTGCATCCCCAGACGCTGGACGTGGTGCGCACCCGTGCGGAAACCTTCGGCTTTGAGGTGATTGTCGACGACGCTGAAAAAGTGCTGGATCACCAGGACGTCTTCGGCGTGCTGTTGCAGCAGGTGGGCACCACCGGCGAAGTACACGACTACGGCGCACTGATCGCCGAGCTAAAATCCCGTAAGGTTATTATTAGCGTCGCCGCTGATTTTATGGCACTGGTGCTGCTGACGGCGCCAGGTAAACAGGGCGCGGATATTGTCTTCGGCTCAGCCCAGCGTTTCGGCGTGCCGATGGGCTACGGCGGCCCGCACGCGGCGTTCTTTGGCGCGAAAGATGAATTTAAACGTTCCATGCCAGGCCGTATTATCGGCGTATCGAAAGATGCCGCCGGTAACACCGCGCTGCGCATGGCGATGCAGACCCGCGAGCAGCATATCCGCCGCGAGAAAGCGAACTCCAATATCTGTACCTCGCAGGTACTGCTGGCTAACATTGCCAGCCTGTACGCGGTGTTCCACGGTCCGGCAGGCCTGAAGCGCATTGCCAGCCGCATCCACCGTCTGGCCGATATCCTGGCCTGCGGTCTGCAACAGAAAGGTCTCAGACTGCGTCATGAACACTATTTCGATACCCTGTGCGTCGAGGTGGCAGACAAAGCGGCCGTGCTGGCGCGCGCCGAGGCAGCGCAAATCAACCTGCGCAGCGACATTCACAATGCGGTCGGCATTACGCTGGACGAAAGCACCACCCGTGACGATATCCTGACCCTGTTCAACGTATTGCTGGGTGACGCACACGGTCTGGACGTTGATACGCTCGACAAAGAGGTTGCGCTCGACAGCCGCTCCATTCAGGAAAGCATGCTGCGCGACGACGCGATCCTGACTCACCCGGTGTTCAACCGCTATCACAGCGAAACCGAGATGATGCGTTACATGCACTCTCTGGAACGTAAAGATCTGGCGCTGAACCAGGCGATGATCCCGCTGGGCTCCTGCACCATGAAGCTGAACGCCGCGGCTGAGATGATCCCAATTACCTGGCCTGAATTCTCTGAGCTACACCCGTTCTGCCCGGCTGAGCAGGCGGAAGGTTATCACATGATGATCAACCAGCTCTCCGACTGGCTGGTGAAGCTGACCGGGTACGACGCGCTCTGCATGCAGCCGAACTCCGGTGCGCAGGGTGAATACGCTGGTCTGCTGGCGATCCGTCACTATCACGAAAGCCGCAATGAAGGCCACCGTGATATCTGCCTGATCCCAAGCTCTGCCCACGGTACCAACCCGGCTTCTGCCCAGATGGCAGGAATGGAAGTGGTGGTTGTGGCGTGCGACAAAAACGGCAACATCGATCTGGCCGACCTGCGCGCCAAAGCCGAGCAGGCGGGCGACAAACTCTCCTGCATCATGGTGACCTACCCGTCCACCCACGGCGTGTACGAAGAAACTATCCGTGAAGTGTGTGATGTGGTGCATCAGTTCGGTGGCCAGGTTTACCTCGACGGCGCAAACATGAACGCCCAGGTGGGCATCACCTCTCCGGGCTTTATTGGCGCGGATGTGTCGCACCTGAACCTGCATAAAACGTTCTGCATTCCGCACGGCGGTGGCGGCCCGGGGATGGGTCCTATCGGCGTGAAAGCGCACCTGGCACCGTTTGTGCCGGGCCACAGCGTGGTGCAGATTGAAGGCATGCTGACCCGTCAGGGCGCGGTCTCCGCGGCACCGTTCGGCAGCGCCTCTATCCTGCCAATCAGCTGGATGTACATCCGCATGATGGGCGCGGAAGGGCTGAAGCAGGCCAGCCAGGTGGCGATCCTCAACGCCAACTACATCGCAACGCGTCTGAAGGACGCCTATCCGGTGCTCTATACCGGCCGCGACGGTCGCGTGGCGCACGAATGCATCCTCGATATTCGTCCTCTGAAAGAAGAGACGGGCATCAGCGAGCTGGATATTGCCAAGCGCCTGATCGACTACGGCTTCCACGCGCCAACCATGTCCTTCCCGGTTGCGGGAACGCTGATGGTTGAGCCGACCGAATCTGAAAGCAAGGTGGAGCTGGATCGCTTTATCGACGCCATGCTGGCTATCCGCAGCGAAATCGACCGCGTGAAAGGCGGGGAGTGGACGCTGGAAGATAACCCGCTGGTGAACGCGCCGCATACACAGAACGAACTGGTGGCAGAGTGGAACCACGGTTATACCCGCGAGCTGGCTGTCTTCCCGGCAGGTGTGGCAAACAAATACTGGCCAACCGTGAAACGTCTTGATGATGTTTACGGCGACCGTAACCTGTTCTGCTCCTGCGTACCGATGAGCGAATACCAGTAACGTTGTTCCTGTAGTAACGTAGGCCGGGTAAGGCGAAGCCGCCACCCGGCTTTTTTATTGGGAGAAAAGAATGGCAATTGCACTGGTCACCGGCGCCAGCCGGGGTATTGGTAAAGCCACCGCGCTACAGCTGGCAAGCGAAGGCTACACCGTTGCGGTGAATTTTCATCACAACATCAAAGCCGCGACGGACGTCATTAATCAGATCGTGGACGCGGGTGGTAAAGCCTTTGCCGTGCCCGCGGACATCAGCGATGAAGCGCAGGTGATGGCGATGTTCGACAGCATCGATCGCGAAGGTGAGCCGCTCGCCGCGCTGGTGAACAACGCCGGGATTTTGTTTGAACAATCCACGATCGAAAACCTCTCCGCTGAACGTATTAACCGCGTGCTGGCTACCAACGTCACCGGCTATTTTCTCTGTTGCCGTGAAGCGGTGAAACGCATGTCGCATAAACACGGCGGCAAGGGCGGCGCGATTGTGAATGTCTCCTCGGCGGCATCACGGCTGGGCGCGCCGGGGGAATATGTGGATTATGCCGCCTCAAAAGGGGCGGTGGATTCCCTGACCACCGGCCTCGCGCTGGAGGTGGCGGCGCAGGGCATTCGCGTTAACGGCGTGCGGCCAGGCCTGATTTATACCGATATTCACGCCTCCGGCGGCGAGCCGGGGCGTGTGGATCGGGTGAAGTCGATGTTACCGATGCAGCGTGGCGGTCAGCCGGTGGAGGTCGCCCAGGCCATTGTCTGGCTGCTGAGCGACAAAGCCTCCTATGTCACCGGTAGCTTCCTGGAGCTGGCTGGCGGGAAGTAACGCTACGACGCCAGCCACAGCCGCAGGCGCATTCCCCAGCCGCTGGTCCAGCCGGTGGTGATCGACTTCACTTCACCGTGAGAGATCACCACCAGCGTTGGCGTCACCTTAACATCCCACTTACGCGCCAGTTCTCCGCTGGCGTCGTTGACCGTGGGCATCATCGCCTTCTTCTTCCTCATCCAGGTTTCGAGCGTCGCGTTATCGCCCGAGCGCAGCGCAACCGACATCACGTTACCCCCGTCCGCGGAAAGCGCCGCCACCGACGGCGTGGTGTAGCGGCAGACGCCGCACCATGTCGCCCAGACGTAGACCAGCAGCGGTCGCTCCTTACTCATGGCGATAAGATCGACGGGCTGACCGTCGAGGGTGTGCAGTGCCGTCGCGGAGAAATTCTGCGGCAGCGCGGGCTGGCGGAAATAGTCCACCGCCAGGCTCACGGCTACGCCAATCAGCAGCCACACGCCCAGCTCGCGCAGCAGGCGCGGAAGCTTACTTGCCACGGGCGTTTGCCAGCTGTTCTTTGACCAGCCCCTCCAGGTCGTCATACGGGATTGCGCCCGCCACCATCTGGTCGCCGATAATGGTCGCCGGGGTACCCTGAATATTCAGCACCTGCGCCAGGATGAGGTTCATCTTTAGGCTGTCCATGGTTTTATCATCCGTTTTAATGCTGTCCGTTCCGGTCTTGACCTGCGCGGCGGCGATGCTGGCGTCATCGTGATAGCCCTTTTTCATCATCAGCCGCTGGTGCAGCGCCCAGAATTTATCCGGCGCCTGCTGCCACGTTGAGAGAGCCGCTTTCGCGGCATTTACCGAGCTTTGTCCCTTGAACGGCAGCAGTTTGACGATGAGCTGCACGTCGGGATTTTCCTGCACGATTTTCTCAAGCATTGGGTCGAACTGCTTGCAATACGGGCAGTTGTAGTCCGTGAAGGAGACGATGGTCAGCTTCGGCGATGTCGCGCCGGTTCGCGGGCTGTTGGGGTCGTTAAACAGCAGTTTTGCCAGCTGGTCGCTGGAAGCGTCATCAGAAGGTGCGGCGAAACCGAATGTTGATAACGACAGCAGAAGTAAGGCAACGAAGGCTCTCATGCTATTTTCCTTTTGCATCGGACAGGGTGCTCAGCACCGCTTCGCGGCTTAACAACGCAGGCAGCACGTGGCCCTGCGGTAATCCCGGTCCGTAGATCTGGTTAAACGGTACGGCGGCGCTGCCGCGCGTGGTTAAGAACTGGCTGATGGTATCTGAGGGGCGGCTCCAGTCGCCGCGCAGGGCGACAACGTCCGGGGCGGAGAGCGCATCCTGCACGTCGTCGCGCAGCAGCACGTTGTATTTATTGGCTTTACAGGTCACGCACCAGTCGGCGGTCACGTCGACGAACACCCGTTTGTTCTCCGCCAGCGCGCGGGCAATGGCCTGCTCGCTGAGCGGCTGCCAGTGAATACGATCGCGGCGGGAACCCTCGCCGCCGGAACCGGATACAAACGCGACCGCCCCGGCCACCACTACAGCTAATACCCCGGCGCGCAGTGCCGTTTGCCAGCGGTAGCGCCAGGCGGTGACCAGCAGCAGCGTAAGGATCAGGAACACGCCCAGCGTGATGACGGGCAGGCTGCCAATGTGCACCGTCAGCAGGCTCAGCAGCCACAGCGATGAGCCGAGCATCATCATCCCCAGCACTACGCGTACGACGTTCATCCAGCGTCCCGGACGCGGCAACCGCTGGGCCAGCCCCGGCCAGGCCGCCACCAGCAGCCACGGCAGGCTCATGCCGATACCCATCGCCAGGAAGATCCCCCACAGCAGGGGAAGCGGCGCCGCCAGCGCGACCGAGACCGCCGTACCCAGGAACGGCGCGGTGCAGGGTGTCGCCAGCAGCGTGGCAAACGCGCCTTGCCAGAAATGACCCGCAAGCCCGTTGCCGCCGCGCGTGGCGATGAAGGTGCTGGCGCCGGAAGGGAGACGGATTTCAAACAACCCCAGCAGGCTGGCGCTGAAAAGCACCATCACCAGCGCCATCGCGCCAATAAACCACGGATTCTGGAACTGGATCCCCCAGCCGAGCGCCTGATTGCCTAAGCGTAAAACCGTCATCATCAGCGCCAGCGCGAGGAACGAGATCACGATCCCGGCTACCGACGCAAGAAACTGTCGGCGTACCTGACCCCGCGCCTGCCGTTCGGTTTGCATCAGCGTGCCTAGCTTCATGGCCAGCACGGGCAGTACGCAGGGCATGACGTTAAGGATCAGACCGCCCGCCAGCGCCATCAGCAGCACCCAGCCTAACGAGAGCGTCGGCGCGGCGTTCCCCGGCTGAATGCTCAGGCTGAACTCCTGCGCCTGCCCGCTATCGGCCAGAACCAGCGACAGGGTTTTGCCGCTGAGGTTGGGCGCGGCCTCGCCCCAGTTGTCCGTCACGGGCACGGTGGCGACCAGCGAGTCACCGCGAACGGTGAGGGCCGGTTTGCCGAAATCAACATCATCCATACCGTCGATAAACAGGGACGGTGCCTGCCAGCCTGCGTCACGCTGCGCCGTTACGGTCAGCTTGCCGGGGGCATAGGTGGCGTTAAGCGTTGAGGTCAACCCGCCGCTGAGCGGAAGGGTGCCCATGGCCCGACTGAAATCGTAATCAAAACCGGCGCCTGCGGATGCGGTCATGTTCAGCGAAAACGGGTAGTCGGTAAGAATACAGACGTTGCTACAGGTGGAGAGCGTCAGTACGCCGCTCAGGATCTTCGGGACGTCGCCCCGCAGAGTGATGGGAAAGCTGACATCGCCGTGGTAGCCCTGCGTGGTGATGCCCGCGACGTCGAAACGCTGCGGCACAGGCCAGCGCCAGATCGCCTCGACGGGCTGATGCCATTTAATCGCGGGTGCGACGCCGCCTTCACCCGGCGAGCGCCAGTAGGTTTTCCAGCCTTTTTGCAGGGCGACGTCCAGCAGCAGGCGGGTTTCGCCAGTGCTTTCGGGTTGCGCACGCAGCCTGACGCTGGCGTGCTGATTATCGGCGGCGCGCAGCCAGCCGCTGTCGGCAGCCTGGCTGAGGGGCAGCCATAGCCAAAGCAGGCAGACCAGCAGTCGCCTGAATACAGTAAACATAAATTTTCTCCGTAAATGATGAATTAACCTGAAGTAACAGGCGAAGACTCATTCACGGAAAACGCATAATCGCAGATGCACCCTTAACCGGGGCGGGGAGATAACGCGGGGAGGCCACTGCCGTTCGCGGCGCGGTGGACTGGCTGCCAGCAACGCCAGCAGCAGGGTGACGGCAATCAGGGCGCCTTCAAATAAAACAGGCGGGACCGACATCAGCGACTTGGCGCTAAGCTCACACGGGGTTACCGGTGCGTCGGTACTCTCCTGCCCCTGCTGGACAGACTGGCTCGTGGCGGTGACGTTCATGACAAGCGCGTGCATCCCGGCCATCCGCTGGGCGGTGCATATCAGCACCACCAGGCAGGCCAGGGCTACAAGCAGGATAGCGTTGCGTTGTCGCTTGATCATGTTCGCCTCAAATATTCAGGACGCCTATATTATCGGGCGAACATATTTTGGCAACGCAAAAGCTGTAAAGAAGTGTCTGGAAGATAAGCGGTTTGCCCTCTCCGCTTGCAGAGAGGGCGAGCCATTACAGCGTTTCGCCGTTGCTGGCAATGACGGTTTTATACCACTCGAAGCTCTTCTTACGGGAGCGGGACATGTCACCGGTACCGTCATCGTGCTTGTTGACGTAGATAAAGCCGTAGCGCTTACTGTACTGGCCGGTGGTGAAGGAGACGCAGTCGATGCAGCCCCACGGCGTGTAGCCCATCAGATCCACGCCATCCCAGGTCACCGCCTTCATCATCTCTTCCACGTGGGCGCGCAGGTAGTCGGTGCGATAGTCATCGTTGATGCTGCCGTCCTCTTCCACGGTGTCGTAGGCGCCGAAACCATTTTCCACGATAAACAGCGGCTTCTGATAACGTTCGTACAGTTCACACAGCGAATAGCGCAGGCCTACCGGATCAATCTGCCAGCCCCAGTCGGACGCCTTGACGTGTGGGTTCGGCACGCTGCCCTCGAAGCCGGAAATGGCGTCACCGGTACCGCCTTCCGCTTTGACCGCGTTGGTCATGTAGTAGCTGAAACCTAAGTAATCGCAGGTGCCTTCACGCAGGATCTGCTCGTCGCCCGCTTCCATTTTGATGGAGAAGCCACGGCGCTCCCACTCGTTCAGCACGTAAGACGGGTAGTAGCCGCGCAGCTGCACGTCGGTGAAGACGTAGCGCTCGCGCATGGATTCCTGAGCGAACATGACATCTTCTGGCTTGCAGGAGTATGGATAGAGCGCCACCATCGCCAGCATGCAGCCGACTTTCATTTCCGGGTTAATGCGGCGTGCGGCTTTCACCGCCAGCGCGCTGGCCACGAACTGGTGGTGCAGCACCTGGTACATGGTCTCTTCCGGGTTGTCGTGCTCGGTATAGACCACGCCAGAGCAGCAGTAGCCGAACAGCGGCGCACGCCAGTTGCGCTGGTTGTTGATTTCGTTGAAGGTCATCCAGTATTTGACCTTATTTTTGTAGCGCTCAAATACCACTTCCGAGAAGCGCACAAAGAAATCGACCACTTTACGGTTGGTCCATCCGCCATATTCCTGAACGAGGTGCAGCGGCATTTCAAAGTGGGAAAGGGTGATCACCGGCTCGATGTTGTACTTCAGCAGTTCATCGAACATGTCGTCGTAAAACTTCAGCCCCTCTTCGTTTGGCTGAGTTTCGTCGCCTTTCGGGAAGATGCGCGTCCAGGCGATGGAGGTACGGAAACATTTGAAGCCCATCTCGGCAAACAGCCTGATGTCTTCTTTGTAATGGCCGTAGAAGTCGACGGCTTCGTGGTTGGGGTAATATTTGCCTTCAATCACTTCCTGCGTGATTTCTCGCGGAACGCCGTGTGCGCCGCCGGTGAGCACGTCGCAGATGCTTGGCCCTTTGCCGCCTTTGTTCCAGCCGCCTTCAACCTGGTGCGCCGCTACCGCGCCGCCCCATAAAAAATCTTTCGGTAAGGTGAGTTTTTTCATCTTTGCTATTCTCAATTCAGGACTTATTGATTTCGAGTCTAGCAAAGCGGAATTAAATGTCACGATATAACATTTTGCGGAAATTGTAATTTGTCACATCAAAAAAACAGGATGTTTTATTCTGTTAATTTCTTCGCCAGTTTCCGGCCTAATGATTCCAGAATATAGATGACGGGAATTTGCGTGGTGATATCGTAAACGCCGCCAATGCGCGTTTGCGGTACGTGCCAGGAGAGGTTAAAGTCCGCCAGCTTTGCGAGACGTGAATGTTCGTGGCTGGTGACTGAGAGCACCTTGCAGTGGTGCAGGCTGAACTGGCTGGCGAAGCGCAGGATCTCCTCGGTCTCGCCGGAGACGGAGAGTACAATGGCCAGCGCATTTTTAGCCATGTCGTTAGTGACCGGGAAATAAGGATCGTCGATATGGTTACTGAATTTCCCGATATTTGAAAAGAAACGTGCGCCATATTTTGCCAGCGATCCGGAGGTGCCCGCACCGACAAAAATAATTCGTTCAGATGATAAAATAATATCGACCGCGTTATCTAATAGCGCATCAAACTCTTCGTTATTTACGCTTTTAAAGAAGCTGATGATTTCACTGGCACCAAAATTCGCCTGCTGCGGCTCGTTCTGCTCCAGATAGAGTTTAAAGCGCACCCGAAATTCCGAGTAACCATCGCAGTTGAGCTTGCGGCAGAAGCGCAGGATAGTGGTAGTGGAAACGCCCGCCGCATCCGCCAGCTCGCGGATGGTCATGTACATCACTTTATCGCGGTTCTTAATGACATAGTTGTAGACCATCATTTCCAGATTGTTGAGGCTGGCAATGGCGGAATGGCTGAACATACTCACAATGGCTAAACTCGCTGTCGGACACTATTCCTGAAGCATACCATGATGACGAAGGGCGGGAGACGGATTTATCTCCTTGATTACTTAGATGTTAATGAAATCATTTACACCTGTGCGGTGGATTGTTTTTACATTATGCTGATTTATAAGGATAAATCTTGAATGTGGATTTATTTTAGCTAACAGGTGTTCACTGGAATCATTCTCAGTTAGCATAGACTGGCGATGAATAATCATCTTTTGTTTTCCCGGAGTTAAGTATGGTGAGCAGACCATTAATCGCACAGGGATATTCGCTGGCTGAGGAAGTAGCCAACAGTATAAGCCACGGCATTGGCCTGGTTTTTGGGATTGTCGGCTTAGTGTTATTGCTGGTACAGGCAGTGGATACCAACGCCAGCGCGATGGCCATTACCAGCTACAGTCTGTATGGCGGGAGTATGATCCTGCTTTTCCTGGCCTCAACGCTGTATCACGCTATTCCGCATCAACGGGCGAAGATATGGCTCAAGAAATTTGACCACTGCGCTATCTATCTTCTTATTGCGGGTACCTATACGCCGTTTTTGCTGGTGGGGCTCAACTCACCGCTGTCGCGTGGCCTGATGATTGTGATCTGGAGCCTGGCGCTGCTGGGGATCCTGTTTAAGCTGACTATTGCGCACCGGTTTAAAGTGTTGTCGCTGGTTACCTATCTGACAATGGGCTGGCTGTCGCTGATTGTGGTGTATCAGTTAGCCATTAAGCTGGCGGTGGGGGGCGTGACGCTTCTGGCGGTGGGCGGGGTGGTCTACTCGCTGGGCGTTATTTTCTACGTCTGCAAGCGTATTCCGTACAACCATGCCATCTGGCACGGCTTTGTGCTGGGCGGCAGCGTGTGCCACTTCCTGGCAATTTATCTGTATGTTGGGCAGGTGTAGTTTTTTTGTAAGGTGCGGTCTGATGCCCTCACCCCGACCCTCTCCCACAGGGAGAGGGAGAATATCAACACCGTAGGCCCGGTAAGCGCAGCGCCACCGGGCGATACAGCATCAATCTTCCAGAGAATACGGTAGCGGCTCAATGCTGAGCGTGTTTGCATCATCCCGCACGCGGAACACGCTGTCGGGCTCCATATCATTATTCATGACAACCTGCACCAGCAGGCGGCCATCATCGAGCTGGACGGCGGCTAACACGGTGCCGGTACGGCGCCAGTTTTCGCCCATCTTCATCTCAAGATCTTCACCCGCTTCCGGCACACGGCTGGCGTGACCAGCCAGCGTCCACAGGGCGCGTTTGTTCGCGCCGCGGAATTTCGCACGCGCCACCATTTCCTGACCGGTGTAGCAGCCCTTCTTAAAGCTGATACCACCCAGCGCCTGGATGTTTGTCGCCTGCGGGATAAACTGCGCGCTGTTTGCCGCGTCAATCACCGGCAGGCCCGCTTCGATGTTCAGCGCCAGCCACTGCTGGCTGTTGTTGAGCTGTGCTTCACCGCGCAGGGCGTCAGTGACGCGTTCCGCCGTTGCTTCGTCGGTTACCAGCAGGAAGCGCTCCGCCGGGTGTTCGAACCACAGAATGGAGGTCGCTCCCTCGCTGACCAGCTGTTTTTCAGCATCCGGCAGCTCGGCAAACAGGTTTTTCAGCGCTGCACGCGCCTGGAAACCCGCGACCCCCAGCAGAACGTGTTCATCGTCCGGGGCGATGGTGACTTTAGAAAAGACCGCGTATTTTTTCAGCTCTTTAAGCTGGGCGTCACGCAGGCTGCGGCGCTCAATAAAGGCGAATCCGTCCTGACGGCGGAACAGACGCAGGTTGCTCCACATTTTGCCTTTTGGATCGCAATGCGCGGCCAGCAGATGCTGGTGCTCAGTCAACTGCGCCACGTCCGCCGTGACCTGGCCTTGCAGGTATTTTTCACTGTCCGCACCAGTCAGTGTCGCCAGTGCCCAGTCATCAAGAGTAATCAGCGTCAGCGGCAGACGCGCAGAGGCGGCGGGCTGGCGAGGAGAAAATGGTGTAAATGCCATAGTGATGTCCTGAATTGCTTAACGCTTTGATAATACCTAATGGTAAAAGAGACTGTATTCAATGCAAGCGCTTTCAGCAGGCCATTCGTGCCATTACGCGGTTATGCGTGGCGCTACGCAAAATAGTGTAATCCGCTGTCTTTATAAGGATTATTCAGGGAGCCTGCTCGAGGTTCGCAATATTCCAGTAAAGAAACGGTCAAAAACACGTTACACTAGCAGGTGTTCCCGGAGAGCAATAATGAATACCAAACGGGATACCGACTGTGCCAAACGTAATGCAGGAAACAGAACATGGATATTAACAACAAGGCCCGTATTCACTGGGCGTGCCGTCGCGGCATGCGTGAACTTGATATCTCCATCATGCCTTTCTTCGAGTATGAGTACGACAGCTTAAGCGATGACGATAAGCGCCTGTTTGTCCGTCTGCTTGAGTCTGACGATCCGGATTTATTCAACTGGCTGATGAATCACGGCAAGCCCGCCGACACCGAGTTGCAACGGATGGTGCAATTAATTCAAACACGGAATCAGGAACGTGGTCCTGTGGCAATCTGATCTTCGCGTCTCATGGCGCTCACAGTGGATGTCCTTACTGCTCCACGGTCTGGTGGCAGCACTGGTGTTATTGGTGCCGTGGCCGCTTAGCTATACCCCTCTGTGGTTGCTATTGCTGTCGTTTGTGGTGTTTGACAGCGTGCGCAGCCAGCGTCGAATCAACGCCCGTCAGGGTGAAATTAAGCTGCTGATGGATTCTCGCCTGCGCTGGCAGGGAAAAGAGTGGGAGATGATGGGCGCGCCGTGGATGCTTAACACCGGGATGATGCTACGGCTGCGTCGGGTCGAGGATAACCGTCGCCAGCACCTGTGGCTGGCCGCAGACAGTATGGATCCCGCGGAGTGGCGAGATCTGCGCCGGTTGATCGTGCAACAGCCGACGCAGGAGTAAATCAGCTGAATTGCTCGGCCATCTCACCCAGAATCTGCTCGCACCAGCTCTGGAGGCGCTCGTCGCTAAGATCGTACTGGTTGGTTTCATCCAGCGCGAGCCCGACAAACAGCTGACCGTCGGCAATAATCGGTTTTTGACTGGTGAACTCATAGCCTTCCGTAGGCCAGTAGCCGATAAAGGTCGCGCCCTTTGGCGCCAGTTTGTCGTGCAGCATGCCGAGTGCATCAAGGAACCACTCCCCGTAGCCCAGCTGGTCGCCCATGCCGTACATCGCAATGATTTTGCCTTCAAAATTAACTGAATCGAGCTGATCCCAGATGGCTTCCCAGTCTTCCTGAATCTCACCAAAGTCCCAGGTAGGGATACCCAGAATCAGCACATCGTACTGCTCCATCAAGGCAACCGCGTCATCTTTCAGGTTATGCAACGTCACCAGTTCCGGGCCAATGATGTCACGAATTTTCTCCGCCGCCATTTCGGTGTAGCAGGTGCTGGAACCATAGAACAGACCAATATTCATCGCGTAACTATCTCAATTCTTGCTATGACTTGCGCGTAGTGTACCAGAAACCGATGGCAATCAGGCATAATGGCCAGATTGCAGAACCAAAGGGGCTGATGTGGAAAAGGATCTCGCACTCATCGAACAGTTTCTCGACGCGCTGTGGCTGGAGAAAAACCTCGCTGAAAATACGCTCAGCGCCTATCGTCGGGATCTCACGCTGCTGGTCGAGTGGCTGGCGCATCGGGGGCTGACGCTTGAAAGCGCGCAAAGCGATGACCTGCAAGGGTTACTGGCTGAGCGGATGGAAGGGGGGTACAAAGCCACCAGCTCCGCACGTCTGCTGAGCGCCATGCGCCGCCTGTTCCAGCACCTGTACCGCGAGAAGATCCGCGCGGATGACCCCAGCGCACTGCTGGCATCGCCTAAACTGCCTCAGCGGCTGCCAAAAGATCTCAGCGAAGCACAAGTTGAGAGATTATTACAGTCGCCCGCAGTTGACCTTCCGCTGGAGTTACGCGATAAAGCCATGCTTGAACTATTGTATGCCACGGGCTTGCGCGTTTCCGAGCTGGTGGGCCTGACGATGAGCGATATCAGCCTGCGTCAGGGCGTGGTGCGCGTTATCGGTAAAGGGAACAAAGAACGGCTGGTGCCGCTGGGTGAAGAGGCGGTCTACTGGCTGGAGACGTATCTGGAACACGGGCGTCCATGGCTGCTGAACGGCGTCTCCATAGATGTATTGTTCCCGAGCCAGCGCGCGCAGCAGATGACGCGACAAACGTTCTGGCATCGCATTAAACATTACGCCACACTGGCGGGTATTGACAGTGAGAAGCTGTCGCCGCACGTTTTGCGTCACGCCTTCGCGACGCATCTGTTAAACCACGGCGCTGATTTACGCGTGGTGCAGATGTTGCTTGGACACAGCGATCTTTCAACGACGCAAATATACACCCATGTCGCGACGGAACGCCTGCGGCAGCTACACCAACAGCACCACCCTCGCGCGTGAGTGCCGACGAATTGTTACAGGAACAAATATGAAAAAGTCTTTAGCGCTGTTCACCCTGCTGGCAGCTTCGGTTTCCGGTTTTGCCCATGCGGACGATGCCGCCATTAAACAGTCTCTGACGAAACTCGGCGTCGCCAGCAGCGAGATCCAGCCAGCGCCAGTGGCTGGCATGAAAACGGTGCTGACCAACAGCGGCGTGCTGTACGTGACCGAAGACGGCAAGCACATCATTCAGGGGCCTATGTACGACGTGAGCGGCGCGCAGCCGGTGAACGTCACCAACCAGCTGCTGATGAAAAACCTGAACGCGCTCGAAAAAGAGATGATTGTCTACAAAGCGGCGCAGGAAAAGCACGTTATTACTGTCTTCACCGACATCACCTGCGGCTACTGCCACAAGCTGCATGAAGAGATGAAAGACTACAACGCGCTGGGCATTACCGTGCGTTATCTGGCTTTCCCACGCGCCGGCGTGCAGAGCCAGCCTGAGCAGGATATGAAAGCGATCTGGTGTGCGAAAGACCGCAACAAGGCCTTTGATGACGCGATGAACGGCAAAGGCGTGAAGCCCGCGTCCTGCGATATCGACATCGCTAACCACTACGCGCTGGGCGTACAGTTTGGCGTGAGCGGTACGCCAGCCATTGTGCTGAGTAACGGCTACGTGGTGCCGGGCTACCAGGGGCCAAAAGAGATGAAAGCGTTCCTCGACGAGCACCAGAAACAGATGGGTGGTAAATAATTCGCGTGAAAGCCCCGATAAAACTGCGCCGCCGCGATGCGGGTGAAACCGCGGATTTACCAGACACGCTTCCGCTGCTGTTAAAGCGGCTGTACGCCAGCCGTGGCGTGCGTACGGCAAGCGATCTTGAGCGCAGCGTCAAAGGCATGCTGCCCTGGCAAGCGCTGAGTGGCATCGAAAAAGCGACTGAAATGCTCTACGACGCGTTCCGGGAAGGCACGCGGATTGTCGTGGTGGGCGATTTCGATGCCGACGGCGCAACCAGTACCGCGCTGAGCGTGCTCAGCCTGCGTGCGCTGGGCTGCGATAATGTGACTTACCTGGTGCCGAACCGGTTTGAAGACGGCTACGGCCTCAGCCCGGAAGTGGTCGATCAGGCCCACGCCCGTGGCGCACAGATGATCATGACCGTGGATAACGGGATCTCTTCTCATGCGGGGGTCGATCATGCCCATGCGCTGGGGATCCCGGTACTGGTCACCGATCACCACCTGCCAGGCGAAACTCTGCCTGCCGCCGAAGCCATCATTAACCCGAACCTGCGCGACTGCGATTTCCCGTCGAAATCGCTGGCCGGAGTAGGGGTGGCGTTTTATCTGATGCTGGCGTTACGCACGCTGCTGCGAGATAAGGGCTGGTTCGAATCGCGCGGGATTGCCGTGCCGAACCTCGCGGAGTATCTCGATCTGGTGGCGCTGGGAACCGTGGCGGACGTGGTGCCGCTCGATACCAATAACCGTATTCTCACCTGGCAGGGCTTAAGCCGCATTCGGGCAGGTAAATGCCGTCCGGGGATTAAGGCGCTGCTGGAAATTGCCAACCGCGATCCGCTGAAGCTTGCGGCAAGCGATTTAGGCTTTGCCCTCGGCCCGCGCCTGAACGCGGCGGGGCGGCTGGATGATATGTCGGTTGGCGTTGCGCTGCTGCTGTGCGACAACATCGGCGAAGCGCGCGTGCTGGCCAGTGAGCTGGACGCACTCAACCAGACCCGTAAAGAGATTGAGCAGGGCATGCAGGCCGAAGCGCTGACCCTGTGCGAAAAGCTGGAGCGCAGCGGCGATACCCTGCCGGGCGGGCTGGCGATGTATCACCCCGAATGGCACCAGGGCGTGGTGGGCATTCTGGCGTCGCGCATTAAAGAGCGTTTCCACCGCCCGGTGATCGCGTTCGCCCCCGCCGGGGACGGCACGCTGAAAGGCTCCGGTCGTTCCATTCAGGGTCTGCATATGCGCGATGCGCTGGAGCGTCTGGATACGCTGCATCCGAACCTGATGATTAAGTTCGGCGGTCACGCGATGGCGGCAGGCCTGTCGCTGGAAGAGGCGAAGTTCGACGAATTCCAGCGTCTGTTTGGCGAACTGGTCACCGAGTGGATCGATCCGGCTCTGTTGCAGGGTGAAGTGGTTTCTGACGGTGAGCTTTCACCGGCTGAAATGACCATGGAGGTGGCGCAGATGCTGCGCGATGCCGGCCCGTGGGGGCAGATGTTCCCGGAGCCGCTTTTCGACGGACGTTTTCGTTTGCTGCAACAGCGCATCGTGGGCGAACGCCATCTCAAAGTGATGGTGGAACCGGTCGGCGGCGGACCGCTGCTCGACGGCATCGCCTTTAACGTTGATACCTCCATTTGGCCGGACAACGGCGTGCGCGAGGTTGAGCTGGCCTATAAGCTGGATATTAACGAGTTCCGCGGTAACCGCTCCCTTCAGATCATCATCGACAATATCTGGCCAATTTAGCGTCAGTAATCTCTATAAAAAAGGGCGTGGATTCGGTACAATCCCGCTCTTATCACCGCATTTTGACAAGCTCATAAAAGAAAACAGACCATGTTTGAAATTAATCCGGTAAAAAACCGCATTCAGGACCTCACGGAGCGCTCTGACGTTCTTAGGGGGTATCTTTGACTACGATGCCAAGAAAGAGCGTCTCGAAGAAGTAAACGCCGAGCTGGAACAGCCGGATGTCTGGAACGAACCTGAGCGCGCTCAGGCGCTGGGTAAAGAGCGTTCCTCCCTCGAAGCCATCGTAGATACGCTGGATCAAATGGCGCAGGGTCTGGAAGATGTTTCTGGGCTGCTGGAGCTGGCTGTCGAAGCCGACGACGAAGAAACCTTTAACGAAGCCGTGGCAGAGCTCGACGTGCTGGAAGAGAAGCTGGCGCAGCTGGAATTCCGTCGCATGTTCTCCGGCGAATACGATAGCGCTGACTGCTATCTCGATATTCAGGCAGGTTCTGGCGGTACCGAAGCGCAGGACTGGGCGAGCATGCTGATGCGCATGTACCTGCGCTGGGCGGAAGCGCGCGGTTTCAAAACCGAGATTATCGAAGAGTCCGAAGGTGAAGTGGCGGGTATCAAATCCGTCACCATCAAGATTATTGGCGATTACGCCTACGGCTGGCTGCGTACTGAAACCGGCGTTCACCGCCTGGTGCGTAAGAGCCCGTTCGATTCCGGCGGCCGTCGTCACACCTCCTTCAGCTCCGCGTTTGTCTACCCGGAAGTGGATGAAGATATCGATATCGACATCAACCCGGCGGACCTGCGTATCGACGTTTACCGCGCATCCGGCGCGGGTGGTCAGCACGTTAACCGTACGGAATCTGCGGTGCGTATTACCCACATTCCAACCGGGCTGGTAACACAGTGCCAGAACGACCGTTCCCAGCATAAGAACAAAGACCAGGCCATGAAGCAGATGAAAGCGAAGCTTTATGAGCTGGAGATGCAGAAGAAAAATGCTGAGAAGCAGGCGATGGAAGACAACAAGTCCGATATCGGCTGGGGCAGCCAGATCCGTTCTTACGTCCTTGATGACTCCCGCATCAAAGACCTGCGTACCGGGGTTGAAACCCGCAACACGCAGGCGGTGCTGGACGGCAGCCTGGACCAATTTATCGAAGCAAGTTTGAAAGCAGGGTTATGAGGAACCAACATGTCTGAACAACAAGCACAGGGCGCTGACGCGGTAGTCGATCTTAACAACGAACTGAAAACCCGCCGCGAGAAGCTGGCAGCGCTGCGCGAGCAGGGCGTGCCGTTCCCGAACGATTTTCGTCGTGACCACACCTCAGACCAACTGCACGCAGACTTCGACGGTAAAGAGAACGAAGAGCTGGAAGCGCTGAACGTTGAAGTGTCCGTGGCGGGCCGCATGATGACCCGTCGTATCATGGGTAAAGCGTCCTTCGTGACCTTACAGGACGTTGGCGGCCGCATTCAGCTGTACGTCTCTCGTGACGACCTGCCGGAAGGCATCTACAACGAGCAGTTCAAAAAGTGGGACCTCGGCGATATCCTGGGCGCTAAAGGTAAACTGTTCAAAACCAAGACCGGTGAACTGTCTATCCACTGCACCGAACTGCGTCTGCTGACCAAAGCCCTGCGCCCGCTGCCGGACAAGTTCCACGGTTTGCAGGATCAGGAAGCGCGCTATCGTCAGCGTTACCTGGATCTCATCTCTAACGATGAATCCCGTAAGACCTTCAAAATTCGCTCCCAGATCATGGCCGGTATTCGCCAGTTCATGGTTAACCGCGACTTTATGGAAGTAGAAACCCCGATGATGCAGGTGATCCCAGGCGGTGCCTCCGCCCGTCCGTTCATCACCCATCACAACGCCCTGGACCTGGACATGTACCTGCGTATCGCGCCGGAACTGTATCTGAAGCGTCTGGTGGTCGGCGGTTTCGACCGTGTGTTTGAGATCAACCGTAACTTCCGTAACGAAGGTATCTCCGTACGTCATAACCCAGAGTTCACCATGATGGAACTCTATATGGCGTATGCGGATTACAAAGATCTGATCGAGCTGACCGAATCCCTGTTCCGCACCCTGGCGCAGGACATTCTGGGCACCACCCAGGTGCCTTACGGTGAAGAGGTGTTCGACTTCGGCAAGCCGTTCGAAAAACTGACCATGCGCGAAGCGATCAAGAAATACCGTCCGGAAACCAACATGGCGGATCTGGATAACTTCGACTCTGCGAAAGCGATCGCTGAAAGCATCGGTATTAAGGTTGAGAAGAGCTGGGGTCTGGGCCGTATCGTGACCGAGATCTTCGAAGAAGTGGCCGAAGCGCATCTGATTCAGCCGACCTTCATCACCGAATACCCAGCGGAGGTGTCTCCCCTGGCGCGTCGTAATGACGAGAACCCGGAAATCACTGACCGCTTCGAATTCTTCATCGGTGGCCGCGAAATCGGTAACGGTTTTAGCGAGCTGAACGATGCAGAAGATCAGGCGCAGCGCTTCCAGGATCAGGTTAACGCGAAAGCGGCAGGCGACGACGAAGCGATGTTCTTCGACGAAGACTACGTGACCGCGCTGGAGCACGGCCTGCCGCCGACGGCTGGCCTGGGTATCGGTATCGACCGTATGGTGATGCTGTTCACCAACAGCCACACCATCCGCGACGTGATCCTGTTCCCGGCGATGCGTCCGGTGAAATAAGCCTTTAAGACGTAAAAAAAGCCCCGTGCGTTTATCGCCGGGGCTTTTTTATTGCGCCGCGAAGGCGCTGAGTTTTTCACGCGCGGTGTTCGCTTCCTGCACCATCCACGGGCTAAATGCCCACGGTGTGGCGTCCAGCGCGCGGAATAGCGCGTCCAGCTCCACCCACTGATACTCCATTACTTCATCGTCATTGATTGCGAGGGTATTCGTTACGCGGGCGGCATAGACCGGGCAGATTTCGTTTTCAATGATCCCTGACGGGTCGGCTTCACGGTAGCGGAACTCCGGGGCAATGGGGGTGATGTCTGTGATTTCGGCGCCGACTTCAAAGCGACAGCGGCGGATAATCGCCTGCTCTGTCGCTTCGTCGGCCTGTGGATGACCGCAAACGGAGTTGGTCCATACGCCGGGCCAGGCTTTTTTACTTAATGCGCGCCGGGTGATCAGACATTCTCCATTAGCGTTAAACAGCCATGAAGAGAAGGCCAGGTGTAGCGGGGTGTGTGACGTGTGCGCGGCGTACTTCTCCTGAGTGCCAATCACCTTTCCCTGGTCATTTACCAAAATAACGTGTTCTTGAATACTCATTGATGCTCCAGTGCCAAAATGCTTAATGGTTCAGCACCATCAGCGGAATTATTATACTGCATTCTTATGCGAACGGTTTGGCCCACAGAGCGGAAAAGGGCATGACCGGCATCAGTTTGGGCTGCTATCATAGTGCGCCATTCACGCTGACCGAGGAGCTGTTTTGTTTGCAGGAAGCCTGACGAGAAACCCGATCATTGCCGTTTTCTGCCTGACGCTGACGCTACTTGTAGCAGGATGCTCGGGGAGTAAATCTTCGGATATGGGCAGTTATTCCGGTGCAGTCTATACCGTTAAGCGCGGGGACACGCTCTACCGCATCTCACGCGCCACGGGAACCAGCGTGAAGGAGCTGGCGCGCCTGAATAATATCTCTCCACCGTATACTATTGAGGTAGGGCAGAAGCTCAAGGTTAACGGCGGTTCCTCCTCAGGGAAAAAGTCCTCAACGCGTAAAACAGCCAAAGTCACGCCATCCTATCAGGTGCCTAAATCATCCTGGCCGCCGGTCGGTCAGCGCTGCTGGATCTGGCCTGCAAGCGGAAAAGTGGTTGCGCCGTACTCGCTCTCGGAAGGTGGCAATAAAGGTATTGATATCGCTGCCGCACGCGGCACACCGGTTTACGCTTCAGGGGCCGGGAAGGTGGTCTATGTCGGTAACCAGCTTCGTGGATACGGTAACCTGATCATGATTAAGCATGGTGAGGACTACATTACGGCGTATGCGCATAACGACACGATGTTGGTCAATAACGGGCAGAACGTGAAGGCGGGGCAGAAGATTGCGACCATGGGCAGTACCGGGACGGATACGGTTAAGCTGCACTTCCAGATCCGCTATAAGGCCACGGCCATCGATCCGCAGCGTTATCTTCCGGCGCAGGGCAGTAAGCCGAAGTGTTAAGTGATTATTTAATCGCCACTTAGTGGGGTAAAGGCTTGTATGAAGAGGCGTAAGGTCTATAATGCCTTACGCACCTCAAAGCGGGCGTAGTTCAATGGTAGAACGAGAGCTTCCCAAGCTCTATACGAGGGTTCGATTCCCTTCGCCCGCTCCAGACTTCTCCCCTTGTGGCAAAACTTCGATAAATCTCGCTTTTCATTCAACAAGTTACATAACATAAGTTGTCGCGATCGTTCTATCATTGAACGACAAAGTACCAACAAGAGGTACACTGTTAGTTGTCACGGATAGTTACTATGGAAGTAAGAGTATAACTATTCGACGGCGGCAGTTCCAACCTAACACCACGATAGCACAACGTGAACGCAAAGCCTGATCCGGGCATTGATTCTCATAACCTTACAGTGAAGCGCATTTTTTGCCGATGCTCCCACATGCCACACGTCGAGATGACATTGCAGGGAATAAACAGGTTTTATGGCGGTGTTCGTACCTAAAAACGATATGCAGGCTCTGCCAGCGGTTCGGCCTCGCTCCTTCGGATACATGGTCATCCTGATAAACTTCACTGTCTGACATAACCCCTGCTGAAGTCGCCTAACGGCTCCGCACGTTGTCTTACCACCAACGGGCTTATTGGCCTTAATTGCCTTGATTTGAGTATGGTATCATGGGAGGAAAATCTTAAAAGAAGGGTGGTTTATGGGCTGGTCTTCGTTGGTTAGGATAACCATTGGCATATTTCTGTTAGCTGGATTGTCGTCTTCTGCATACGCAAAGAACTGTAAGAAAGGGATTCCATGCGGTAATTCATGCATTGCGGTTGGAAAAACGTGCCGGATTGGATCAAGCTCCGCATCTACATATAAAAATTATTCCTACTCTTACCCGTCATCTTCTTTTCATAGTTCAACCACGAAATCTTCTTCACATTCCCCATCAGCTAAGGGTGGCGGAAAAAACACGGCGTCAACTGCGAAAACTTATCTCTGTCAGTATGCTATTGCTGCGGTACAGAATGGGAGAATAGGCGCATTGCGTGTGCTGGGTAAGGCTGAGGTAACGTTGTATGTTGATAGCTTCAAAGCAAACCGTCTGGACGGTACATACCTGCTCACGCCAAAGCTGAAAACTAAGGGGATATTGATGATGGCAGATGATAAAAGCAAAGTTTATGCTTATGATCCGTCGCTGAAGAACTTTGCAATTAGTGACCGCATCGCTAGAAGCACTGAACAATGGGATCGTTGTGAATTGGTGCAAAATAAATAAGCCAATACTGCTGATTAATTATGGTTTCAGGTAATGTGGGGCCTGGCTTCTTTACGGTTGAATACCTCAATCAACTAGTTTTTCCGATGAATCCTCTGTATTGAATGTTTCGCATAGGGATAACGCTGAACGCTGGTTACCCAGGTGAACAGGTTGATACGTGCAAAGTGTTTTTCCGTTCTGCGTCCGCTCCTCCTCTGCTAAACGACGAATCACCCACGGCATAACACGCTAAGTTGCACATTTTCTGCACCCTGGATACCCTGAGATTAATCCTAATAACTCAAGGGTGAGTATGGCTACCGGGAAGAGAAAGAACCAAAAGGAATCACCTGAAGAAGAGTTAGATCGCTTGCTGGATGAGCTTGAACTCACAGAGGAGCAACGGGAGTTTATCGAATCCATGCGGGAGGATAAGGGCGATCCCAGTAATGAATAACGCTTGCCTTCAGCCGAACGAATACGAATGGCCGCGTAACGGCATTGTAAAGATTTCTTCTCCTCACGAGGGCTTTCCGTCAGCGTCGATGGCTCAGCGTACCGTGCCAGAAATTGTCCTGAAATGATGCGGTATTCAGACCGGATCGGACTACTATTCATTATGATTTATCAATGCATTATACCCTGACCATGTGCATGTAAAATCGCGGAGCCGGGAGAGTTGACGGCAATGTAAAAGAAATCATGAGGAAAGAAATATGGCTGCTACAAACGGTATGATTGATACTGATGACGCTGTAATTTTACTCATCGACCATCAGAGTGGCTTATTTAACACGGTACGTGATGTGCCTGTACCAGACCTTCGTAATTATGTGACAGCGATAGCCAAAGTTGCCACGCTTTTAAATATCCCGGTGATCACCACGGCCTCTGTTCCTGACGGTCCCAATGGCCCGCTCATCCCGGAAATTCACAAATATGCACCCCATGCCGTGTATGTTCCACGCACCGGGCAGATTAATACCTGGGATAATCCGGCGTTTGTGAAGGAAGTGGAAAAGACGGGCAGAAAGACCCTGATTATTGCCGGCACGCTCACCAGCGTCTGCATGGCGTTCCCTGCGGTTAGCGCTGTCCAGGAGGGGTATAAGGTTTACTGTGTTGTGGATGCCTCGGGGAACTGGTCCAAAATCGCGACCGATACCACCATCGCGCGCGTGGCTCAGGCGGGGGCGATCCCTACCGATACGTTTGCCATTGTCGCTGAATTAATGAGAACCTGGAACCGCGCGGAAGGTTCTCGCTTTGCTGAGATCCTGGCAGAGCATGTCTGTCCGGAATATAAGTGCCTGATTGAAAGTTTCGGCAAAGCTCAGGAAATTGCCAGAACGGGCCCGGAAACCAATCTGGAGCATTATAAGTAAGGCCGGATAAACCTGAACAAAATTCCTGGATTTTATCGTCCTGTACCTGAGCGTATTACAGGTGCAGGACGTAGCGGCGTCGTATTCCGGACGTCGCTGAATTGTCAGAGATATTAAGAGGGGCTGAACCACGCATAATTTAAAATTAAACCCTCTTCCTTTTTACGTCATCAGGCGCCCCTGTTATATCTGTCGGCAAATTTTTTATTTCCCGGATCGCAGATGAAAACACGACTCCTCCTGTGCGCGGGCTTATTTGCCGCCTCCAGTGCCCATGCCAGCGCCCTCTATTTTTATGAAGCCGGCACCGAAGATACCGCGCTTGCCGGAGCAGGGCAGGCGGCTCGTGCGCAGGACGCCTCGACAATCATGACCAACCCTGCTGGCATGACGCGCCTGCCGGATCATATGGTCACCGGTGGGTTACAGGTTATGGATGGCTCCATCGACAACCAGCTGGATAACCATGCCCATCAAAGCCCCGGCGACGTGATGAAAACCATCCCGAATGCCAGCGCCTTTTATAGCCAGAAGATAAACGATGATCTTTATGCCGGGATCGGGCTTTACGGTAATTACGGTCTGGGGATCGATTACGGTAGCTGGGCGGGCGACAGGCTGATTAAAAAGAGCACCCTGGTTGCAATGACGCTCAGTCCGTCACTGGCATACAAGCTCAACGACCGACTCTCAATAGGGGCGTCCGCCAACGTTAATTACGGTTATTTCTCGCTGACCCGCAACGTTAATGATAATGACTATCGGCAGCATGATGAGGACTGGGCCATGAGCTATCGGCTTGGGCTACTCATGCAACTGACCGACCAGACGCGAGCCGGTATTACATGGAACAGCGAGACGAACTATCGCTACTCTGTTAACGGCAAAGCTCGAGTACAGAATGGTGCCTACGACCTCCCGGTGTCGGCACAAATCAGCGCGCCGCAGCAAATCATGCTCAGTCTTGTGCATGATATTAACCCTCGGTGGTCGGTTATGGGCGATCTCGGCTGGCAGGACTGGAGCCAGTTCGGTGCCCCGCAAATCGTCGTTGGGGATCGGCAACTGAACAACGTCAGCCGCCTGAAGGATACGTGGCACGGCGCGGTGGGCGTGCAGTATCGTCCAACACCTCAGTGGCGACTGAATATCGGTGTGGCGTTCGACAGCTCGCCGTATGAGAGTCAGAGTGATGTGGCCTTAACTTTACCCACCGGGGATGAGTGGCGATTTGGCACGGGAGCCCAGTATCAGATCACCCCGGCCAGCAATATTGGTATTGCCGTGTCGTATCTTCATATGCAGTCGTCGCATGTGAAATCCCCGACGGCGTTTGCCGGAAGTTACGATCATCCTTATCTTTGGTTTGCCAGCGTCAACTACAGCTATCAGTTTTGATCGGCTAACCGCTTAAAATATATGGTCTATAATGGCAGATATTGAATGTCAGAAGGTTGTACCATGCATATTTTACCGCCTGTTCGACCCGAAAAATCCATCGAACGACTGACCGCCATCCTTGAGCCGATAGCGGAGAAAGTGCACGTTGTTCCGCGTAAACGACTCACCTGGTTACGGAAGGGGAAACAGCAGATGTACCTCTTTCTGGAAGGGGAGTTGTCCCTGCTGCGGGCTTCGGATGGACTGGTGGTAGTGACCGTTTACGAGCCGCATTTGTTTGGTATTGCAGAGATGATCCAGCCTACGCAGGGGCACCTTCTCCGTGCTGAAAGAGAGTCGACTATTTTACGTCTCGATGCGGACAAGGCGGCTGAGTTGTTTCGTGCCGAGGGCGTCTGGGAGGATGTCGCCGCGCTGCTCTCATACCATACGGCCTATTTAATATTCCGTGATGCCCAGGTACTCCAGCAGCGTACCTATTCCGTTATTCGTAACCACCTTCAGGAAATGATTTTGCTCCCGGAAGAGACGCGTTTGCGTACCACGATTCTGGAATATATCCAGGATCGTACGCTGCTCTCTCGCAGCAGTATACTCAATGTATTATCTGCCCTTAAGCAGGGGGAATATATCGCCTTTAAGCGCGGTGGATATCTGCTTGAGGTCAGACATTTACCCGAGTCATTCTAGCGGAAGTTTAAAATTAAACAGAAATGCAATTAACGCTACCGTTAATTTTCTATATCGTTTGCTTTCTCAGATTTAACATTATCAAGTAAACGGTATATTTATGAAAAAGACAGTTATCGCATTGATTATGGCTAATGCATTTACCGCCACTTCCGCGTTCGCCGCCGCTGATGCGGGCACCTGGTATAGCGGGGCTAAATTCGGCTGGTCTCACTATTTTGATACCAATATGGGTTCAAAAGCGTTTGAGAACACGTATTCCGATCACTTCGATTTTAACCATGATAATGTCGGCGGGGGTGTTTATACGGGTTATCAGATTACCCCATGGCTTGCGATAGAAGGTGGTTATGATTATTTAGGTAACATGCAGATTAAAGGTCAGCATGGCGCCGGGGCGCAAATGAAGACGCAGGGCCTGCAAATGTCTCTGAAGGCCAGTTATGCCCTGACCAGTGACTGGGATATTTACGGCCGTGCCGGCGCAATGGGCTATCGCGCTGAATCCGATGTAAGTGGTCACAATCGTTTTGAAACCGGTGTGCGCCCGCTTGCAGCCGTGGGTACTGAATACGCTTTCAATAAAAACTGGGCGGGCCGCCTGGAATATCAGTGGGTAAGCAACGTGGGCAATGTTAACCAGATCGGCGTGAGCAGCGACCTGAGTTCCGTCACCGCAGGGCTTAGCTATCGCTTTGGTCAGTACGACTGATGCCCGTGATATGCCCATTAATAAAAACCCGGCTGCTTATGTTGCCGGGTTTTTTATTTTCAGCTGGTGAATAACGGTTCAAGAATGATATGAATATTTTGCAGGCCCGTGACATTATTATCTTTCAGGTATTGCTGATTAACCATATCTAACTGTTCCAGTTTGGTCAGCGAGGCATAGACGCGTTGAACGTCACCGTCCGCAACAAAAATTTCTTTTGCGGTGGTGTCCTGTAGATACTGTGATTTTACGCTGCGCGTTAAGGTCTCGATCTGCTGTTTATTTTCCTGATAAAGAGACGCGATATGCGATATCTGTGCCTGCGGCGGTTTTTCCCCCGGCAACACCAGTGGAATTTGCAGATGATTAATTTTTTCAACATTGTCTGGTTGGGGAGAACTACAGGCTGTTAATGTGCTGAGGGTTAATACAGCGAAAAAGAACGGCAGGCTCTTCATCGAATCACTCCGGGGAAATAACTGGACTCAGCATTATCCCTTAAGGACGCAGCGACGAAAGAATAAACTAATTTATTTATAAACGTTATTTCCATAGGTTAAAGATAAGCCTGGTGATAGCCTCCTTTCCCCCCATATACCGCCAGCGTGAATATAACTCCTCGAGGAAGTATGAAATTTAAAACTCTCGTTAGTGCGATGGCCGTTGCTGGTCTGCTATTAGTGTCGTTGACCTCATTGCCTGTCCTGGCACAAAAGGAAGGGAAGGGAGCCACTGCCCATACGAAAGAGATGAATGATGCACTTTATGGTCAACTGCCCTTCTTTGATAAGACCGATTTCCGAAATGCGCACAAAGGCTTTATTGCCCCGCTGCCACCCGCGGTGATTAAAGGCGAAAAAGGCGCCGTTATCTGGAACCCCCAGAAATACGCTTTTATCAAAGAAGGGCAAAAAGCGCCGGATACCGTCAACCCGAGCCTGTGGCGTCAGGCGCAGCTGAATAATATTGGTGGTCTGTTTGAGGTCACGGAAGGCGTCTACCAGATCCGTAACCTCGATCTGTCGAATATGACGATTATAGAGGGCAAAGAGGGGATCACGGTTATCGATCCGCTGGTGTCTGCGGAAACGGCCAAAGCGGGCATGGATCTTTACGTTCAACATCGTGGCAAACGCCCGGTTGTTGCCGTTATTTATACCCATAGTCATGTCGATCATTATGGCGGCGTGCGTGGCGTAGTCGATGAAGCGGGAGTGATAACCGGCAAAGTGAAAGTCTATGCTCCAGCAGGTTTTATGGAAGAGGCGGTATCGGAAAATATCATGGCCGGAAATGCCATGAGCCGCCGTGCCAGTTATATCTACGGAAACCTGTTAAAGGCCAATGTAAAAGGTCAGGTAGGGGCGGGTCTGGGGACGACCACCTCAGCCGGGACGGTCACGCTTATCGCGCCCACTCACGCCATTACCGAAGACGGGCAGAAAGAGATCATCGACGGTCTCACCTATGATTTTATGCTGGCGCCGGGGTCGGAAGCGCCGTCTGAAATGCTCTGGTATGTGGAAGAGAAAAAGCTGATTGAAGCAGCAGAGAACGTCACTCACACCCTGCACAATACTTACTCGCTGCGCGGGGCGAAGATACACGATCCGCTGGCATGGTCAAAATACATCAATAACGCCCTCGATCGTTGGGGGGATAAAGCGGAAATTATTATCGCGCAGCACCACTGGCCCACATGGGGTAATAAGAAAGTGGTGAAGCTGATGAAAAGCCAGCGTGATATCTACCGCTATATCAACGACCAGACGCTGAGGCTGGCGAATAAAGGGCTGACGAGGGATGAGATAGCCGCTAATTTCGCCCTGCCTTACGGGCTGGCAAAATCCTGGGCAGGCCGTGGCTATTACGGCTCGGTAAGTAACAATGTCAAAGCCACCTATGTCTACTATCTTGGCTGGTTCGACGGAAATCCGGCGACGCTCAATGAACTGCCTCCGGTCGAGGCAGCGAAAAAATATGTCGATTACATGGGCGGAGCCCGCGCGATCCTTGAAAAAGCCCGGGTTGATTATGCCCGGGGAAATTACCGCTGGGTGGCGCAGGTAGTGAGTAAAGTCGTTTTTGCCGATCCAAATAATAAGGCGGCGCGCGAACTGGAAGCGGACGCGGTTGAACAGCTGGGATACCAGGCCGAGTCAGGACCCTGGCGTAACGCCTACCTCACCGGTGCGCAGGAGTTGCGTAACGGGGTGAAGAGGATGCCGACGCCCAATACCGCCAGCCCGGATGCGGTTCGTGCCATGTCGACTGAGATGATTTTTGACTACTTCGGCGTTCACCTTAACGGCGTCAGAGCTGCGAATGCCAGAGGGATTTTTAACGTTGATCTGGGTCGCGAGGGCGGCAGGTACAAGCTGGAGCTGGAGAATGGCGTGCTGAACCATATCGCCAACGCTCAGGCAGAAGATCCGGATGCAACCATCACGCTCAGCCGCGAAACGCTGAATAAAATCATCCTCAAAGAGACCACGTTGAAAAAGGCGCAACAGGCAGGAGAGGTGACGATCGTCGGCAATGCCGCGAAGGTAAACGAAATGCTGCGCTGCATGGAGAGCTTCAGCTTCTGGTTTCCTGTCGTCACCCCTTAAACGTAAAAAACGCTGCTTTCGCAGCCCTTTAGCATTCGCCTGCAACAGTTTGCCGGGTGGCGGCTTCACCTTACCCGGCCTACACTCTGCGCGCCTTGAGCGCTAGATGACGCCATCCCCGCCGTCTGAACACCACACCTGCCCGGAGGTGTATGAACACTCATCCGAGGCCAGGGTGACATACAGCGGTGCGATCTCCACGGGCTGTCCCGGGCGTCCCAGAGGGGTACTCTCGCCAAAATGTTTCACTTTTTCCTGTGGCTGCCCACCGCTGGGCTGAAGCACGGTCCAGTAAGGTCCCGGCGCTACCGCGTTCACGCGGATCCCCTTCGGTCCCAGCTGTTTCGCCAGCGCTTTGGTGAACACCGCGAGACAGGCTTTGGTCTGCGCATAGTCAAGCAGTACGGCGCTCGGTTTAACCGCCTGAACGGAGGAGGTGTTAATGATGGAAGCAGGGGCTTTCATATGGCGCAACGCCGCCTTTGTGATCCAGAAAGGCGCATAGACGTTGGTCTTAAAGGTCGCGTCAAAATCTTCCGTGGTCAGTTCTTCCAGCGATTCACGGTACTGCTGGCGGCCTGCGTTATTCACCAGGATATCCAGCCCGCCCAGTTTTGAGACGGCCTGCTCCACCAGGTTCTGACAAAAAGTTTCGTCCCGCACATCGCCCGGAAGCGCGACGGCATTCCGTCCTTCCGCTTTAATCAGGGCGATGACTTCCGCTGCGTCTTCTTCCTCTTCCGGCAAATAGTTAATCGCGACATCTGCCCCTTCGCGGGCATAGGCAATGGCTACCGCGCGTCCTATGCCGGAATCGCCCCCGGTAATTAGCGCCTTCTTACCGGCAAGACGACCATGCCCTTTGTAGCTCTTCTCGCCGTGGTCGGGTACGGGTTCCATCTCTGAGGCCAGGCCCGGTGGCGTCTGAGGCTGCTCCGGGAAAGGTGGCGTTGGGTAAGCGTTCGTACGTTGTTCATTATCACTCATAGCTAACTCCTTGTTAGGGGTGAGATTTGATGGATAGTTACAGCGTTAACGCTTCGCTGAATTATTTTTGCAAGTGGCTGACCCGCACTACGGGTGGGGATGATTTTTTATCGAGCGAGCCGCTAATACTGATCATGTTGTCAGGTTCCACGGTTCTGTCGTCAAATACGGCTTTCGGGATAATAACGTCGATTTTCCCGGTTTTATCCTGGAAAACGTATTTATCGCCATTGCCATCAATAAGATTGCCGCGCAATGAAATAGAGGCACCATCATGCATCTCTTTCGCCTGAGTAATGGTCATAATGCGCGCATCATCGGTACCACGATAACCGCTGTCCAGCGCATGCGGCGGTGGCGGCGCGTCACCCTTTTGTAACCCGCCGTTATTATCTGCCCATGCAGTAGGGATAATTAATATTAACAAGGCTGAAATCACTGATAATTTCATCTGATATCCTTCATTTTGGATGTCTTGACTTATTAAGTATTGTTGCTATTCCTTTATGTGGCAAATGTGATAAGTCTTAAAAGCATTTGCACAGGAAAATCATAAATTTCGGCAATTAAGCGAAACGGTGACCACAGCCATGGAACCAAAAAATGAAAAAGTGCCTGGGATAAAAGAGAGTAGCCGTTTACTGACGTTTGAGTATGCATTTCGCCAGGTGGGTTTTATTGTGCTGTTAGCTATTATCGTGGCCGCGATAGCCGGCCTGTTTTCCAGCGGCGCGGTCAGCGACGTGGAGAAAACAAACGAAGCAAAATCCCTGACCCTGAGCTATGAGCGCTTCGGTCGCCGCCAGACCGAATCGCGGATGGCACTGACGTTTCCGGTGACGTCTGAGGGGAAATATACCCTCAGCATGACCAGCGAAAGCAGCGACGCGTATGAGCCAGGCAGCGTCTGGCCACAGCCGGACAGCATGTACAGCCGGGGGAATACCCTGTTTCTCGTCTACGATCGTTTACAACAGACCGATAAATTTACCGTTTTGTTATTTATCACGCCGTCAAAAGCAGGGAAGTGGACAAACAGTATCCGCGTAAACAACGAGCCAGATATCCATTTCTGGCAGTTTATTTACCCCTAGGAGTCAAATATGGACATGGTTTTTCGTGCCCTGGCAATTTACCTGTTTCTGGTCATTGTGTTTAAAGTTGCCGGGCGACGCGCTCTGCTACAAATGACCAGTTTTGACCTTATTTTGCTCTTAATTATCAGTGAGGCGACACAACAGGCGCTGCTTGGCGAAGATTTCTCCGTCACCGGAGCAATGATTACAATAACGACGCTGGTGGTTGTGGATATTATTTTTGGCCTGCTGAAAAAATATTTTTCCACTGTTGAGAATATTCTTGATGGCACGCCGGTGATATTGGTGGAGAACGGTGTTCCCCTTGCCGATAAACTGAAAAAGGTCGATGTGTCCTGTGATGATATATTGGTATCAGCCCGCCAGAATCACGGTATTACAGAATTGAAGGAGATTAAATACGCTATTCTTGAGCGTAATGGTCATATTTCTATTATTCCTGACGAAAATTAAGGGGCAACGCGATGAGCAACCTTATTCACGACAGCAACAGCACCATCAGCGAGCTGACGAAAAAGCTCGCCACTCAGCTTACGGACAGAGGTTTGCGGTTAACCACCGCAGAGTCCTGTACCGGCGGCAATCTCGCGGTTGCGCTTTGTGCCGAAGAGAACACGGCGGAATTTTATGACGTTGGCATGGTGGTGTTCAGCGATGCGGCGAAGGAGAGGATCCTCGGCGTGCGGCACGAAACCATTGAGCGCTTCACCGCCGTCAGTGAACAAACGGTGACCGAGATGGCCGCTAAAATTCGCGAAATTGCCGAGGCGGATATCGGCCTTGCCATCAGCGGCTATGCGGGACCGGAAGGCGGCGACGATGGCACCGCAGCCGGTACGGTCTGCTTCGGCTGGAATATTCGCGGACAGACGGAAACCCGCACCGTGCTGTTTTCCGGTGAATGTCAGGATGTGGTGGATAAAGCGGTGCGTTATTCCCTGTCTGAACTGATCGAAATACTCTCCGGCTGGGATAACGTCTGAAACAAGGGGAAAGGCTATGGCTGTGATCGTTATTACCGGCGGTACGGCGGGCGTGGGGAAAGCCACGGCGCTGCACTTTGCCAAAGCGGGCTACGATGTGGGCATCATTGCCCGCGACGAGCAGAGCCTGCGCTCCACAGAAGAGGAGTTGCGCCGTTTTGGGATCAACGCCCGTGCCGTTCAGGCCGACGTGGCCGACAGCAAGGCGGTGACCGATGCTGCTAACGAGATTGAATACCGGCTTGGGGCCATCGATGTGTGGGTGAATAACGCTATGGGCGGGATGCTGGCGCCGTTTCGCACCATGTCCCCGGAGGAGTTTCGCCGCGTCACCGAGGTGACCTATCTGGGCTATGTTAACGGCACCCGCGCCGCGCTGGAGTTAATGACCCCACGCGATCGCGGAACGATTATTCAGGTTGGCTCCGCGCTGGCCTACCGTTCCATTCCCTTGCAGTCAGCCTACTGCGGGGCGAAAGCCGCAATCCGCGGATTTACCGATGCTGTGCGCACCGAACTGATGCATGAAAACAGCCGGGTGCAGATCGCAATGGTACAGATGCCGGGCCTCAATACGCCGCAGTTCGAGTGGGCGAGGAATAAATTTGCCTGGGCGATGCGCCCGGTTCCTCCCGTTTTTCAGCCGGAAGTAGCTGCCAGCGCTATTTTTAAGGTGGCGCAGAAACCGGTGCGGGAACTGTGGGTGGGCAGCAGCACCGTCCAGTCGATTGTCGGGCAATTTCTTTTCCCCGGCTTTCTGGATCGGCTGATGGTTAAAAAGGCCTGGGAAGGGCAGATGACCGATACGTTAAATGCGGATGACCGTCAGGACTATCTGGATCAGCCGGTTAACGACCTGCATAAAATCCACGGGCACTTCACCGACGAAGCAAAAGAGCGCGCTATCAGCGTCACCTCCGGCATGCCGGGGAAAGTGCTGCTCGGCTCCCTTGCCGTCACGGGCGCGATCGTGGCCCGTCTGCTGCTCTCGCGGAGACGATAATCAGCGCAGTGCGGTACGATCGGTCCAGAACCAGCGGTAGCCATAGCCGCTGAGGTTAAGCGCGACGGTTTTGCCGCACACCAGCGCGTCGTCGTAGCGTTTGTCCGCCAGGCAGGCGGTCCAGGTCGCATGCCGGATCCCTCTGGCGGTAAAATTAACGGGCTTATCGCTGAAGTTTACGAAGGTCAGAATGCTGCGCGTGTCGGTTTCGTAATAGATCCCCAGTACCGCATCGCTGTCGATATTAATAAGACGAAACGGCGCGACGCCGATCTCAGGGAACTCCGAGCGCGTATTGGCGATATCGATAATGCAGTGCAGGAGTGAGTTGCGGTGCAACAGCGAATCCGCCACGTTGATTTTTTGATAGCGGTACGGGCCGTGGTCAATCATCGGGGCGACAAAAGTTTCCGGGTCGGCATCTGAGAAACCGCCGCCTTGCGATCCGGCCCACTGCATCGGGGTGCGTACGGCGTAACGCTCCTCAAGATCCAAATCATCCCCCATACCAATCTCATCCCCGTAGCGCATGACCGGTACGCCCGGTAGCGAAAACAAGACCGCATGGCAAAAGGCCAGCCGCTTTCGATCGCCATTAAGCATCGGCGCCAGACGGCGGCGGATACCTCGCTGATACACACTCATCTCTTCATCAGGGGCAAAGGTATCGATGACGGTCTGCTTCGCTTTTTTTCCTATCCCTTCCAGATCCAGCTCATCATGATTGCGCAGCCAGTTGGCGAAGCAGCAGGAGTCCGGCGGCACAATCATCTTCTTCACCGCGTTGCGCAGCGGTCGTGCGCTCTTCTCTGCTAGGCTGACGTAAAAGTACTTATTGAGCCAGAAATTCAGCACCAGGTTGAGCCGGTCGTTCTGACCAAAATAATCTTTGTAAGCCTCGACCTCCACGTCGACTTCGCCGAGCAGGATCGCGTTCGGGTTACGCTGCCCGATAAGACGGCGCAGATGCTCCAGGATCCACAGGCCGCGTTTTTCATCCCCACGTCCGGCCTGTTTTGTCAGGTGCGATGCCGCATCCAGGCGAAAGCCCGACACCCCGAGCTTTAGCCAGAAGATGATGATGTTCTCAATCTCCTTTAGCACCGCAGGGGAGGCCAGATTGAGATCCGGCTCGTGGTGATAAAACATATGCCGGTAGTATTGCCCCGCCTCGTCGTCCCATGTCCAGATGCTCTTCTCCACGCCGGGGAACATCGGTGGCGTATCGTCGTCGTCCGTGTCGGACCACAGGTAATAGTCACGGTAGGGTGACTGGGGGTTGCGGCGGGCCTGTTGAAACCAGGGATGCGCATCCGAGGTATGCTGGATCAGCAGCTCAATAATGACCTGCATCCCCAGCTCCCGCGCCTGTTCAATAAAGGCGATGATATCGTTGAGCTTGCCGAAGCGGGGATCGACCTGCAAATGGTCGCTCACGTCATAGCCTTCATCGAGAAAAGGCGTGAGGTAAAACGGGGTGATCCAGATAACCGTCGCGCCCATCCGGCGGATGTAGCGCAGCTTCGCGGTGATTCCGGCTATGTCGCCACAGCCATCGCCGTTAAGATCGTAAAACAGGGCGGTATCAATCTGGTAAATAATGGCGCGTGTATGCCAGCCTGCCATAGCAATCCTTAATGATAACCTTCGGTATCAGACACTTTGCCCCGGAAGACGTAGTAGCTCCAGGCGGTATAAACCAGGATCACCGGGATGATTAACAGCGTACCAATTAGCATAAACAGCTGGCTGGCAGGCGGCGCGGCGGCTTCCCACAGGGTGATGTGCGGCGGAATAATGTGTGGCCACAGGCTGATGCCCAGGCCGCTAAAGCCGAGGAAGATCAGGCCCAGCGTTAACAGGAACGGACGGGCATGGCTGTCGGGATTGCGCGTCAGCCGCCAGATCCACAGGCTGAATACCGCGACCAGAACCGGAACTGGCAGGAACCAGAAGAAGTTAGGCAGAGTAAACCAGCGCTCGGCGACAAACTGCCAGCCGAGCGGGGTCCAGATACTTACCACCGCAATAACGGCAATCAGCGCCAGCAGCACGTGGCGGGTCAGCTCGCGCATCCGGTTTTGCAGCGCGCCTTCACTTTTCATGATCAGCCACGTGGTAGCCAGCAGGGTATAGGCGACAATTAAGCCCAGCCCGCAGAACAGATTAAACGGGGTGAACCAGTCCAGCGAGGAGCCCACAAAGCGACGCCCTTCCACGTCAAAGCCGTTGATCATCGCGCCAACCACGATCCCCTGGCTGAAGGTTGCCAGCAGGGAACCGCCGGCAAAGGAGTAGTCCCAGAATTTGCGATGTGAAGGGGTCGCCTTAAAGCGAAACTCAAACGCCACCCCGCGGAAAATAAGCCCGATCAGCATGGCCGTCAGCGGGATGGTCAGGGCATCGATAATCACTGCGTAGGCCAGCGGAAACGCGCCGAACAACCCTGCACCGCCGAGAACCAGCCAGGTTTCATTTCCGTCCCAGACCGGGGCGACGCTGTTCACCATCACGTCGCGCTCTTTGGCATCGCCCACAAAGCTGAACAGCATGCCGATACCGAGATCGAAACCGTCCATGATGATGTACATCAGCGTGGCGAAGACAATAATGGCAAACCAGATGACCGGGATATCGACGCCCATCAGATCTTCTCCTCTTCCGGAACGGACTCGGCGGCGGACAGCGGACGGGCAGGAGTGCCCGACGTATTAGACGTTAGCGTGCCCACAGGCTGCGGACCTTTCTTAATCAACCGGGCGAGATACACATAACCCACGCCAAACACCGAACAGTAGACCACGATAAAGGCCAGCAGGCTGATGCTCATCTGCAACGTGCTGTGCAGAGACACCGCATCTATCGTGCGCAGATAGCCGTAAACGACCCACGGCTGGCGGCCCACTTCGGTGGTGACCCAGCCGGCGAGCAGCGCGAGCAGTCCGGCAGGCCCCATGCAGAGGGCAAACCAGAGGAATGGCCGCGAGTGATAGAGACGACGGCGATAGCGCAGCCAGACGCTCAGCACGCCAAGGGTAATCATCAGCAGCCCCATGCCGACCATAATGCGGAAGGACCAGAAGACGATGAGCGAGTTCGGGCGGTCCTCTTTCGGGAAATCCTTCAGCGCCGGGACCTGTTTATCCAGGCTGTGCGTCAGGATCAGGCTGCCGAGCGCGGGAATTTCAAGCCCGTATTTGGTGCGCTCCTCTTCCATATCCGGTACGCCAAACAGCAGCAGCGGGGTGGCCTCGCCGGGCGGGTTTTCCCAGTGGCCTTCAATCGCGGCGATTTTGGCAGGCTGGTGCTCAAGCGTATTCAGGCCGTGCATATCCCCAACCACGGCCTGAATGGGCGCGACCAGCAGCGCCATCCACATGGCCATGGAGAACATTGTGCGAATAGCGGGCGTATCGTTACCGCGCAGCAGATGCCATGCCCCGGATGCGCCCACAAACAAGGCGCTGCACAGGAAGGCGGCGATGGACATATGGATCAGGCGGTAAGGGAATGAAGGGTTAAAGATAATGGCCAGCCAGTCTTCGGGAATGACCTGACCGTTCTGAATACTGAAGCCCTGCGGGGTGTGCATCCAGCTGTTAGAGGCGAGGATCCAGAAGGTGGACATCAGCGTGCCCAGCGCCACCATGCAGGTGGCAAAGAAGTGCAGGCCGGGGCCGACCTTGTTCCAGCCGAACAGCATCACGCCTAAGAAACCAGCTTCCAGGAAGAAGGCGGTTAAGACTTCATAGGTGAGCAGAGGGCCGGTTATGCTGCCTGCGAACTGGGAAAAGCCGCTCCAGTTAGTCCCAAACTGGTAAGCCATGACCAGCCCGGAAACCACGCCCATACCAAAGTTGACGGCGAAAATTTTCAGCCAGAAATGGTATAGCGAGCGCCAGACATCATTTTTGGTGCGAAGCCACATGCCTTCGAGAACCACCAGATAGCTCGCAAGCCCGATGGTGATCGCCGGGAAGAGAATATGAAAAGAGACGGTAAAGGCGAACTGTATCCTGGCCAGATGAAACGCATCAAGCTCGAACATGCTCCGTACCTCTGGAACTGATAGCGCACAAGGCATTGCCAGACAGCCTCAGGCTGCCTGGCAAAACCGGTTACGGTTTTTTCTTACCTGCACCAAGCTCGGCACCGGTAAGCGGATCGGCATTGGGGTCGGATTTCGTGCGTGCGCACATCGCTTTGACCAGCGTTTCCTGCTCTGTAGTGAGCGTTACGCTTGCGCCGCCGTCACCGCCATTGACCGCTGGCTGAGGAGATTCCACGTAGTCGAAGTGCTTATCGCTGTTCCAGCTGCCGCGAACTTCTCCCCCCTCAGACATATTGTAGTACTTGTTGGTGTACTCTTCGATTGGCGGCAATTTACCCGGTGGGAAATTGTTACGGATCGACTGGAGCGCCTTCTCAAACGAGAGCTGGTGTGCTGCCTCACGCGTCATTAAAAACGCCAGCGCATCTTTAACACCCGGATCGTCCGTTACGTTAATAAGCCGTTCGTAGATAATTTTGGCGCGCGCCTCGGCCGCTATGTTAGAGCGCAGATCCGCGGTCGGTTCGCCAATGGTATCCACGTACGCCGCCGTCCACGGTACGCCTGCGGAGTTAGTAAGCGGAGTACCGCCGCCGTAGAGCAGCGAGGTGATATGACTGTCGTTGCCGTTCTCGGTCATGGAGCGGTACAGTTCCGCTTCATTTTCAACGCCTTCCGCCAGTTCGCCTTTCGCACCCTTATTCAGCATACCCACCAGGGTGCCGATAATTTCCAGGTGACTTAACTCCTCGGTCGCGATATCCATCAACATATCTTTACGACCGGGATCGTCGTCGCTCAATCCTTGCGTAAAGTAACGACATGCCGCGGCAAGTTCGCCCTGTGGCCCGCCAAACTGCTCAAGCAGAAGATTGGCCAGGCCCGGATTCGGTTCGGCTACGCGTACCGTGTATTGCAGCTGTTTTACGTGTCGAAACATACATTCTCCCTATTTCGTTATTTTTTAGCTTCAACGCCATCCGCGTCGGAGCGCAGCAGGAACTGTTCCGTCGTCTGTGGAATATGCTGGAGCAGCCAGTCTGCCATCTGGCGCTCTTCTTCCAGAATGGATTCAAGGGCTGGAATGGAGGCGGTATCGCCCGCTTGTTTGGCCGCAGCCAGCAGAGAGGTGTAGCAGGCAATTTCAAACTGCTCAAAAACGTAGCCGCTGATAGAGCCTTTAACAATTTCGTCGGAAGGGAACATGCCGCCAATGGACTGGCCGAGCGCCGCCATTTTACTCATGGAATCTTTTATGACCGAACGGGAAATATCATTGCGGTCGAGAATTTCTTCCAGCACGGTAATTTGGTGTTTAGTTTCATTAACGTGTTGTTCAATTCGTGCACGTAAGTCGGGATAATTATCAATACGGCTGGCCATTGATTCCAGCATGGATTCGGCTTGCTTTTCCATCGCATGGGCATCGCGTAGCCAATCATGGTAGTGTTCTACATGATTCATAATTAACTCCTGTGATTTATTTTCTGGTTAATTTTTGGTGCTGATGCTCATCAGATATTAATTATCCTTTCTGGGCTTTTTGATTAATATTACCGACAGCCAGATCGGTTAATTTGAGATCGGTTTCTTTTTCTTCTTCCAGCGTTTCGGCAAGAAGTTTAACGGCTTTTTTATAGCCTAATTGTTCAGCCAGGGTGGCCAGGGTGCCGTAGCTGGCAATTTCGTAATGTTCAACTTTCTGAGCTGCGGCAATTAATGCAGCGTCACGCACTTCATTTTTCTCAGTGCTCTCAATAACTTCGTTGGCTTCTTCAATTAAGCCTTCCATCGCAACGCATTTCATGCGCTTCAGTTTGAGGCCGGATTCCTGCTCAATAATCTGATCGATACGTTCGATCTGTCCCTGCGTCTCTTCGAGGTGAGCCGTGAACGCGGCACTCAGCTTCTCGCTGGATGCGGCGCGAGCTAATTTGCTTAGCGCGCGGGTCAGCTGCTTCTCAGCGCTGTAGGTGTCGGATAACAGGTGAATAAATACATCTTCAACAGTTTTCATATTCATATTTTCGCTCCAGTGAAATAAAGGGAAGGTACTGCGAGCCGACGGGCCCGCAGCATGCTCTCGGTATATTTATAAGAGCTTTAAATAAGATCAGGAGTTATCAGATTTACGGCCTCCGCCGTGACTGCTCTGTCCCCCTTTCTTACCCGCTTCAGATGCGCGTTGCGGATCGTTTTTGAAATTACCGCCGCTGTGCTGGCCGCCTTTACGTCCAGCTTCTGATGCCTTTTCACGGTCTTCAGCGAAATTACCGGAACCACCACGATGTTGCTCTGCCATATATCAACCCTCATGTTGCGTTTATGTCAGGAGATACGATAAGTAATTCGTATCAGTTGTCGTTCAGAAATTAACATTAGTCGTTATGTGAGAAGAGTCAAATTTCTTGTCTGGGTTGTTTTGCGGTAATTTTGCAGGGAGTGAAGAAATACCGCTTCGTTACGAGTTTTAAAAACGGATGGGAAATCCATCAGTTAGATGAAAATAAATCCGGAGGTTAAGATTGCGCTTAGCTAATAATCCTAATGTGAACGTGGCGTGAATTATTACAAGAATTGACACAGCGCAAAAATATATCTTCGCAACGGGTGTTCTTGTATTCGGAATAATCCTATGAACGTGAAGAAGTCATGCGCTGAAAAGAGTGTGGCTAAACCTCGTTTTTGACGTGGTCAGGCGGATCGGGTGAGGGTATGCTTCTTTTGTCACCACAATAATTACAGAGGCAATGTCATGGATCAGGAGCTACTGGATGCGGGGTACCGGGCCTATACCGGTGAGAAAATCGATGTCTACTTCAACACCGGGATCTGCAAACACTCGGGCAACTGCGTGCGCGGCAGCGCGAAGCTGTTCGATCTGAAGCGTAAACCATGGATCGCGCCGGATGAAGTAGATGCAGAAACGGTTATGCGCGTAATTGATACCTGCCCGAGCGGTGCGCTGAAGTACCGCCAAAAATAAGTGAGGAACCATGGAAATTCTTGAAGGCCATAACAAGTTTTACGTCAACGACGCCGAAGGCAATCAGGTAGCGGAGATCGTCTTTGTCCCGACCGGCGAGCATCTGAGCATCATTGAGCACACCGATGTGGATCCGAGCCTGAAAGGGCAGGGTGTGGGTAAACAGCTGGTGGCGAAGGTGGTAGAGAAGATGCGCGGTGAGAATCGTAAAATTATCCCGCTGTGTCCATTTGCGAAGCATGAGTTTGATAATACGCGGGAGTATGACGATATTCGGGCGTAAAAAAGATGCCCGGCATTGCGCCGGGCAGCATACTCAACCCACAAACATCACCGACACACACAGCACACCCACAATCAGCGTCAGCAGGTTACCGATGGAGCGGTACGGTTTTAATGACGGGATCAGGTACGTCGACAGCGTCGGCATGATGAACAGGATCATGGCGATAAGCGGACCGCTGATGGCATAAATCATTGAGATCGCATTCGGGTTGATGCAGCAGACCGCAAAGGTAATCAGCGACACGCCGAGAATCGAAACCGCGCGGTTAAAGGCGCGACTTTTCTTCACACCCACCTGATTCAGCGACGATTTCACAATTTCCGTTGCCCCTTCAATCACGCCAAAATAGGTGCCGAGGAACGATTTCGACATCGCAATAATCGCCACGATAATGCCGGAAATGCCCAGCCATGCCGGGGAGGAAGGCATCATCGACAGCGCGGACAGGATCGTCACCCCTTCCTCTTTTGCCGCCACGATATACGACGGTGGAATCGAAAGCAGGCAGCTGAACACAAAGAACAGCACGCTGAGGCAGATGATCAGGTACGCCACTTTCATGATTTTTTTGCATTTACCCATCGCCTCTTCACCGTATTTCTCGCGACGGTCTACGGCGAAGGTCGAGATGATCGGAGTATGGCTAAAAGCGAAAACCATCACCGGGATCGAAATCCACACCTGGTGCAGCGTATGCTGGTCGAAGGCCATCTGGCTGGTCAGCAGCGACGGCTGCCAGCTGCCCGTCAGATACAGCGAGACAAACAGAAAATAGGCGATCAGCGGAAAGACAAGGAAACCCATCACCTTAATGGTGATGTGCCGCCCCATCAGGAAGATCAGATTCAAAATCAGCACTACGCCAAAGCTCACCAGCATCCGCATGCCGGTATCCACCGTCATCCGTTTCGCCAGCTGTTCAGTGAGTGAGTTGGTTATCGCCACCGCGTAAATCAGAACTACCACAAAGAAGGCCACAAAATAGAGTGTGGTGATCAGGTTGCCGATCTTTTTGCCGTAGTAATGCGAAACGGCACCGGTGATCCCTTCGTTGCCTTTCGTCTTCGACGACAGAATAAATTGCGCCAGCGCTTTATGCGGCCAGTAGGTTAAGGGATACGCCACAAGGGCGGTGATCAGCAGGACAATCGCGCCAGCAGAGCCGAGCTGAATGGGCAAGAACAGGGTTCCTGCGCCCACGGCAGTGCCGTAGAGGGCGAAACTCCAGAGAGTCTCTTCTTTTGACCAAATTTTCGACATTAGAGCAACGTATCAACTATAAAACGAACAAAAAGGAGTGCAATTTACCATAATTATGCGTTGAGGTCGCCGTTGCTTCGCAGGGGGTGGGCCGGAGCAGGTCTCCGGCCGGAAGGTTATTCGCTTGCCAGGGCGCGTCGTTGCTGGCGGCGCTTGATGATTTTCTCCCGCAGGGTGTCGTACGCCCAGTTGTAGAGCATGGTGTACGGCAGGAAGAACAGAAAGAAACCAAATTCCAGGGTAAAAGCCTGGAGCAGCGTCACGCCCAGCACGGCGGCAACGATGGTTACGCCAATCACAATAAAGCCGCATTCAAAACCCAGGGCATGCAGGGCGCGCACTTTCGCCGTGCGCTTCACCCGCTGGACGGGCCAGAAACGGTCGAAGCCAAAGTTATAGATAATGTTCCAGAGCATTGCCGTGGTCGCCAGAATAATGGTGAGACCCCCCATTTCAACCACCGAGCGCTGCATTAGCCACGCGGCCGTCGGGGCGAGGATCGCCGTAGCAATGCCTTCAAAACAGACGGCATGGAAGATCCGCTCCGGCAATTTACGTTGGAGTGCATCCTGATGTTGCATATTTACCTCATATTGACGCCAGTATGGGCGTTGATGCGGCCTATTCTTATCGTTTAAGGTGATATATAAAAGATGGTATCCATCGATAAAGTAGATACATCATGCGTTACTCTCCCGAAGCACTGACCGCGTTTGTTGAAACTGTCGCCGCAGGTTCGTTTTCTGCTGCGGCACGGCGGCTGCGTAAAAGCCAGTCCACCATCAGCACCTCCATTGCCAACCTTGAAGCTGACCTTGGCTTTGAGCTGTTCGATCGCTCGGCGCGTCACCCGGTATTAACCGCCCAGGGTGAACAGGTGCTGGGCTATGTCCAGTCGATACTCGCCGCCAGCGCGCGCCTGGATGAGCTGGCCGTATCTTTAACCGCGCAAACGGAGGCGCGTTTTACCTTTGTTCTCTCCGATACGCTTAACCCGGCCGTGCTGGAACAGATGATGAGCCAGTTCGACCAGCGTTTTCCGCACACGGAATTTGAGTGCCTGATTGGAGAAGAGGAGGACGTGATCGATCTACTGCAAAAGGAGCGGGCGCAAATTGGCCTGACGGAAGCGCGCGACAGCTACCCGACCGATATTGGCGCGACCCGTCTGCCTATGCAGACGCGGATGGCCATCTACGTTTCTGCCGGACATCCTCTGGCAGGGCAACATGAGACGCAGGCGGACGAGCTGCATGGCTGGCGCGAGCTGCGGCTGAGCACCTATCTTGAACGGGAAGCGCCCCTTTCGCGCGGGCCGGTCTGGTCTGCGCCGAATTACCTGTTACTGCTGAGCATGGCGGTACAGGGCTTTGGCTGGTGCGCGTTACCCTGCGCGCTGGTCGACGAATTTGCCGCGTCGAAATCGCTGGTGCAGCTGAACGTGCCGGGCTGGCCGAGGTCGATTGCCATCGATCTGGTATGGAACAAACGAACCCCGCCCGGCGTCGCCGGAAGCTGGCTGCGCCAGTACTTGCAGGACGCACGATAATCCTGTGACTAAACTCACTAATTTTAAACATTTGCGTCAATTGTTGATAACAATCCTCTACTATCGTCATGTCATTTTGCACAGAGGTCGTGATGAAAGATGTCGTTATAGTGGGTGCGTTACGTACGGCTATCGGCTGTTTTCAGGGAGCGCTTGCGCGTCACTCTGCGGTTGATCTTGGCAGCGTGGTGGTAAGAGCGCTGGTGGAACGCAGCGGGATTGCCGCACATGAAATTGATGAGGTGATCCTGGGCCAGGTGCTGACCGCTGGCGCGGGACAAAACCCTGCGCGCCAGGCGGCGCTGAAGGGCGGACTGCCTAATACCGTTTCGGCAATTACCATCAACGATGTCTGTGGTTCAGGTTTGAAAGCGCTCCATCTTGCAACGCAGGCCATCCAGTGTGGTGAAGCGGATGTGGTCATTGCCGGCGGGCAGGAGAATATGAGCCGCGCCCCGCATGTCCTGACCGACAGCCGGACCGGCGCGCAGCTCGGGAACAGTCAGCTGCTTGACAGCCTGGTTCACGACGGGCTGTGGGACGCCTTCAACGACTACCATATGGGCGTAACGGCGGAAAACCTGGCGCGGGAATACGGTATCAGCCGCGAGCTTCAGGATGCATATGCCCTCAGCTCACAGCAAAAAGCGCGTGCAGCGATCGACTCCGGGCGTTTTCGCGATGAAATTGTCCCGGTCAGTACCCAGCGCCAGAACGGTGAAGCGCTCATCGTCGATACCGACGAGCAGCCGCGCACCGATGCCAGCGCAGAAGGGCTGGCAAAACTCGATCCGGCCTTTGAAACGCTCGGTTCCGTAACGGCAGGCAACGCCTCATCCATTAACGACGGTGCGGCGGCGGTGATGATGATGAGTGAAAGCAAAGCCCAGGAGCTGGCGCTGCCGGTGCTGGCGCGGATCAAAGCGTTTGCCAGCGTGGGCGTTGATCCCGCGTTAATGGGGATCGCCCCGGTCTATGCCACGCGCCGCTGCCTGGAGCGGGCGGGCTGGGAGCTGAACGATGTGGATCTGATTGAGGTCAACGAAGCTTTTGCTGCACAGGCGATCTCGGTCGGGAAAATGCTGGAATGGGATCCGCTGCGGGTCAACGTCAACGGCGGAGCCATCGCGCTGGGCCATCCCATTGGCGCCTCCGGCTGCCGCATTCTGGTGTCGCTGGTCCACGAAATGAAAAAGCGTAACGCCCGAAAAGGGATCGCAACGCTCTGTATTGGCGGGGGGCAGGGGGTGGCCCTGGCTATCGAACGGTAATTTCTCCCTCTGCGCACAGAAAACCTCCCACGGGAGGTTTTTTTGTGTCCGCAGAATCCTTTTTTAACACTTATGCGTTCTTTCTGAAGCCCGCAATAATTATTGCGCGGTTAATTATTGGCTTTGTGAAGTGCTTAATGTGATCTCACGCCTGAAATTTACGGTTAATACCCTTTTTTTGTTGATGGGGTTCACGTCGATCTTTGCCAAAAAAAATGAAACAAATAATTTCGATCCTTGTCACTAAAATAACGGTGCATAAAAAATAAACTCAAGTTTCATAAAAACGAAACGTTATTTTAATTGAGGGTTTTTTCATGTTTAAGAAATCTCTGCTCCTTGCTTCCCTTATTAGTGCCTCTTTTGCGGCTAGCGCCGTTACCGTCGATCTGCGTCACGAATATATTGACAGCGGCTCGAATGCCGACCGTGTTGCCGTCTCGCACCGCTTTGATAATGGCTTTGGTTTTTCAGTCGAGGCGAAGTGGAAATCAGGCGGGGACAAGGCAGATCAGCCATTCGCGGATGTAGTGGGGAACGGTCACGAAGATCAGATAAGCTGGCGCTGGAAAGCGACAGACAATATCGCCCTGACCCCTGCGTTTACGATTGAAAGCACAGACAGTCGCACCATTTATAAACCGAATCTGCATGTGCAATATAGCTTCGATAATGGCTTCTACGTGGCTGCGCGTTACCGTTACGAATATACCCGCTACCCGTCAAGCTCAAATAAGGACGATGATAAAGTTAACCGTGGCGATGCGTGGGTCGGTTGGGTATTAGGTGACTGGCGTACCGAGCTGAACTATGTTTACGCGAAAAGTTCTGAAGGCGTGGCCCGAAATAACAATAAAGATTATTCCAACGAATATAATGCCAAGCTGGCCTACAAATGGGATAAAAACTGGGCGCCGTATGTGGAGGTGGGCAACGTGGGGGTTAAAGACACGGACGAACGCCAGACCCGGTTCCGTTTAGGCGTGGCGTACTCCTTCTGATAATTTATCTTCTTCGCTAAAACCGCCGGGTGGCGCTTCGCTTACCCGGCCTACACCTTCCTTCCACTCCGTCGTTTCGTATGTCGCGTAATCACTCAAAAAAAAGCCCTCCGAATCGGAGGGCAAGGCCAGTTACAGAAACACTAACTCAAGTCAGGCATGCAACATTTCAGGTTGCTCAGGGAGTTTCGCGATATAGAGGGCCGGTTTGCCGTCTTTATCGGAACTGTACAGCACCGCTTTTTCGTCCGGCGTGAAGGACGGATGCGGGTGGGTTACCTGGCGGCTGTTCGCCACCGTAGCCCATGAGGTGTCATGACGGGCGATGCGGTAACAGGCTTTCTTCGCCACGTCAAAGGCATACAGATAAGGATCGTTATCAATGGTGTAGCCGCCGGTGTCTTTCACATCGACAGGCGTACCGGAGCCGTCGCCAACCAGCAGGGTGCCGTCGACGTTGCTCATCAGGTGCGAACAGGCGGGCATATTCATTACCGCTTCATTCACGCCGGTGTCCGGGTTGAAGCGGGAGATGGTGCGCCCTTGCTGACCTTTCAGGTAAGAAACGTAGATCAGCGCGGACCCGTCCGGCACCCAAAATTCATGTGTACAGCTTTCACCTTCCGCGTGCGTTTTCACTTTCCGCACGTTGCTGCCATCTTCGTTGACCAGCCACATGCGGGCGTCGACCAGGTCGTGCGGCCCTTCATGACAGAAGGCCACGGTATTGTCATCGAACGGGCGATAAATCGGATGTCCCAGCCAGATCTTCTCGTCATGAATGGTGGTGCTTTCACCCGTTTTCAGATCAACGCGCAGCAGGCGGCAGTGCGGCCCTTTGTGGAAGAAGTCGTGGAAAATTTTCCAGTCGTTGAGTGGCGTCCAGTCACGTCTGGCAATCTCAATACCCACCAGTTTGGTGCAGTCGCTGTTCGCGACCCAGGTGCCGTAGCCGACCCACTCTTCCGGGACGCGGTACACTTCGCGCTCTGCCAGCGTCTGTAAATCCACCTCCAGCAGGGTGCGATCGTTCTTCACATAGTAGAGGGATTTATCGTCCGGAGAGAGGAACCCGCCAAAGGTGTTATCGCCCGCGCCTTCGGTCAACTGTACCGCTTCGGCGTTTTTCAGATCCAACAGGTAATAGTTCCAGTGACCGTCGAACTCCCCGGCGAGCAGCAGGTGGCTGCCATCGTTAAAGAAGCACTTCTGGTAAAAGTAGTTGCGATGACAGGTTACTTCCGGTGGGGTCAGGCGGGTGACTTCCACGCCTGTATCCGGATCGCGGCTGACCTCATAGCTCAGCTTGACCCGCATACCTTTAGCCATAATGCACTCCTTTGAACGCGTAATGTAGGTTGAAAACTGGGTGTTAAATTATCAAAACGTTGTTTCATTATGTGTGACTGACAGCGCACTTTCTCAGTTTCATTAACCAGATTGAGGGTCTTAAAGATTTATCGTGATCGAAACACCATTTCTGGCATAAACAAGCAGAAAAAATGAAACGTTGTTTTAAATGCAATTGAAAACCCCGTGGTCAGGGGATAATATGTGTTCATCACGAAAACGGAACGTTGTTTCGTTAATTGTCTTTGCCTTCGGGCACGATCATTTCTGGAGGTTTACGTGGACGTCAGACAAAGCATCCACAGTGCGCACGCTAAAACGCTGGATACTCAGGGGCTGCGCAGTGAGTTTTTAGTTGAGCAAGTGTTCGAAGCCGACAAGTACACCATGGTCTACAGCCATATTGACCGCATTATTGTGGGCGGGATTATGCCGGTGGCGAAAACCGTCTCCGTGGGCGGTGAAGTGGGCAAACAGCTGGGCGTGAGCTACTTCCTCGAACGCCGTGAACTGGGCGTGATTAACATCGGCGGGCCGGGCACCATTACCGTTGATGGCCAGTGCTACGAAATTGGTCACCGCGACGCGCTGTACGTCGGCAAAGGCGCGAAAGAAGTGGTGTTCGCCAGCATTGATGGCAGCAAACCGGCGAAGTTTTACTACAACTGCGCCCCGGCTCATACGACTTACCCCACCAAAAAAGTCACGCCAGCGGATGTTGCCCCGGTGACCCTTGGCGATAACCTCACCAGCAACCGTCGCACCATCAACAAATACTTTGTTCCGGATGTGCTGGAAACCTGTCAGCTCAGCATGGGGCTGACCGAGCTTGCGCCGGGCAACCTGTGGAACACCATGCCTTGCCATACCCACGAGCGCCGCATGGAGGTCTACTTCTATTTCAACATGGATGAAGACGCCTGCGTGTTCCACATGATGGGACAGCCGCAGGAGACGCGCCATATCGTTATGCACAACGAGCAGGCGGTCATTTCGCCGAGCTGGTCCATCCACTCTGGCGTGGGAACGAAAGCCTATACCTTTATCTGGGGTATGGTCGGTGAAAACCAGGTCTTCGATGACATGGACCACGTCGCTGTTAAGGATCTGCGCTAGTCGCAGGCAGTTAAGTATATATCTGCCTGTTGCTGACAGGCGCTGAACGATTAAGGAATAAACATGATTCTGGATGCATTTTCTCTGCAAGGTAAAGTGGCTGTGGTTTCCGGTTGTGACACCGGGCTGGGGCAGGGTATGGCGTTAGGTCTGGCTGAAGCGGGCTGCGATATCGTCGGGATTAACATCGTTGAGCCAACGGAAACCATCGAGCGCGTTACCGCACTGGGCCGCCGTTTCCTGAGCCTGACCGCGGACCTGCGCAAAATCGATGCGATCCCTGAGCTGCTGGATCGCGCGGTGGCGGAGTTTGGGCATATCGATATTCTGGTCAACAACGCCGGCCTGATCCGTCGTGAAGACGCGATTAACTTCAGCGAAACGGACTGGGACGACGTGATGAATCTGAACATCAAGAGCGTGTTCTTTATGTCCCAGGCGGCTGCGAAGCACTTCATCGCCCAGGGGAAAGGGGGCAAGATCATCAATATTGCCTCCATGCTCTCTTTCCAGGGCGGCATCCGCGTGCCGTCTTACACCGCATCGAAGAGCGCCGTGATGGGCGTGACCCGTCTGCTGGCGAACGAGTGGGCGCAGCACAACATCAACGTCAACGCGATTGCGCCGGGCTACATGGCCACCAACAATACCCAGCAGCTGCGTGCGGATGAAGAGCGCAGTGCAGCTATCCTGGAGCGTATTCCAGCGGGCCGCTGGGGTCTGCCGAGCGATCTGATGGGCCCGGTTGTGTTCCTGGCGTCCCCGGCTTCGGATTACATTAACGGCTACACCGTTGCCGTTGACGGCGGCTGGCTGGCTCGTTAATCAGCCCGAATAAAGAACCTCTGCCCTCAGGCAGAGGTTTTTTTTTGCGCCAAAATTGGCTTTATCCATATCCTTAAAGATGAAAAATCCATACTGAAAAGGAATGGATGATGGGTATCACACATTTATTGCTTAAATATTAACTAATTAATAAAAAATAAGGTTAAACCACCCTGATTTTAAATTGTAATGTCCATCACAGATCGGTATGTCGTAGCGAAATAATCCATATCTTCACCAGTTCCGGCCTGACACTTTCTTCCGGTATCTCGTAATTTCACTTAACGAATTTCGCTGTTGAGGCAGGAAACTATGACATCTGTAAATGACTCTACCCTTATGCCCGCTGCGCTGCGCGATACCCGACGCATGAACCAGTTTGTTTCTGTTGCGGCCGCCGTAGCCGGTTTACTGTTTGGTCTGGATATCGGCGTTATCGCTGGCGCACTGCCCTTTATTACCGACCACTTTACGTTAAGCAACCGCCTGCAAGAGTGGGTGGTGAGCAGCATGATGCTGGGTGCGGCCATCGGCGCACTGTTTAATGGCTGGCTGTCGTTCCGTCTCGGGCGCAAATACAGCCTGATGGTTGGGGCGATCCTGTTTGTTGCCGGTTCCATTGGCTCGGCGTTTGCCACCAACGTTGAAGTGCTGCTGCTCTCCCGCGTGCTGCTGGGCGTGGCGGTGGGTATCGCGTCCTACACCGCGCCACTTTACCTCTCCGAAATGGCGAGTGAAAACGTGCGCGGGAAGATGATCAGCATGTACCAGCTGATGGTGACGCTCGGTATCGTGCTGGCGTTCCTGTCGGATACATACTTCAGCTACAGCGGCAACTGGCGGGCAATGCTTGGCGTGCTGGCGCTGCCTGCGGTGCTGCTGATTGTGTTAGTCATTTTCCTGCCGAACAGCCCGCGCTGGCTGGCGCAAAAAGGGCGTCACGTGGAGGCGGAAGAGGTGCTGCGCATGCTGCGCGACACGTCTGAAAAAGCGCGTGAAGAGCTGAACGAAATCCGCGAGAGCCTGAAGCTGAAGCAGGGCGGCTGGTCGCTGTTTAAGGCGAACCGCAACGTGCGCCGCGCGGTGTTCCTCGGCATGCTGTTACAGGCGATGCAGCAGTTCACGGGGATGAACATCATCATGTACTACGCCCCACGCATCTTTAAAATGGCCGGATTTACCACCACCGAACAGCAGATGATCGCCACGCTGGTAGTGGGGCTGACCTTTATGTTCGCCACCTTTATCGCGGTGTTCACCGTCGATAAGGCCGGTCGTAAGCCGGCCCTGAAAATTGGCTTTAGCGTGATGGCGCTCGGCACCTTGATCCTTGGCTACTGCCTGATGCAGTTCGATAACGGCACGGCGTCCAGCGGCCTCTCCTGGCTCTCCGTTGGCATGACCATGATGTGCATCGCCGGTTACGCGATGAGCGCCGCGCCGGTGGTGTGGATCCTGTGCTCTGAAATTCAGCCGCTGAAATGCCGCGACTTTGGTATCACCTGTTCCACCACCACCAACTGGGTGTCGAACATGATCATTGGCGCGACCTTCCTGACGCTGCTGGAGGCGATTGGCGCGGCAGGCACCTTCTGGCTCTATACGGTGCTGAACGTGGCGTTTATCGGCGTGACCTTCTGGCTGATTCCGGAAACCAAAGGCGTGACCCTGGAGCATATTGAACGCAAGCTGATGAGAGGGGAGAAACTACGTAATATCGGCGTGTAATGTCATTGCCCGGTGGCGCTTCGCTTACCGGGCCTACGATAGCCTGTAGGCCGGGTAAGGCGTAGCCGCCACCCGGCTTTGTATTTACCGCATCGCACGTCTCAAAATACGCTCCGCCTGACGCTGGAAGTCAGCGGCCGTCTCTTCCACGGTTTTCTGCCCGTAGTCGATATACTGCAAAGAAGTACCGAACTGCGCCACAATCTGTGGGTCGTCAAAGTATGGCGAGACGGTGAGTTTCGCCGGCAGCGACTGCGCCAGGCGCAGGCCCGCCACGGATGGATCGTCCTCTTTAATGGTGCCGTCTTCGGTCAGATACTGCACCGCCACTTTGCTCAACGGCACGCCGCGCTCAAGGCCCAGCGTATCAACCCCTTCTTTGCTGTTGAGCAGGAAGTTAATCAGCTTCGCTGCCGCTTCCGGGTTTTTGGTTGTCTTACCAATCGACAGCATCTGCGCCGGTTTGAAGAACAGACCCGCGTCGGTGGCGCCCGGCAGCATTGGGTAGCTGCCCAGCTCCAGTTTCGCCGGTGGCTTCAGGTTGTCGGAATATTTGTTGATGGTGGAGTTCCACATGTAGGTGCCGCCCCATTCACCCTGGATCCACGGCTTCATCTCATACATGTTGCTCTTACCGAACGAGGCATAGTATTTGGTGTCCGGCATGACGTGGCTGTCGATCAGCTTTTTGTAGGTCTGGAAAAACTCCACCCACTGTTCCTTTGTGTAGCTGAACTTTTTGGTTTTCTCATCCACCGCAGGAATGTTGTACTTCTGGATCATGTACGAATTCAGCAGCGCCAGCGTATCCTGGTGCTCCAGGATCACCGGATAGTATTGCTTGCCGAGCTTGCTCTCGAAGGTTTTACCGGCCGCCATCAGCTCGTCCCAGGTTTTCGGGTACGCAATACCCGCTTTTTTCCAGGTTTCGTCATTGAAGTAGAACACGCGCGCCGTCACCGAGATCGGAATGCCGTTCAGCTTGCCGTCCACGGTGGTGGTTTGCAGCTCTTTGGGATCGAACTGCGACAGGTCGATCACGTCCTTCATCTTGTTCAGATCGTAGAAGCCGTCACCGGTTTTGGAGAAGATCGGCAGCCAGTTCCAGTTGGTCTGCATCACGTCCGGCTCGGTGCCGCCCGCAATCTGGGTAGTCAGACGGGAGAGGTGACCATCCCAGCCGGTGTATTCCGCTTTCACGTTGATGTCCGGGTTCTGCTTATGGAACTCTTCCAGCGCTTTCAGGGTGACCTGGTGACGGCCGTTGCCGCCCCACCAGGACATCCGTAAATCCACATTCTGCGCCATCGATGGCAAAGCGGTAAGGCCGAGGGTCGCGGAGATTGCTGCGCTTAAAAGCACTTTTTTCATTTTTATCACTCCATCAGAGAGAGAGGTTCTGTTCAGTTTTTGCGTCAAAAATATGACACTTGTTCATCTCAAACGTGAAATACACCTTACGATGAAGCCCCTTATCAATCATTGGCTTAGCCTCATCGGACGGGATTCGGGCGGTCAGTTCGTAGTCCGCGACCTTCAGGTACACAAAGAATTCGTGGCCCATGTTCTCAACGCGCACCATCTCCCCGCTACAGCCGCCGTCCGGGAAGGGCTCATCAGAGAGCGATACAAATTCCGGGCGCACGCCGTAGAAGATCTCCTGACCCGCGTAAGCCGCGACTTTCTCCTGCTTCTCCGCGTTCAGCGGCATGGTTTCATCGCCAATGGCGATGTGCAGCTGACCCGCTTTTTCGACCAGCACGCTTTTGCGTATATTCATCTCCGGCGCGCCGATAAAGCCCGCCACGAACATGTTCTTCGGCTTGTGGTAGAGGTTGTCCGGCGTGTCCACCTGCATGATATGGCCGAGCTTCATCACGCAGATGCGGTCGCCCATGGTCATCGCTTCGGTCTGGTCGTGGGTCACGTAAACGGTAGTTGCTGGTTTACCCGATTTCTTCAGCTGCTTGTGCAGGTCAGAAATACGGATACGCATCGAAGCGCGCAGTTTGGCGTCGAGGTTTGAAAGCGGCTCATCGAACAGGAACACATCCGGCTTTTTCACAATCGCACGGCCTACCGCCACGCGCTGCGCCTGGCCGCCGGAAAGCTGGCGCGGCAGGCGGTCGAGCAGCTCTTCCAGCTCAAGAATTTTGGCGGCTTCATTCACCTGAGACTCAATCTGATCTTTCGGCAGTTTGCTCAGCTTGAGACCAAAGGCCAGATTCTCGCGCACCGTCATGTGCGGATAGAGGGCGTAGTTCTGGAACACCATTGCAATACCGCGCTCTTTCGGCGCGAGGTTGTTCACGATCTTGTCGCCGATGCGCACCTCGCCGCCGCTGATGGTTTCCAGCCCCGCCAGCATGCGCAGGGTCGTGGATTTGGCGCAGCCGGATGGGCCGACGATCACCATGAATTCCCCTTCAGCAATTTTAAGATCGATAGCGTGTACCGCTTTAAAGCCGTTGGAGTAGACCTTTTCCAGCTTGTTGAAAATAACTTCAGCCATGGTATTTCCCTCTTAACCTTTAATTCCGCTGCTGGTGACGCCCTGTACGAAGTAGCGCTGTGCCAGGAAGAAGACAATGATGGATGGCAGAATGGAGATGCTCGCCATTGCCAGAATTTCGTTCCACGGCGCGCCTTCGGTGACGTCGATGGACATTTTCAGCGCCAGTGCGATGGGGTATTTATCCACGCTGTAGACGTAAATCAGCGGCCCGATAAAGTCGTTCATGGACCACATGAACTGGAACAGGGCGACGGAGATAATGGCCGGTTTCAGGATCGGTACCACCACGTACCACAGCACCTGGAAGGAGTTACAGCCGTCAATCTGCGCCGCCTCTTCCATGTCACGCGGGACGCCGCGCAGGAACTGGATCAGCATGAAGACGAAGAACCCCTGAGTGGCGAAGGCCAGCGGCAGGTACAGCGGCATATAGCTGTTGAGCATGCCCATTTCACGGAACATGAGGTACTGCGGGATCAGCAGCACGGTGCTGGGCAGCAGCATGGTGGTGATGAGCGTGGCGAACCAGAACTTCTTCCACGGGATCTCGAAGCGGGCAAAGCCGTACGCCACGATGGTGGAGGAGATAATGGTCAGGATCACTTTCGGGATCACATACTTAAAGGTATTCAGCATGTAATGGCCGAAGTTGTACTCGGTGCCGGTTTTCCAGCCGTTCACGAAACCATCCCAGGTGGCGTGGGCTGGCCACAGGCTCAGGGTGGTGAAGATCTCGTGGTTCGGTTTGAACGACGCGGAGAACATCCACACCAGCGGGTAAAGCATCAGCAGGCCGACAACCAGCAGGATCACATAGCGAACGGAGGCGTTGATTTTCTCTCTGCGCAGCGTGCGGGCCACTTCGCGTTCGGCGACGCTTCTTGCCGTGGAGAGTTGTTGAATATCAGCCATTTTTGCCTCCTTTATCGGCTGAGTAAAACACCCAGTATTTCGACGACTTAAAGGCGATACCGGCGAAGACGGCCACCACCAGGAACAGGATCCACGCCAGCGCCGCGCCATAGCCCATATCGAAATACTTGAACGCGGTGTCGTAGATGTAGAGCGAGAACAGATAGGTCGAATAGGTTGGCCCGCCGCCGGTAATGACGTACGGCCCGGTAAATTCCTGGAACGCCTGCGTGGTCTGCATGATGAAGTTGAAGAAGATCACCGGCGTAATCAGCGGCACGGTCACCTTCATGAACATCTGCCATTTCGATGCGCCATCGATCATCGCCGCTTCATACTGGGACTGCGGGACGTTTTGCAGCGCGGCCAGGAAGATGACCATCGCGGAACCGAACTGCCAGACACGTAGCAGGGTAACGGACATCAGCGCCAGCGACGGCTCGCCCAGCCAGTTCACCGGATCAAAGCCAAATACACCGATAAAGCTGTTCAGCAGACCATCAATGGCAAATAAGGCGCGCCACAATACGGCAATGGCGACGGAACTGCCGAGGATCGACGGAATATAGTAGGCCGTTCGGAAAAAGCCGATGCCGCGTAATTTAAAGTTCAGGACAAAGGCAATGCCTAATGCAAAGGCGAGCTTTAACGGGATGGTTAAAAATACATAGGCAAAGGTCACGCCCATGGATTTCCAGAAGAGCGTGTCTTCGGTAAACATGTAGCGATAGTTTTCAATGCCGTTAAACACCGGCGGACTCATCAAATCGTAATCCGTAAAGCTGAGGAAAAACGATGAGACGAAGGGGAATGCCGTAAAGAGTATCAGCCCGATGATGTAGGGTGATATCCATGCGAGCCCCAGCAGCTTGTTTTCATTCATACATACCTACCTGGCAATCAATGGTTTAATACGAAATCTGCTTTGTTACATTTTCCCAGGCCTGCGATGCGCGGCATGAGAGCTCAAATTCAGGGTGCAACGTCTGGCAACGGCGAAATCTATGTTTGTTTTTTAACGCTTTTTTGTCTTTCTTTGTGCTGTAAGCGCTTCTGGTTTCAAAAGAGATGAACCGGCGTTCTTGGATACTAAAACATCGTTTTATTTTATATTATTGCGATTTATTTCTGCGTCATTCGCTTAATGGTGGAAATGTGATCGGCGTCGAAACGCTGTTTCAATATAGTGAGGGAGGTGGCATTTTTGACTTTTCACGAAGCTTTGCCGCCGGCCATGAGGAAGAGATAACGAAGCAAAAAGGGAGCGGGAATAAGAATAGTCACGCAGCGTGGCTAACTACCAGATCTGATAGCAGGTCTACAGATGTACCAATTCGTCATTCAGATAATTCTTACATTCTTGTATGATTTGTTACACCGGAACCAGTCAGGCAGAATTTCACTGCATCCTTAAAAGAAGAACAGTTATGTCAGCGATGGATTTCAAAAAACATACGGATCTCAACTTTCCTCACTATGCTCCCCCGGCGGTCAGCGCTAAAGAAATAGATCTTCTGGGTCTGCTGGACGTCCTGCTGGCAGCAAAAAAACGCATCATCACCATTGTCTTTGCATTTGCACTGGTCGGCCTGGCAATCGCCTTTCTGATACCGCAAAAATGGACCAGTAAAGCGGTCATTACGCCCGCGGAACAGACGCAGTGGAGTTCGCTGCGCCAGATGATGGTGGCGCTCCAGGTGCTTGATGTCGACGTGAAAATTACCCGTGCGGATGTGTTTAATCTGTTTATCAAAAAGTTTCAGTCCCAGTCTCTGCTTGAAGAGTACATGAAGAGCTCACCTTACGTGATGGCTCAGCTCGATGGCGCTCAGGTTGACCCGCTGGAGCTGCACCGCGCGGTGGTCAATATTGCCGAAAAGATGAAAGCCGTTGATAACACGCAGGAAAAAAATGCCGATAAAGCACCGTACCTCTCCTGGACGTTAAGCTTCACTGCCCCAACGGCAGAGGACGCGCAGAAAGTGTTGAATGGTTACATTCAGTACATCTCCCGCATCGTCGAGCAGGAGACCATGCAAAACATTCGCGATCAGCTGATCCTGAGAACCAAAACGGTTCAGCAGCAGCTGGAGCTGGATCGGGTCCGTCTGACAAATATCCATAATACCAACCTGCAACGCCTGAACTACTCGCTGGAAGTGGCGAACGCGGCAGGGATCAAAAAGCCGGTCTACAGCAATGGACAGGCGGTGAAAGACGATCCGGATTATTCCGTCGCCCTCGGTGCGGACGGGATTGCGCAGAAATTGCAGATTGAAAAAAATCTGAAGGACGTTTCTGAGCTGAACGCCGATTTCCAGAACCGCGAATACTATCTGGCACAGCTGCAAAAACTTTCCTTCGAAGATGTGAGCCTGGAGCCGTTCAAATACCAGCTTTCACCTTCTATGCCGGTGAAAAAAGATGGCCCGGGCAAAGCCCTGATCGTGCTGCTGGCGTGTATTCTGGGTGGTCTGTTCGCCTGTGGCAGCGTGCTGCTGCGCGAGGCTATGAGCACCCGCAACCCGCTGCCGGAACAACTTCCTGAGCCGGTTACGGAATAACTTCAAAAAAGGCGCTCAACTGAGCGCCTTTTTTTATTTCAGGAAATCTTCGCGAACCGGCGTAAAGGTATCCAGCAGGGTGCCGGGTTTCAGGCAAACGCAGCCGTGCATCACGTGCGGCGCTTTATAGAGGGTATCGCCCGCCGTCACCACATGTTTCTCCTCACCGATGGTGAATTCAAACTCCCCCGAGAGAACGTAGGTGAGCTGCTCATGCGGGTGGTTATGCATCGGGCCAATCGCGCCTTGCTCGAAATTCACTTCCACCGCCATCATCCTGCCGTCGTGCGCCAGAATACGACGCGTCACGCCGTTGCCCAGATCCTCAAGCGTGGTCTCTTTATGGAAAATAAACATATTTTCGCCCTGTTATGTAATGAAACATTGTTTCATTTAACTTATCGCACCCGCGGCGAAAAGGAAACGTTTAGCCAAATAACTGGAAAGGCGATCACAAGTTTGCTTCACTGGGTGAAACGCACAGGAGGAAAGATGAAAACGATCGGTCTGTTAGGGGGCATGAGCTGGGAATCAACGATCCCGTACTACCGCCTGATTAATGAAGGTGTCAAACAGCGTCTGGGCGGTCTGCATTCGGCCAGCCTGCTGCTGCACAGCGTGGATTTCCATGAAATAGAAGCCTGCCAGTCGAGCGGGGAGTGGGACAAAGCGGGGCAGATGCTGGCGGACGCCGCGCTCGGGCTGGAGCGTGCGGGCGCGCAGGGTATTCTGCTGTGTACCAACACCATGCATAAGGTGGCGTCGCAGATTGAAGACCGCTGTTCGCTGCCGTTCTTACATATCGCGGATGCCACCGGGCGTGCCATACGTGCCGCCGGCATGACGCGCGTGGCGCTGCTGGGGACGCGCTACACCATGGAGCAGGATTTTTACCGCGGGCGGCTGAACAGCCAGTTCGGAATTGAAAGCCTGATCCCTGAAGAGGCTGACCGGGCGCGCATTAACCAGATTATTTTTGATGAGCTGTGTCTGGGCACCTTCAGCGAAACGTCGCGCGCATGGTACGTCAGCGTGATTGAGAAACTGGCGCAGCAGGGGGCGGAAGGGATTATCTTCGGCTGTACCGAAATTGGCCTGCTGGTGCCGGCAGACCAAAGCCCGATAACGGTCTTCGATACCGCCGCCATCCATGCCGCGGATGCGGTGGAGTTCATGCTGTCATAGTGGTTTTTGCAGGTCAGGTAAGCGAAGCGCCACCTGACGCGCGTGCGCAATCAGGTGTTCACTAAAGGCATCAACCAGCGCTGAGGCGGGCCGGTGCAGCGGGCGGATCAGGCTCACGGTAAAGGGAACGGAAACGCTAAAACGGCGCAGAACCACGCCGCTGCTGGCGTAGTCCATGGCCGTGAGCGGGTTCACCACCGAAATACCCACGCCCGCGCGCACCATCGCGCAAATAGACGCCGCACTGTGCGTTTCCATCACCATCCGCCGCTTCACCTGATGTTCGGCAAACAGGCCATCCAGAAGCTGCCGGTAGCTGTCGGTCTGCGACAGGCTGATATAGTTCTCACCGTGAAAATCCGCCGGCGTCAGCTCCGCTTTGTGGGCAAGCGGGTGGCTGGCAGGTAGCACGCAGACCTCATCCAGCGACAGCAGCTCCGTGCGTTCCGTTCCCGCTGGCGTGACGAGGGTTTCGGTCAGACCCAGATCGTGGCGCTGGGCCGAAAGCCACTCCTCCAGCAGCGGCGACTCCTGCGGCACGATGGTCAGGCTGACCTCCGGATAGCGGGCCAGAAACGGCTGTAACAGTACCGGCAGGAATGACTGGGAAAAGACCGGCAGGCAGACGATGGACAGCTCGCCCTGGCGGAACTCCCTCAGGCTCTCTGCCGCGCTCACGATCCTGTCCAGCCCGTACCAGGAGCGCTGAACCTCCTCAAACAGGCGTAAACCCTGCACCGTTGGATGCAGCCTGCCGCGGGCGCGTTCAAACAGCTTCAGCCCCAGCACTTTCTCAAAACGCGCCAGCTCGCGGCTGACCGTCGGCTGCGAGGTGTGCAGCATGTGCGCGGCTTCAGTGAGATTGCCGGTGGTCATTACCGCATGAAAAATCTCGATATGGCGTAGGTTAACGGCGGGCATAGGGCACCTGATGGCTGAGCGTAGTCCATATCATTTTTGCATAGACTCACGATAAAACGATATTTTTTATTCTCTTCAGGCTATGGCGTAATGATAAAAAACAGATTTCCGGAGACGACCATGCCACGCCCACTCAACCAGACTGAGACCGATTTAAACGCCGATAACCTGCTGCGCCTGCCTGCCGAATTCGGCTGCCCGGTGTGGGTCTACGATGCGCAGATTGTGCGCGAGAAGATCGCCGCGCTGCATCAGTTTGATGTGGTGCGTTTTGCGCAGAAGGCCTGCTCCAATATTCATATTCTGCGCCTGATGCGCGAGCAGGGCGTGAAGGTTGACTCCGTATCGCTGGGTGAAATCGAACGTGCGCTGGCGGCCGGGTTTGATCCGAAAGCCGACAGCGACGCGATCGTCTTCACCGCTGACCTGATTGACGACGCCACGCTGGCGCGCGTGCACGAGCTGCAAATCCCGGTCAATGCCGGTTCGGTGGATATGCTGGAACAGCTTGGGCAGGTCTCTCCTGGCCATCGCGTCTGGCTGCGCATCAACCCGGGCTTTGGTCACGGTCACAGTCAGAAAACCAACACCGGGGGCGAAAACAGCAAGCACGGGATCTGGTATGCCGATATGCCTGCGGCGCTGGAGGTTTTACAACGCTACAACCTCAAGCTGGTGGGCATTCACATGCATATCGGGTCCGGCGTGGATTACGGCCATCTTGAGCAGGTCTGTGGCGCCATGGTGCGTCAGGTTATCGATTTTGGTCAGGATCTGGAGGCGATCTCCGCCGGGGGAGGGCTTTCGATTCCTTACCGCGAAGGGGAAGAGGCGATCGACACGGATCACTATTACGGCCTGTGGAGCGCCGCGCGTGACAGCATCGCCGCCCATCTGGGCCATGCGGTGAAGCTGGAGATTGAGCCGGGTCGTTTCCTGGTCGCTGAAGCCGGCGTGCTGGTGGCGCAGGTGCGGAGCGTGAAGGAGATGGGAAGCCGTCACTTTGTGCTGATTGATGCTGGCTTCAACGACCTGATGCGCCCGTCCATGTACGGCAGTTATCATCACATCACCGCGCTTGCCGCCGATGGCCGCGATCTGGTCAACGCCCCGCGCATCGAGACCGTTGTTGCCGGCCCGCTGTGTGAATCCGGTGACGTCTTTACTCAGCAGGAAGGCGGGAAAGTCGAAACCCGTTCGCTGCCAGAGGTAAAACCGGGAGATTATCTGGTGCTGCATGATACCGGTGCGTACGGGGCGTCTATGTCTTCCAACTACAATAGCCGCCCGCTGCTGCCGGAAGTGCTGTTTGATAACGGCGTGGCGCGGCTGATTCGCCGTCGCCAGACCATTCAGGAGCTGCTGGCGTTAGAGCTGGTCTGATTAAACCAGGGCCCTGTTGTCACCGAATCGCGTAACACCAGGGTGCCGGTGAACGGCGGGATCGCTTCAACCGGCTGGTTTTTTGCCAGCCGGATCGCCTGGTCGATCGCCGTGACGATCATGTTGTCGATCGGCAGATACACCGACGACAGGGCAGGCTCCAGCCACTTTGCGCTGGGGGCATCGTCAAAACCAAACAGCGAAATATCCTGCGGGATCTTCAGCCCGGCCTGGTGTAATGCTTTGGAGGCGCCCAGGGCCATATCATCGTTACAGGCAAACAGGGCGCTGAACGATGTCTTTTCCGCAATCAGCTCCTTGCACAGCTCGTAACCCCGCGTCATGCCTGCATCGCCGTATTTAATCCGCCGCTCGTCGAGACGAATACCGTGCTTCTCCAGCGCCTTACGGTAGCCCATCAGTCGCGCTTTACCCGTTGGCGTGTGGATCGGGACGGTGATACAGGCGATCTCCCGGTGGCCCTGGCTTATCAGGTAATCCACCGCTTTGAAGGCTGCGTCCTGCTGTTCAAAGAAGACGCAGCGATCCGCCGCCTGGCTCACTTCACGGTTAATGATCACCAGCGGCGTCTGCACGCTGTTGATCAGCTTCAGGATCGTCTTTTCGCTCATGTAACGCGTATACAGCACGATGGCGTCGCACTTGCGATCGGCGAGCATCTGGACCGCCTGTTCTTCCTGCTCAGGGGCGTCGTGACCGTCGGTAACAATCAGCTGTTTTCCGTGCTTTTCGGTCTGCCGTGACGCCTGCTGTAGCAAACGACCAAAGTAAAAACCGTCGAACGTCGAGACGACCAGACCAATGCTGTTGCTGGTCTGGTTAGCCAGCGAACGCGCGAGAAAGTTCGGACGATAGCCCAGCTCCTCCATCGCGCGAAATACCTGCTGACGCGTGCTCTCTTTAACCTGACCTGTGCCGTTCAGCACGCGCGAAACGGTGGCCTTCGACACGCCCGCACGCAGTGAGACATCCAGCATTGTTGCCATTCGAAATTCCTGTTTCCACGTAATGGTTTGCAGTTTAACACAGACCATCCGGCGCATAAGCGACGTGGGAAGGGCAAAACCCCATAACGATCACGCTTTTCGGTAACGATCCTCGCCCGCGGGATAAATGCCTGTCATTGGCATGCCAAAATGGTGATAAATCGCAATCTGGAATACCTCTTACCTCATTGAGAGCTTAATCACAGAACAAAGCGCCTGTGGACGCTATTTTTGGCATACCAATAGTATCCGGCTGTCCATCTTATTCAATAAAAGCCCTTTTACTGAGGTATTACCCTATGGCATTTCAGGAAAAACTGATCGACGCTCTGGGCAGTTTTGCCACCACCTTCAACAGCTATCGCTATATCCAGGCGATCAAGTCTGCGTTTATTACCTTAATGCCGGTCATCATTGTGGGGGCGTTCTCGGTACTGATCTCCAATATGGTGCTGGATCCGAAAAACGGCCTGGCGAGCTTTCAGTCGCTGTCGTTTCTGGCGGCGTTAAAGCCGATCACCAGCGCGCTGAACTATGCCACGCTCAACTTTCTCAACATCGGCGCGGTGTTTTTAATCGGCATTGAGCTGGGGCGTATTAACGGCATTAAGTCCCTGTTCCCCGGCCTGCTGGCGGTGATCTGCTTTATCTGCGTGACGCCGACCACGGTGGAAATGCTGGTGGACGGCGAGATGCACGTGGTGAAAGACGTGCTGCTGCGCCAGTTCTCGGATACCCGCAGCCTGTTCCTCGGCATGTTTATCGCCATCCTGTCAGTGGAGATTTACTGCTGGCTGGAAAACCGCAAGGGGCTGAAAATCAGGATGCCAGACACGGTGCCGCCGAACGTCGCCGCGTCGTTCTCTGCGCTGATCCCGGCCATTATCACCACCACCGCCATCGCCACCTTTGGCTTCGTGTTTCATCGGGTTACCGGAATGTATCTCTACGACGCGGTTTACCAGGTGGTGCAACAGCCGCTGGAGCGCGTGGTGCAAAGCCTGCCGGGGATCCTGCTGCTGATGTTTGTCGCCCAGCTGTTCTGGGTGATTGGTATCCACGGCAACCAGATGATCAAGCCGATCCGCGAGCCGCTGCTGCTGGGGGCAATCACCGTTAACATGAGCGCGTTCGAGCAGGGCAAAGAGGTGCCAAACATCATCACCATGCCGTTCTGGGACGTCTATATGAGCATCGGCGGCTCCGGCCTGACCATCGGCCTGCTGATAGCCGTCATGATTGCCACCAAACGTAAAGAGATGAAGGAGATCGCTAAGCTCTCCATCGGCCCGGGTATTTTTAACATCAACGAGCCGGTGATCTTCGGGATGCCAGTCATGCTCAACCCGATCCTTGCCATTCCGTTCATCATTACCCCTCTGGTGACGGGCTCCATCGGTTATTTTGCGACGGTGACCGGTTTTGCCGGCAAAGCCGTGGTGATGGTGCCGTGGACCACGCCGCCGCTAATCAACGCCTGGCTGTCAACCGCGGGCTCCATGGGGGCGGTGATCACCCAGTTTATCTGCATCGTGACCGCGGTGATTATCTATCTGCCGTTTGTGAAAATTGCCTCACGCCGCGCAGATCAGGCCGCACTGCAACAAGCCACCGATAACGCATGAGGACAGGATGAGCATAAAACAGATAACCATACCGCCAGATTTTATGCTGGGCGCGGCGGCATCGGCCTGGCAGACCGAGGGCTGGAGCGGCAAAAAGCCGGGGCAGGATTCGTGGATCGATCTCTGGTACAAGAACGATCGTCACGTCTGGCACAACGGCTACGGCCCGGCGGTGGCAACCGACTTTATCAATCGCTTTCGCGAAGACGTGGCGCTGATGAAGCAGGCGGGACTGACGCACTATCGCACCTCGATCAACTGGTCGCGCTTTTTGACCGACTATGAAAACGCTACCGTAGATGAAGAGTACGCCGCCTATTACGACGCGCTGTTCGATGAAATGCACCGTCAGGGCATTGAGCCGATGATCTGCCTGGAACACTACGAATTGCCGGGCGTGCTGCTGGAGACCTACGGCGGCTGGGCGTCGAAGCACGTCGTCGAGCTGTTCGTTCGCTATGCGGAAAAGGTGTTTGAGCGCTTTCACGGCAAAGTCACCCGCTGGTTTACCTTCAACGAGCCGATTGTGGTCCAGACGCGCGTCTACCTTGACGCACTGCGCTGGCCCTATGAGCAGAACACCAGCACCTGGATGCAGTGGAACCACCATAAGGTGCTGGCGACGGCGAAAGTGGTGAAGCTGTTTCGCGAGAAAGGGTATGACGGCACGGTGGGTTGTATTCTCAACCCGGAGGTGACCTACCCGCGCTCGCGCGCGCCGCATGACGTGCGGGCGGCAGAGATGTACGATCTGTTCTATAACCGCGTCTTTCTTGACCCGCTGGTGCACGGGCGCTATCCGCAGGCGCTTTTTACCCTGCTGGCGCAGCATCAGGTGCAGTGGGATTACACGGCTGACGAGCTGGCGCTGATTGCCGACAACACCGTCGACGAGCTGGGCATTAACCTCTATTACCCGCATCGCGTCAAAGCCCCGTCCCGCGCCTGGCACCCGGAGACGCCGTTCCACCCGGCGTACTACTACGAGCCGTTCGAGCTGCCGGGGCGGAGGATGAACACCTCCCGCGGCTGGGAGATCTTCCCGCGCATTATTTACGACATGGCGATGCGGATTAAAAACGACTATCGCAACATTGACTGGTTTGTAGCGGAAAGCGGGATGGGCGTGGAGAACGAAGCGCAGTTTCGCAATCGCGACGGCATTATCGATGACGCGTACCGCATTGCGTTTCTCAGCGAACATCTTTATTACACGCTGCTGGCGCGGGAGGCGGGGGCTAACTGCCACGGCTATATGCTGTGGGCCTTCACCGACAACGTCTCCCCGATGAACGCGTTTAAAAACCGCTACGGGCTTATTGAGATCGACCTTGAAAACCATCGCGCACGGCGGGCAAAGAAATCGGCATCCTGGTTTCGCCAGATGCGCGATGAGCATGTGCTGACGCTCAGGGTTGACGATGAATGGAAGTAAGCCTTCTGGTAAAATAGCGCACAAACTGGCCGGGAGGACGTCCGGCCCGCGCATTAACTGAAAAACACAGGTGAAAACGTGGATAAGGCTGTCATCCTGCCGGAAAAAAAACAGTACCAGGAGATTGGCGAGGATTTACGGGCGCAGATTATCCAGGGGCATTATCCCGTGGGATCGCGTCTGCCGCCGGAGCGCAACATCGCCGAGACGTATGGCGTGAGCCGCACTATCGTGCGCGAGGCGCTGCTGATGCTTGAGCTACAGGGGACGGTGGATATTCGCCAGGGGTCTGGCGTGTACGTGATGCGCATTCCGGAGGAGCATGAAAACGAGGAAGAGCGTTTTCTGAACAGTGACGTGGGTCCGTTTGAAATTCTTCAGGCGCGCCAGCTGCTTGAAAGCAACATTGCCGCCTTTGCCGCAAAAATGGCGACGCGGGCGGATATCGACAACCTGCGCCGCATCATCGAGCAGGAGCAACGGGCAATTGCCGCCGACGATCGCAGCCAGGACAACAACAAAATGTTCCACCTGGTGCTGGCGGGGGCCACACAAAACCAGATGCTGCTGGCGACCGTTGAAAGCGTCTGGCATCACATGGACAGCAGCCCACTGTGGCAGCAATTCAACGGCCACATCGCCAGCCGCGCATGGCGGCTGAAATGGCTCGGCGACAGGCAAACCATTCTCGCTGCGCTCCGCCGCCGCGACGTGATGGGGGCGTGGCAGGCGATGTTCCAGCACCTTGAAAACGTCAAAAAGAGCCTGCTTGAGCTGTCAGACGAAGACGCGCCCGATTTTGACGGCTATCTCTTTGAATCGGTCCCCCTTTTCCAGGGGAAACTGGTGTGAATATACTGCCGCTTCACGCTGCGCCGCAGTTTACACAGCGGGTGATCGACTGGATCTGGAACGCGTTTGGTGAAGGTATGCCGCGTGCCTTTTTCCAGAGCATTGTTGAGCACAGCCTGACGCCGGGCAAGTTACCGCTCACCTTTATTGCCGTTGAGGATGACCAGCTGCTGGGCACCGTTGGGTTGTGGCGTTGCGATTTAATTTCCCGGCAGGATCTCCACCCCTGGCTGGCTGCGCTGTATGTCGATGAAGCCGCCCGGGGAAACGGGCTGGCGGGAAAACTTCAGCAGCATGTTATCGGCTACGCGCGACGCGCCGGGTATCACGAGCTTCATCTCTGGTCTGCCTGCCGCGACTTCTACGAACGTTACGGCTGGCACTACATCGGCGATGCGCTGGAATACCCGGATAAAACCGTCCATCTCTATCGCTGTTCGCTCACGGCTTCCGCGGGCGATACCACCGAGTGACGGCGCACTAAGGTTGGGCTGAACAGGTGGGTAATTTCCGGTGGCGGGCGATGCTCGGCCAGCGCTAACGCCAGTTCTGCCGCCTGCGTTGCCATGGTCACAATCGGGTAGCGCACGGTGGTCAGGCGAGGGCGCACGTAGCGCGACACCAGCACATCATCAAAGCCAATCAGCGAAATTTCTGCCGGGACGTCAATCCCGTTATCATTCAGCACGCCCATTGCGCCGGCGGCCATGGAGTCGTTATAGCTGGCCACGGCGGTGAAATTCCGCCCGCGGCCCAGCAGCTCCGTCATCGCCTGCTCGCCGCCACTCTCATCCGGTTCTCCGTACGCCACAAGACGATCGTTGCACGGCAGACCGGCTTCGCGCAGCGCGTCGTAATAGCCCTGAAGGCGATCTTCCGCATCGGAAATTGGGTGGTTGGAGCACAGATAACCAATTCGGGTATGGCCCTGCTGGATCAGATGACGGGTTGCGAGCCATGCGCCGTAACGGTCGTCGAGCGCCACGCAGCGGGTTTCAAAACCGGGAATAATACGGTTGATAATCACCATCCCCGGCATCTGTTTCATCAGATGGATCAGCTCGGCGTCGGGGATCATTTTTGCATGGACCACCAGCGCCGCACAGCGATGACGGATCAGCTGCTCAATGGCCTGGCGCTCTTTCTGTTCATTGTGGTAGCCATTACCAATCAGCAGGAAATTTCCGGTGTGATAAGAGACTTGTTCTACGGCTTTGACCATTGCACCGAAAAACGGATCGGATACATCCCCGACCACCAGCCCGATGGTTTCTGTCGACTGCTGGGCAAGGGCGCGCGCGTTGGCGTTAGGGTGATAATTCAGGTTTTCCATGGCGTCCTGCACGGCCTGGCGCGATGCATCACTCGCTTTAGGGGAGTTGTTGATCACGCGGGAGACGGTCGCGACGGAAACACCGGCCAGACGAGCCACATCCTTAATTGTCGCCATTCAATACCTTCTTATAGGGGTAAGCGTTTACACACTAACTAGTGTTGCGGAAAAGCAGCGCGCATTCAAGGGGAGCGGGTGGGCGTCCTCTGCAAACGTGAAGCAGAACCTCCCTCACGGTGTAATCGTTACACGGCCAGTCATGTCTGAATAATGTCAATCTGAACCTTTAGTTACACTTTGCCTCAGGCTGTTGCGATTGTCCGTTAGCAACGATGCGTAGTGAATTGCTAGAGTCGAGATCCCAGAGGTATTGATAGGTGGAATCAACTTCGGTTGATTAACACGATTTACACCAACCTGCGTTTTACGCAGGTTTTTTTTTGCCTGTAAGTTCAACCTGTAACAGCAAAAGAGAATATTCACACCTGGTTGCACTTCGGCTCATTCCCTTGCGTTTTCCCGCTGGCGAAGCCTGTCGCCGGAGGCCACAATCAAGATCCCAGAGGTATTGATTGGTGAGAATTCCTGGTACGTTTTCGTACTCTTCTCTTGCACCAACCTGCGCGGATGCGCAGGTTTTTTTTCGCCTCTGTTTTTGCTATCGCTCCCTCACTACTTCTCGTGTAATCTGCCACCATTTATACCTTTCACACTGGCTGGCAAAGGGAGTTGAAATGCTTTTTGGGTTCTTCCGCACACTGTTTCGTGTCCTGTTTCGCATCCGCGTGACTGGCGATACGCAGGCACTCTATGGCGAGCGTGTGCTTATCACACCGAATCACGTCTCTTTTCTTGATGGCGTATTGCTGGCGCTGTTTTTGCCCGTGCGGCCCGTCTTCGCGGTGTACAGCTCCATCAGTGAAAAATGGTACATGCGCTGGCTCAAACCGCTGATTGATTTTGTCCCGCTCGACCCAACCAAACCGATGATGATTAAACATCTGGTGCGTCTGATTGGGCAGGGGCGCCCGGTGGTTATCTTCCCGGAAGGGCGTATTTCAGTGACGGGCTCCCTGATGAAAATTTACGACGGGGCCGGTTTTGTCGCGGCGAAGTCTCAGGCCACCGTCGTGCCGCTACGCATCGACGGGGCTGAGCTGACCTTTTTCAGCCGTCTGAAAGGGCTGGTGAAGCAGCGTCTGTTCCCGAAAATTACCCTGCATATATTACCGCCGACGTCACTGCCGATGCCCGAGGCGCCGCGTGCGCGCGACCGCCGTAAAATCGCCGGGGAAATGCTGCACCAGATTATGATGGAAGCGCGCATGGCCGTTCGCCCGCGCGAAACGCTGTATGAATCGTTGCTGTCGGCGCAGTATCGCTACGGTGCGAAGAAAAACTGCATCGAAGACATCAGTTTTACGCCAGATACCTACCGTAAGCTGTTGACCAAAACGCTGTTTGTCGGGCGTATTCTGGAAAAGTACAGCAAACAGGGCGAAAAGATCGGCCTGATGCTGCCAAACGCGGGTATCAGCGCGGCGGTAATCTTTGGTGCCGTCTCCCGGGGCCGCATTCCGGCGATGATGAACTACACGGCGGGCGTGAAAGGGCTCTCCAGCGCGATTACCGCAGCACAAATCAACACCATCTTTACCTCCCGCCAGTTCCTGGATAAAGGCAAGCTGTGGCACCTGCCGGAACAGCTGATGCAGGTGCGCTGGGTGTTCCTGGAAGATCTGAAAGCAGACGTCACGACCGCCGACAAGCTGTGGATTTTCGCGCACCTGCTGATGCCGCGTCTGGCGCAGGTTAAGCAGCAGCCGGAAGATGATGCCATTATCCTCTTTACCTCTGGCTCTGAAGGTAACCCGAAAGGTGTGGTTCACAGCCACAAAAGCATTCTGGCGAACGTCGAACAGATTAAAACTATTGCTGACTTTACCGCCAACGATCGCTTTATGTCGGCGCTGCCGCTGTTCCACTCCTTTGGTCTGACCGTGGGTCTCTTTACGCCGCTGCTGACCGGTGCCGAGGTGTTCCTCTACCCAAGCCCGCTGCACTACCGCATTGTGCCGGAACTGGTTTATGACCGTAACTGCACGGTGCTGTTCGGGACGTCCACCTTCCTCGGTAACTACGCGCGCTTCGCCAACCCGTATGATTTCTTCCGCGTACGCTACGTGGTGGCGGGCGCGGAAAAACTCCAGGACAGCACGCGCCAGATCTGGCAGGACAAGTTTGGCCTGCGCATTCTGGAAGGCTATGGCGTGACGGAGTGCGCGCCGGTGGTCTCCATCAACGTTCCGATGGCGGCAAAACCGGGAACGGTTGGCCGCATTCTGCCGGGGCTGGACGCACGTCTGCTGGCGGTGCCGGGTATTGAAGACGGCGGACGTCTTCAGCTGAAAGGGCCGAACGTCATGAACGGCTATCTGCGTGTGGAAAACCCGGGCGTGCTTGAGGCGCCGACGGCCGAGAACGTCAATGGCGAGGTTGAAACGGGCTGGTACGACACGGGCGATATCGTGCGCTTCGACGATCAGGGCTTCGTGCAGATCCAGGGACGTGCAAAACGCTTCGCCAAAATCGCCGGGGAAATGGTCTCTCTTGAAATGGTCGAAACGCTGGCGACCGCCGTCTCGGCGGAGAAAATGCATGCGACCGTGGTGAAAAGTGATGCCAGTAAAGGCGAGGCGCTGGTGCTCTTCACGACAGACGGTGAACTGAAGCGTGACGCGCTGCTCAGGTATGCACGCGAACACGGTATCCCCGAGCTGGCGGTCCCCCGCGATATTCGTTACCTCAAACAGTTACCGGTGCTGGGCAGCGGTAAACCCGATTTCGTGACCCTGAAGGGCATGGTTGAAGAGGCAGAACAGCAAAATGCGTGAGTCAGTGCACACTAACACTTCAATCTGGTCGAAAGGCATGATGGCGGTTATCGCCGCCCAGTTTCTTTCCGCGTTCGGCGATAACGCGTTGCTGTTTGCCACGCTGGCATTGCTGAAAGCTGAGTTTTATCCCGACTGGAGCCAGCCGATCCTACAGATGGTGTTTGTGGGTGCTTACATCGTATTTGCGCCGTTTGTCGGCCAGGTGGCGGACAGCTTCCCGAAAGGTCGGGTCATGATGTTTGCCAACAGCCTTAAGCTCCTGGGCGCGGCAAGTATCTGCTTTGGTATCAACCCGTTTGTCGGCTACACGCTGGTGGGCATTGGTGCGGCAGCCTACTCCCCGGCGAAGTACGGTATTCTGGGTGAGCTCACTACCGGTGATAAGCTGGTGAAGGCCAACGGCCTGATGGAGTCCTCCACCATTGCGGCTATTCTGCTGGGTTCGGTGGCGGGTGGCGTACTGGCAGACTGGCATGTGCTCGCCGCGCTTGGCATCTGCGCCCTGATGTACGGTGGCGCGGTGATCGCCAACCTGTTTATCCCCAAACTGGCCGTGGCGCGTCCGGGGCAATCCTGGCGCTTCGGGCCAATGACCGGCAGCTTCTTCAACGCCTGCCGCGTACTGTGGCGTAACGGTGAAACACGCTTCTCGCTGATGGGCACCAGCATGTTCTGGGGGGCCGGCGTTACGCTGCGTTTCCTGCTGGTGCTGTGGGTGCCGGTGGCGCTGGGCATTACTGACAACGCCACGCCGACTTATCTGAATGCCATGGTCGCCGTCGGGATTGTTGTCGGGGCCGGGGCTGCGGCAAAACTGGTGACGCTGGAAACCGTCGCGCGCTGCATGCCTGCGGGGATCCTGATTGGCGTCGGCGTTCTGTTCTTCTCCCTGCAACATGCCCTATTGCCGGCCTATGTCCTGCTGTTGCTGATCGGCATGTTAGGCGGTTTCTTTGTGGTGCCGCTAAACGCGCTGTTGCAGGAGCGCGGCAAGCAGACCGTTGGGGCGGGCAACGCCATTGCGGTACAAAACCTTGGTGAAAACATGGCGATGTTACTGATGCTGGGGATTTACTCGCTGGCGGTAAAAGCAGGTGCGCCGGTCGTGGCAATCGGGGTAGGATTCGGCGCGCTGTTCGCGCTGGCGATTAGCGGGCTGTGGGTCTGGCAGCGTCGTCGTTGAATTGTGCGGCCTGATGCCCTCACCCCGGCCCTCTCCCACGGGGAGAGGGTGAAAACCCTAAAAACGGCAACGCACGTTGCCGTTTTGCTTTTATTACGGTGCCGGGTAGGTATAAACCTGATGCACCGCTTCAATCTCCGCTAATACCTCTTCACTCAGGTTCAGATGGAAACTCTCAATATTGGTTTTCAACTGATCCATCGTCGTTGCGCCGAGCAGGGTACTCGCCACAAACGGCTGACGACGCACGAAGGCCAGCGCCATCTGCGCCGGATCGAGTCCGTGGCGTTTCGCGATATCCACGTAGGCCGCAACGGCTTTTTGCGTCTGCTCGCCGCTATAGCGGGTGAAGCGGCTGAAAAGCGTGTTACGCGCGCCAGCCGGTTTCGCGCCGTTCAGGTATTTGCCCGTCAGGGTACCGAAGCCCAGACAGGAGTAGGCGAGCAGCTCCACCTCTTCGTACTGCGTCACCTCCGCCAGACCCACTTCATAACTGCGGTTCAGCAGGCTGTACGGGTTCTGAATGGTCACGATGCGCGGCAGGTCGTGTTTATCGGCCAGATGCAGATAACGCATCACGCCAAACGCCGTCTCGTTGGAAACGCCAATGTAGCGGATCTTACCCGCCCGCTGGCACTCCGTGAGCGCTTCCAGCGTTTACAGCAGGGTAACTGCCGGAGCACTTTCGTTCCAGGTGTAGCCAAGCTTACCGAAGCAGTTCGTCGGACGCTGCGGCCAGTGCACCTGATAAAGATCGAGATAGTCGGTTTGCAGGCGCTTGAGGCTGGCATCCAGCGCGGCACGGATATTCTTGCGATCGAGGATCTGGTTAGGGCGGATCCCGGCATCGTTATTACGGGAAGGGCCGCTGACTTTGGAGGCGATGACCAGCTTTTCGCGATTGCCGCGTTTCACCAGCCAGTTGCCGACATACGTTTCAGTAAGACCTTGTGTTTCCGGGCGGGGAGGAACGGGGTACATCTCCGCCACGTCAATCAGGTTAATGCCCTGGCTGACGGCGTAATCGAGTTGTGCATGGGCATCGGCTTCGCTGTTTTGTTCACCAAAAGTCATGGTGCCCAACCCCAGTTGGCTGATCTCCAGAGCGCTGTGGGGGATACGGTGATAATGCATAGCCGGTTTCCTTTTTTTGACATACAGACTGCGTCAGGAACCTCCCGACAAAGGAATATAAACATGGCAGAGGGAAGGCAAAAGGGGAAGGAAAAAATCAAAAAGGCCAGCAAGCTACTGACCTTTATCTGTTTAACGCTCGATGATCTGGGAGACTTCGTCGCGATTAATCTGCATTTGATTGCCTTCGCGATCGCGGTAACTCACCAGACCGGTATCGTCGTCGACTTCGGGTTTGCCATCGGTCAGGATCATACGACCATCTTTCGTTGACATGACATAGTCGCTGCTGCAACCCGATACCGCAAACGCTAAACCGACTGCTGAGATAATTACTGCCCATTTTTTCATCGTTCTCATCCTCACCTGGCTCGTATCAAATCATAGTGTAGTAATAACCTGATATTACGACAGGTGAAAGGGGGGAAATCTTAAAAAGGAGGAGATTATGTTAGCCGGAGCGCAAAATTGGTAAAAAACTATGTTTTCAACAGGAAGTGGCGTGCCAGCAGCGCCCCGGTGAAATTCTTTTTAAGATAGAAACCGCGCGGCAGCGTCAGGATCGGTTCGCCCTGTGCGCCTACCGCTTCAGTGAGCGCTTTGCTGTTGGCGGCTTTGGGACGAAGTTGCAGCACTTCACCATGCCGGGCGGTGATACGCTCAACCTGTCCCAGCACAATCATGTCCATCAGCTCTTCCCAGTCCTGGGAAAGCTGTCTCTCCTCTTCTTCATTCGGGCTCCAGAGCAGCGGGGCGCCAACGCGACGCTCAGCCAGCGGGATCTGCCTGTCGCCCTCAACGGGTACCCACAACACCCGCTTCAGCTTATGCCTGACGTGGCTGGTTTCCCATGTCACTCCGCTGTTACCTGTGAGCGGCGCAACGCAGACAAAGGTGGTTTCCAGCGGCCGCCCCTGGCTATCGATGGGGATCGTCTTCAGTTCCACCCCCAGCGCCGCAAAATCTTGCTCGGGTTTACTGCCCGCGCTTGCGCCCAGCCAGCGTTCCAGCAACACGCCGATCCAGCCCTTATCACGCTTTAGATCGTTAGGTATCGTCAACCCCGCCATCACGGCCAGCTCGCCCAGTGAATAGCCTGCCAGGCGTTGTGCCTGCTGGAGCAACTGGGCTTCACTGACGGGAGGAGAGAGCAGTGGGGCGAGAGAATGCATGCTAACGACCTTTTGATTTAAAAATGAGCTGATATTTTATCCCTTGTGGACAGAGTTTACCTTTTTCTGTGCACCTATTCCATGTGGATGATTTATATCATCTTTTTTAGAATATAATCCGTCCCGCGGCGGCTAAAAAACAGGTTGTGCAATTCTGGTCACTGACAATAAACAGGATCTTACACCATGTTATCCACAGAAAAATGGGATAACTGGGAATAACTGCCACTACTGTTTCAATTTACAGCCTTGACGTGCGATGAAAATCGAATTTTCACACAAATTGTGCCTAACTTATTGGCACAAACTGTGGATAAAACCGACGCTGTTCGATCTTTCATCAGCAGGAGGATCTTTGATGTGATGATCGTCACGTTTATCGCCCTGGACACCCTTAATTTCAATATAATCCTATGAATTTATATGATTTATTCTAAGCGGGGTAACTTGGCGACTCGTCGGGTTACAAGGTTGTTCATCGGTAATTCCGTACTTCTTCACAACTATATCCACAGAAAAGGTGAATAAAAACGGTCTCTGTTGCCCGCATCTGTTTATAACTCCTCCCTAAATTGTGAGTTATTCAAATGTTATTAGGTTGCAGGCCTGTAAGAGAGTGGTTTACCGCCTCCCTGTAGTGTGAAACAATCATTCATATATCAGATTTAGTTTGGGGTAGTCCGGTGATTGATGACGATGGCTACCGCCCAAACGTAGGAATAGTAATTTGTAATCGTCAGGGCCAGGTGATGTGGGCCCGGCGATATGGTCAGCACTCCTGGCAGTTCCCGCAAGGCGGGATCAATCCCGGAGAGTCCCCAGAACAAGCGATGTACCGGGAGCTGTTTGAAGAGGTTGGTTTAAGCCGAAAAGATGTTCGCATCCTGGCTTCGACCCGCAACTGGTTGCGTTACAAGTTACCGAAACGTTTGGTGCGTTGGGACACAAAGCCGGTTTGTATCGGCCAGAAACAGAAGTGGTTTCTTTTGCAGTTGGTGGGCAACGATTCAGATATCAATATGCAAACCAGCAGCACGCCAGAGTTTGATGGCTGGCGCTGGGTAAGCTACTGGTATCCGGTTCGTCAGGTCGTGTCATTTAAGCGCGATGTATATCGTAGGGTGATGAAAGAGTTCGCAAGTGTCGTGATGCAGCTTCAGGAGACGCCTCCGAAGCCACAGAGCGCACCTGCCTGGCGACGTAAAAGAGGTTAAGCTACGCAAATCATGCTCACCCGCTTGCGAGAAATAGTTGAAAAGGTTGCCAGTGCGCCTCGCCTCAACGAGGCGCTGAATATTCTGGTGACGGACATCTGTCTTGCGATGGAAACCGAGGTCTGTTCGGTCTACCTGGCCGACCATGACCGACGTTGCTACTACCTGATGGCAACCCGCGGTTTAAAAAAACCACGGGGACGCACCGTCACGCTCGCGTTTGATGAAGGTATTGTTGGCCTGGTCGGGCGACTGGCGGAGCCAATCAACCTTGCCGATGCGCAAAAACACCCCAGCTTCAAATATATCCCTTCCGTCAAAGAGGAGCGGTTCCGCGCTTTCCTTGGCGTGCCGATTATTCAGCGCCGTCAACTGCTTGGCGTGCTTGTTGTCCAGCAACGAGAGTTGCGGCAGTACGACGAAAGCGAGGAGTCTTTCCTCGTTACGCTGGCAACGCAGATGGCTGCGATCCTCTCCCAGTCTCAGCTGGCAGCCCTTTTTGGGCAGTATCGTCATACCCGCATCCGCGCGCTTCCGGCCTCGCCGGGCGTCGCGATTGCCGAAGGCTGGATGGATGCCACGCTCCCCCTGATGGAGCAGGTCTATGAAGCCTCGACGCTGGATGAAGCGCTTGAGCGCGAACGGCTTACCGCTGCGCTGGAAGAGGCGGCGAATGAGTTTCGTCGCTACAGCAAACGCTTTGCCGCTGGCGCTCAAAAAGAGACGGCGGCCATTTTCGACCTCTACTCACACCTGCTTTCCGATGCGCGTTTGCGTCGTGAGTTATTTGCCGAGGTCGATAAAGGTTCGGTGGCAGAGTGGGCGGTTAAAAAGGTCATTGAAAAATTTGCCGAGCAGTTTGCGGTGCTGACTGACGGTTATCTGAAAGAGCGCGCCGGCGATTTACGCGCGCTTGGGCAACGTCTGCTGTTCCACCTTGATGATACTATTCAGGGGGCGAATGCCTGGCCGAGCCGGTTTGTACTGGTGGCCGATGAACTCTCGGCGACGACGCTGGCGGAATTACCGCAGGACAGGCTGGCGGGCGTAGTGGTGCGCGATGGCGCAGCTAACTCCCATGCCGCCATTATGGTGCGCGCGCTCGGTATTCCGACCGTGATGGGGGCGGATATTCAGCCCTCCGTACTGCACCGCCGTACGCTGGTGGTGGACGGATACCGCGGTGAGTTGCTGGTGGATCCTGAGCCGGTTCTCCTTCAGGAGTACCAGCGTCTTATCAGCGAAGAGAATGAATTAAGCAAGCTGGCGGAAGATGACGTCAACCTGCCCGCGCAGCTCAAGAGCGGTGAGCGTGTGAAGGTGATGCTCAATGCTGGCTTAAGCCCTGAGCATGAAGAGAAGCTCGGCAGCCGCATCGATGGCATCGGCCTCTACCGCACCGAAATACCGTTTATGCTGCAAAGCGGCTTCCCGTCAGAAGAGGAGCAGGTGGCGCAGTATCAGGGCATGTTGCAGATGTTTAACGATAAACCCGTCACGTTGCGCACCCTGGACGTCGGCGCGGATAAGCAACTGCCCTATATGCCCATCAGTGAAGAGAATCCCTGCCTCGGCTGGCGTGGGATCCGCATAACCCTCGATCAGCCGGAAATCTTCCTTATCCAGGTTCGTGCGATGCTGCGTGCCAACGCGGCCACGGGGAATCTCAGCATTTTGCTGCCGATGGTCACCAGTATTGACGAGATCGACGAAGCGCGGCGGTTGATAGAACGTGCAGGGCGCGAAGTGGAAGAGATGATCGGCTATGCGATCCCTAAACCCCGTATTGGCGTGATGCTTGAAGTGCCTTCGATGGTCTTTATGTTGCCGCAGCTGGCGACCCGCGTTGATTTTATCTCCGTTGGCACCAACGACTTAACGCAATACATTCTGGCGGTCGATCGCAACAATACGCGCGTTGCCAGCATCTACGATAGCCTGCATCCGGCGATGCTTCGTGCCCTGGCGATGATCGCCCGCGAAGCCGAGCAGCATAATATCGACCTGCGCCTGTGCGGTGAAATGGCCGGCGATCCGATGTGCGTGGCGATCCTGATTGGTCTCGGTTTCCGTCACCTGTCAATGAACGGACGTTCCGTTGCGCGTGTGAAATACCTGTTACGTCACATCGAACAAGATGAGGCGCGCGAACTGGCCGCGCGTAGCCTGGAAGCACAGCTGGCAGCCGAAGTGCGCCATCAGGTGGCTGCGTTTATGGAGCGACGCGGCATGGGCGGTTTGATCCGGGGCGGCCGCTGATCCCCACAAAATAATGACGGCTCCGACGACCCCCTCTCCCTTGAGGGAGAGGGATGGGGTGAGGGGGAACAGCGCGCATGAAACCCTATACACATCTTTTACATCTCAGGCGCATCCTCCACGCCTGCCTTATGCTATGATTCGCAACTTTGGAGCACCTGCCAACGGCGGGAATGCAATTCACCCGCTGTCCACTTTCAGCGGAATAACAACATCTTGTGGTGACAGATGAACAGTGGTTATCTGCATTTTCCGGAATTCGATCCGGTTATTTTCTCAATAGGACCTGTAGCGCTGCACTGGTACGGTCTGATGTACCTGGTGGGCTTCGTCTTTGCCATGTGGCTTGCTGGCCGTCGCGCCAGTCGTCCAGGCAGCGGCTGGACGAAGAACGAAGTGGAAAACCTGCTTTATGCCGGCTTCCTCGGCGTGTTCCTGGGCGGTCGCATCGGTTATGTCCTGTTCTATAATTTCCCGGTATTCCTGAACGACCCGCTCTATCTGTTCCGCGTCTGGGACGGTGGCATGTCTTTCCACGGCGGGCTGATTGGTGTGATCCTGGTCATGGTGATCTTCGCCAGACGCACCAAACGCAACTTCTTCCAGGTGGCTGATTTTATTGCGCCGTTAATCCCGTTTGGGCTGGGCGCAGGGCGTCTTGGCAACTTCATCAACGGTGAACTGTGGGGGCGTGTCGATCCGAGCGTGCCGTTTACCATGCTGTTCCCGGGTTCCCGCGCGGAGGACATCGCGCTGCTGCCTTCGCATCCTGAGTGGCAGTCCATTTTCGATACCTACGGCGTTCTGCCGCGCCATATGTCACAGCTCTATGAGCTGGCGCTGGAAGGCGTGGTGCTGTTCATCATCCTGAATCTGTATATCCGCAAACCGCGCCCAATGGGGGCTGTCTCCGGTCTGTTCCTGATTGGCTACGGCGCGTTTCGTATCATCGTCGAGTTCTTCCGCCAGCCGGATGCGCAGTTTACCGGGGAATGGGTACAGTACATCAGCATGGGGCAGATCCTCTCCATCCCGATGATTGTCGCGGGTGCCATTATGATGATTTGGGCGTATCGTCGTCGTCCACAGCAACAACTTTCCTGAGGAATCATGAAACAGTATCTTGAATTGATGAAAAAAGTGCTCGACGAGGGCACGCCGAAAAACGACCGTACCGGCACCGGTACGCTCTCCATTTTTGGCCACCAGATGCGCTTCAATCTGCAAGAAGGCTTTCCTCTGGTGACAACGAAGCGCTGCCATCTGCGCTCGATCATTCATGAACTGCTCTGGTTCCTGCAAGGCGATACCAACGTTGCTTATCTGCATGAAAACAATGTCTCCATCTGGGACGAGTGGGCAGATGAGAACGGCGACCTGGGGCCGGTCTACGGCAAGCAATGGCGCGCGTGGCCTACCCCGGACGGCCGCCATATTGACCAGATCACGACCGTCATGAACCAGCTGAAAAATGACCCGGACTCGCGCCGTATCATTGTCTCTGCCTGGAACGTGGGGGAACTGGATAAAATGGCGCTGGCGCCTTGCCACGCGTTTTTCCAGTTCTATGTGGCGGACGGCAAGCTCTCCTGCCAGCTCTATCAACGCTCCTGCGACGTGTTCCTCGGCTTGCCGTTTAACATCGCCAGCTACGCGCTGTTGGTGCACATGATGGCGCAGCAGTGCGATCTTGAAGTGGGCGATTTTGTCTGGACGGGCGGTGATACCCACCTCTACAGTAATCATATGGAACAGACGCATCTCCAGCTGACGCGCGAACCGCGTGCATTGCCGAAGCTGGTGATCAAACGTAAACCGGAATCGATCTTCGATTACCGTTTTGATGATTTCGAGATTGAGGGTTACGACCCGCATCCCGGCATTAAAGCTCCTGTCGCCATCTGATACGGCAAATCCTGACACAACCGGTGCTCTTTAGCGCCGGTTTTTTTTCACGCCCGTTTTGTTTTTCGAGCCTGTTTCCAGAGATGATGCAACGCGTTGCAACGGGTGAAAATCTCCGGAAAGCGGCTCGTAAAGTTCTGGTTTGACGCTCGCACCGTTTTTGCTATTCCGCCACACTCCCGCCATGAAAAACGAACAAGGCTTTACGCTTATCGAAACCCTTATCGCCGTTTCGCTGACAGTGATCCTCAGCGCCACAGGGCTCTATGTCTGGGACAGCTGGCAGCAGCGGCAGCGGCTTTGGCAAACCGCCTGCCAGGTGCGGGATTACCTGGTGTTTTTGCGCAATGACGCCAACCGTCACAACAGCGAGCACAGGATCGCGCTGTATAACGACGGTGAAAAGGAGTGTCTGGCCAGTTCAGCGGTGACCGGTTGTGACAGCGGCGGACCGTTCGTGATGAAGCCGATGTGGCCCGAGGTCACGATAAGCGACATAACCCCTGCGCTGGGATTTTACGGTTTAAGGGATACCGCATGGGCCGGACATATCCGCGTGCAGAGCCGCGCTGGTGGGTGGTGGGTTATTGTCTCAAATGGCGGACGTATCAGGCTGTGTAATGCCGCAGGAGAAGGTGCATGCCAGTAAATCGAAAAGGGTTTTCCCTGCTGGAAGTGCTTATTGCGATGACGATAAGCAGCATTCTGTTACTCAGCACGTCACGTTTTTTACCGGGGCTACAGCGGGGTGTTTTACTGCAATCCGGACAGCAGGAGCTGGAGGATGAGGTCTGGCAACGTCTGTTCGCGATCGGTAAACAGTTTCAGAGGGCAGGATATTGTGCAGGGCATTGCCAGGGGCAGGGGATGATCATCGGCAGGCAAGGACGATGTGCGATTGTGCTATGGGATGCGAACAGCAACGGCCAGTGGGATAGCACCGCATCAGAAAACGACAGTACGGGATTCCGGCTTGAGTCCGGATCGCTTGAAACGCTGCGGGGCGCCACATCCTGTGACGGTAAGGGATGGGATAAGCTCACCGACCCGGATCGGGTCCTGATAGAGCAATTTATGGTCACTAAAACCGATCATGATGGCTTTGCGCCGGTCATCAGTATCGAGCTGCGTGCCCGCCGCAAAGGTGAACTGGCCGCACCCTTTTCGGCTCGCCATACCGTAACGGGGTTTAATCTGTGAATCGTCAGCGGGGCATGTCATCGCTGGCGCTGGTCCTGCTATTACTGGTGCTCGGCACGCTGATCCTCACCGGATTAAATCAGCAGCTGCAAACCTTTAGCACGCTGGTAAGTGGCGAGAGTTTGTCTGTTCGCCAGCAGGCTACCGTGCAATCTGCACTGGAGTGGGGGCGCGTTCAGGAATGGGCTTTACAGCCAGAGGTTCAGTGCAAACAGACACAACGTTTGCGGGTCTGTATAAGGCTGTTTGGGGCGCGTGTGTTGCTTATTGCCGGCAATGACAATCTATTGCTATGGCGAGGCGGGGACATCTCGGAGGGGCAGATACGCTTTTCCGCCCACGGCTGGAGTGATTTCTGCCCCCTTAAGGAAAGTACGCTATGTCAGTTACCCTGAGCAGACAAAAAGGATTTAGCATGGTTGAGGTTTTGCTGGCAATGATGTTGCTGGTTGTGGTTGTGATGGCGTTATCCGGCTATCATCGCGCGCTGGCAGCCCGGTATGCGGCGCTTAGCCAGTATCGTCAGCTATGGCATCATGCGTGGAATCAGTCGCAGATCTCAACATTAACGCTCCCGCCGGGCTGGCAGGTCAGCCGGGGGCAGACAACACAGTCCGGATGTGTCAGCATCACGGTCACACTTATTTCTCCTATGGGGCGGCAGGGCGCGTTGACGCGTCTGCATTGCCCGGTTAGCCGCTAGTCGGGAGCGTTTATGCTAAGGGTTTACCACTCAAATCGTCTGGATGTGCTGGAAGCACTGATGGAGTATATCGTTGAGCAAGAGCGTCTTGACGATCCGTTTGAGCCAGAAATGGTGCTGGTGCAGAGCACCGGTATGGCGCAGTGGCTGCAAATGTCCCTTTCGCAGAAATTTGGCATTGCGGCGAACATCGATTTTCCGCTGCCCGCGAGCTTTATCTGGGAGATGTTTGTTCGCGTCCTGCCGGATATTCCTGAGCAGAGCGCCTTCAACAAACAAAGTATGGCCTGGAAACTGATGACGCTGCTGCCGGACATGCTGGCGCATGATGAGTTTGCCATGCTGCGGCACTACCTGAATGACGACACCGACAAGCGTAAACTTTTCCAGCTTGCCTCACGTACTGCCGACCTTTATGACCAGTATCTGGTTTACCGTGCAGAATGGCTGATTCGCTGGGAAGCGGGAGAATTAGTCGATGGGTTACCGGAAGCGCAAATCTGGCAGGCGCCGCTCTGGAAAGCGCTGGTCGAGCATACCGGGAAACTCGGTCAGCCTAAGTGGCACCGTGCTAACCTGTACGATCGCTTTATCTCAATACTTGAGAACAGCGCAGAACGGCCAGCCCGTTTGCCGTCACGCGTGTTCATTTGCGGTATCTCCGCGCTGCCGCCTGTCTACCTGAACGCGCTAAAAGCGCTCGGTAAGCACACTGATATCCATATCCTCTTTACCAACCCGTGTCGACACTATTGGGGGGATATTCAGGATCCGCGCTGGCTTTCACGGCTGGTTACCCGCCAGAGAAAGCGCCTCTTTGAAGAGCGCGCCGTGCCGCTGTTTAAAGACAGTGAAAACGCGGCGCAGCTTTTTGATGAAGAAGGGATTCAGAACCTGCCGAACCCGCTGCTTGCCTCGTGGGGCAAGCTCGGACGCGACTATATTTATCTGCTTTCAGATATCACCTCTTCGGGAGAAGGGGATGTGGATGCGTTTGCGGATATTACGCCGGACAGCCTGCTGCACAATATTCAGCTTGATATTCTGGATTTGGAAAACCGTGCCGTTGCCGGGATCACTGCCGAAGAGTTTGCGCGAAGCGACAAGAAGCGAAAACTGGATCCTGACGATCGCAGTATCGCGATCCACGTTTGCCACAGCCCACAGCGTGAAGTTGAAATTCTTCATGACCGCCTGCTGGCCATGTTACAGGACGATCCAACCCTGACACCGCGCGATATCGTGGTGATGGTGGCGGATATCGACAGCTACAGCCCGTTTATTCAGGCGGTATTTGGCAGCGCAACGGGCGACCGCTATCTGCCCTACGCAATCTCTGACCGTCGCGCTCGTCAGTCACACCCGGCGCTACAGGCCTTTCTCAGCCTGCTTTTGCTGCCTGATAGCCGGTTTATCTCTGAGGATGTGCTGGCACTGCTGGATGTGCCAGTTCTGGCCGCACGTTTCAACATTAACGAAGAGGGGTTGCGCTATCTGCGCCAGTGGGTCAACGAATCTGGTGTCCGCTGGGGTATCGACGATGATAACGTCCAGGAGTTCGAACTGCCTGCGACCGGCCAGCATACCTGGCAGTTTGGCCTGACGCGCATGCTGCTGGGGTATGCGATGGAGAGCATCCACGGCGAATGGAATGACGTGCTGCCGTACGATGAATCCAGTGGGTTGATCGCGGAACTGGTTGGTCACTTAGCCTCGCTGCTTATGCAGCTCAACCGCTGGCGCCGTGCGTTGATGCAGCCCCGCCCGCTCGAAGAGTGGCTGCCGATTTGCCGCGAAATGCTGAATGATTTCTTTCTGCCGGACAGCGAAACTGAAGCCGCCATGGCGCTTATCGAGAAGCAGTGGCAGGCCATCGTTGATGAGGGGGTTAATTCGCACTATCACGAGGCGGTTCCTCTTTCGCTTCTGCGTGATGAGCTGACGCAACGTCTCGATCAGGAGCGCATCAGCCAGCGCTTCCTTGCGGGGCCGGTGAATATTTGTACCCTGATGCCAATGCGTTCAATCCCGTTCAAAGTGGTCTGTCTGCTTGGCATGAACGACGGTATTTATCCGCGTGCGCTTCCACCTCTGGGTTTTGATCTCATGAGCGCACAACCGAAGCGGGGCGACCGCAGCCGCCGCGATGATGACCGTTATCTCTTTCTTGAGGCGCTGATGTCTGCGCAAAGCAGGCTGTATATCAGCTATATCGGTCGTTCAATTCAGGACAACAGCGAGCGTTTCCCGTCTGTGCTGGTGCAGGAGCTGGTGGATTACATCGGACAGAGTCACTATCTGCCGGGCGATGAAGCCTGCAACTGCGACGAAAGCGAACGTCGGGTGATAGCGCATATCACCTGTCACCATAGCCGTATGCCGTTTGATCCTGTCAATTACGTTCCTGATGAACTGCAAAGCTACGCCCGCGAGTGGCTTCCCGCCGCGAAGAAAGCGGGGACGCCGCAAACCGATTTTATTCAGACGCTCGAGCCGCGCGTCATAGATACCCTCTCGTTTGAGCAGCTACAGCGTTTTTGGGCGCACCCGGTCCGGGCTTTTTTCCAGCAACGCTTGCAGGTGAATTTCCGCTCTGAAGAGAGCGAAATCCCCGATGCGGAACCGTTTATTCTTGATGGGCTGGAGCGTTTTAAGCTTAATTCCCAGCTTCTGAATGCGCTGGTTGACGAAGAAGACGCCAGTAAACTGTTCCGACGTTACAGGGCGTCGGGATTACTTCCGTATGGTGCATTCGGCGAAATCGTCTGGGATGCCCAGTGCGAGGAGATGCGAGCGCTTGCTGACCGCGTTATCGCGTGTCGGCAGCCGGCGAGCAGCATTGAAATCGATCTCGATTGTAACGGTATGCACCTCAGCGGCTGGCTCACGCACGTGCAGTCTGACGGGCTGCTGCGCTGGCGGCCATCCATGCTCAGCGTTTCACATGGCCTGCAACTCTGGCTCGAACATCTTGTCTACAGTGCGAGTGGTCACGAAGGTGAAAGCCGGTTGTTTGTACGTAAGGACGGCGAATGGCGTTTCCCGCCGATGGAGCCTGAGCAGGCGTTGACGTATCTGTCGCTTTATATTGAAGGTTACCGTCAGGGCATGAACAAACCTCTGCTTTTGCTGCCTGAAAGTGGGGGGGCGTGGATAAAAGCCTGTTACGACGCGCAGAATGATGCCATGTTAACGGATGAGGCTTCGCTCCAGAAAGCGCGCAGCAAGTTTTTGCAGGCCTACGAAGGGAACATGATGGTACGTGGCGAAGGTGACGATGTCTGGTATCAACGTTTATGGCGCACGCTGGAGCCAGAATATTTCGACATTATCACCCTGGAGGCGCAACGCTACCTGTTACCGTTGTTCAAATTTAATCAGTCCTGAGTGCTGTATAAAAATTGCGCAGTATGAGGTGTTCATTTATGATGCACCTCTTATCACGGACTGATGTACCCAAAGAAAGAGATGCTGGCGTGTCCAGCACGCACGTTGTTAATGATGTAGCCGTGATAAAGAGGTCGTAATGCCAGGCAGCACCTTGTTCAAAGCGTTTGTTTTGTTTATCGCCCTTTGGGCTCCCGTCACTCAGGCCGATTCCGGTTGGCAACCTGTCAAGGAAACAATCCGTAAGAGCGATAAGGACACCCGTGAGTATCAGGCGATTCGTCTTGATAACGGGATGACCGTGCTGCTGGTTTCCGATCCTCAGGCGGTGAAATCGCTCTCCGCGCTGGTTGTGCCGGTGGGTTCGCTGGAAGATCCTGACGCCCATCCTGGACTGGCTCACTACCTTGAGCACATGACGCTGATGGGCTCTAAAAAATACCCACAGCCTGACAGCCTGTCCGAATTTCTGAAAATGCATGGCGGCAGCCACAACGCCAGTACCGCGCCGTATCGCACCGCGTTTTACCTGGAAGTGGAAAATGATGCGCTTGATGGGGCGGTGGACCGTCTGGCGGATGCCATTGCCGCACCGCTGCTGGATAAAAAATACGCTGACCGTGAACGTAATGCCGTGAACGCCGAACTGACGATGGCGCGCACGCGAGACGGTATGCGCATGGCGCAGGTTAGCGCTGAAACCATCAATCCGGCGCACCCGGGTTCGCGCTTCTCAGGCGGCAACCTTGAAACGCTGAGCGACAAGCCAGGTAGCCCGGTGCTCGATGCGCTGCATGCGTTTCGTGAAAAATACTATTCCGCCAATCTGATGAAAGCGGTTATCTACAGCAATAAACCGTTGCCGACGCTGGCAAACATGGCCGCGCAGACCTACGGCAGGGTGCCAAATAAAAATATCGATCTGCCGCAGATTAACGTGCCGGTTGTCACGGACGCGCAAAAAGGTATTGTTATTCACTATGTGCCGGCCTTGCCGCGCAAGGTGTTACGCGTTGAATTCCGTATTGATAACAACACGGCGCAGTTCCGCAGCAAAACCGACGAGCTGGTGACGTATCTTATCGGCAACCGCAGCCCGGGTACGCTCTCCGACTGGCTGCAAAAGCAGGGGCTGGTGGAAGGTATTCGCTCTGACTCCGATCCCGTTGTAAATGGGAATAGCGGCGTGCTGGCCATCTCCGCGACGCTGACCGATAAAGGGCTGGCTCACCGGGACGACGTCGTTGCGGCCATTTTCAGTTACCTCTCTCTGCTGCGCGATAAAGGCGTCGATAAACGCTACTTTGACGAGCTGGCGCACGTGCTGGATCTCGATTTCCGCTATCCCTCTATCACGCGTGATATGGACTACGTTGAGTGGCTGGCAGATACCATGATCCGCGTGCCGGTGGAACATACGCTGGATGCGGTAAATATTGCCGACCAGTATGACGCCGGAGCGCTCAAAGCGCGTCTGGCGATGATGACTCCGCAGAATGCCCGCGTCTGGTATATCAGCCCGAACGAACCGCATAACAAAATGGCCTACTTCGTTGATGCCCCGTATCAGGTTGAAAAAATCAGCGAACAGACCTTCGCGGGCTGGCAGAAAAAGGCGGGGGAAATTGCGCTGACGTTACCGGAACTTAACCCCTACATCCCGGACGATTTCTCGCTGATCAAACCCGCAAAGGCGTATCCGCACCCGGAGCTGATTGTTGATGAGCCGACGCTGCGCGTGGTCTACACCCCAAGCCGCTATTTCGCCGACGAGCCAAAAGCGGATGTTAGCGTGGTGCTGCGTAACCCCAAAGCAATGGACAGCGCCAGAAACCAGGTGCTGTTTGCGCTTAACGATTATCTGGCCGGTATTGCTCTCGATCAGCTCAGCAACCAGGCTGCCGTTGGTGGTATCAGTTTCTCCACCAACGCCAATAACGGCCTGATGGTGAATGCCAACGGCTATACCCAGCGTTTGCCGCAGCTGTTCCAGGCGCTGCTGGACGGTTATTTCAGCTATACGCCTACGGAAGAACAGCTCGAGCAGGCTAAGTCCTGGTATGCCCAGATGATGGATTCTGCCGAGAAGGGTAAAGCCTACGATCAGGCGATTATGCCAGCACAGATGCTGTCGCAAATTCCGTACTTCCAGCGCGAAGATCGCCGCGCGTTATTGCCCTCAGTCACCTTAAAAGAGGTGCTGGCTTACCGTGATGCGCTGAAAACCAATACCCGTCCGGAGTTCCTGGTTGTAGGGAATATGAGCGAAGAACAGGCTAAAACGCTGGCGCAAAACGTCCGTGCGCAACTGGGTTCAAAAGGCGATGAGTGGTGCCGTAATCAGGATGTGCTGGTAGAGAAAAAGCAGAACGTGATCTTCGAAAAAGCGGGAAGCAGCACGGATTCCGCGCTGGCCGCGGTGTTTGTCCCTGTCGGTTATGACGAATTTACCAGCTCTGCCCAGAGTGCGGTTCTCGGTCAAATTATTCAGCCGTGGTTTTACAACCAGCTGCGCACCGAAGAGCAGCTGGGCTATGCGGTATTCGCTTTCTCTATGAATGTGGGCCGTCAGTGGGGGCTGGGCTTCCTTCTGCAAAGCAGCGACAAGCAACCCGCTTACCTGTGGCAGCGTTATCAGGCGTTCTTCCCGCAGGCGGAAGCAAAACTGCGCGCCATGAAGCCGGAAGAGTTTGCCCAGATCCAGCAGGCGGTTATCGCCCAGGTGATGCAGCCGCCGCAGACGCTGGGTGAAGAGGCCTCGCAGCTGAGCAAAGATTTTGATCGCGGTAATATGAAATTTGATTCGCGTGATAAAATAGTGGCCGAAATAAAACAGCTGACGCCACAAAAGGTTGCCGATTTCTTCCATCAGGCGGTAGTAAAACCGCAGGGTATGTCCATCCTGTCTCAGGTTTCTGGCAGCCAGAACGGGAAAACGGACTACGTAAAATCAAAAGAGTGGACCGTCTGGAAGAGCGTCAGCGCGCTTCAACAAACTATGCCCTGGAGTAAGAAAGAATGACCCATACCGCTGAGCCGCTTGATCCCCTAAGTTTACCTCTACAGGGTGAGCGACTGATTGAAGCCTCAGCGGGAACGGGAAAAACCTATACCATCGCCGCGCTCTATCTGCGTCTGCTGTTGGGGCTCGGCGGCAACGCCGCTTTTTCGCGCCCGTTAAGCGTGGAAGAGCTGCTGGTGGTAACCTTCACCGAAGCGGCCACTGCCGAGCTGCGTGGCCGTATTCGCAGCAACATTCATGAGCTGCGCATCGCCTGTCTGCGTCAGACGACGGATAACCCCCTCTACGCGAGCCTGCTGGACGAGATTGCGGATAAACAACAGGCTGCGCAATGGCTGCTGCTGGCCGAGCGGCAAATGGATGAAGCGTCCGTCTTCACCATTCACGGTTTTTGTCAGCGCATGTTAAGCCTGAATGCGTTTGAATCCGGCATGCTCTTTGAGCAGCAGCTTATTGAAGATGAATCCGAGCTTCGCTATCAGGCCTGTGCGGATTTCTGGCGTCGTCATTGTTATCCGTTGCAGCGCGACATTGCCGAAGCGGTTCACGCCCTGTGGAAAGGTCCGGAAGAGCTTCTTCGCGCCATCGACCGTTACCTGCAAGGCGAAGCGCCGGTCATTAAATCTCCGCCGCCTGCCGATGAAACGCTGGCCTCGCGCCATGAAAAGATCGTCGCCAAAATTGCGGCGCTTAAGCAGAAGTGGAATGAGTCGGTTGGTGAAATTGATGCAATCATCGAAAACTCAGGCATCGACAGACGCAAGTTCAACCGTGGGAACCAGGGGAAGTGGATCGAAAAGATCAGCGCCTGGGCCCAGGAGGAGACGCGGGGCTACCAGCTTCCGGACGCGCTGGAAAAATTTTCGCAGCGCTTTTTGACCGAGCGAACCAAAGCCGACGGCATTGTGCCTGAGCATTCCCTGTTTGTGGCGATTGATGCGCTGCTTGCGGAGCCATTAACGCTCAATGACCTGATGATCACCCGCGCTATGACGGAGATCCGCCAGGCCGTCGCGCGCGAAAAACGTCGCCGGGGCGAGCTGGGGTTTGATGACATGCTGAGCCGCCTGGACGAGGCGCTATCCAGCGAAAATGGTGAAGCGCTCGCCAGCGCGATCCGTACCCGTTTTCCGGTGGCGATGATTGACGAATTTCAGGACACCGACCCTCAGCAGTACCGCATTTTTCGCCGCATCTGGCGACAGCAGCCCGACACTGCCCTGTTGTTGATAGGCGACCCTAAACAGGCGATTTACGCCTTCCGTGGGGCAGATATCTTCACCTATATGAAAGCCCGTAGTGAGGTTGTCGCGCATTACACGTTAGACACTAACTGGCGTTCCGCGCCGGGGATGGTTGAGAGCGTCAATGCGCTGTTCAGCCGTATGGAGACGGCGTTCATGTTCAATGAAATCCCTTTCCTGCCGGTGAAATCCGCCCCAAAAAACGCATCCCTGCGCTTCGAAGTCAGTAGCGCGGTGCAACCCGCCATGACCTTCTGGCTGCTGGAAGGGGAAGGCTATGGGGTTGCCGACTATCAGGCGGCGATGGCCCAGCACTGCGCCGCACAAATCCGTGACTGGCTGAGCGCAGGCGCGCGCGGCGAGGCGCTGCTTTGGCAGGGGGAACAGGCAAATCCTGTTAAAGCCTCTGATATTACCGTGCTGGTGCGCAGTCGTCAGGAAGCGGCGCTAATCCGCGATGCGCTAACGCTGCTGGATATTCCGTCAGTGTATCTCTCTAACCGCGACAGCGTGTTCGACACGCTGGAAGCCCAGGAAATGCTCTGGCTGCTTCAGGCGGTGCTGGCCCCGGAGCGCGAAAATACGCTTCGAAGCGCGCTGGCCAGCTCTATGCTGGGGTTGAACGCGCGCGATATTGATGAGCTCAACCATGACGAAAACGCATGGGATACGGTGGTGGAAGAGTTTGTCCATTACCGTGAACGCTGGCAAAAACGCGGCGTCATGGCGATGCTGCGCGAATTGATGACGCGGCGCCAGATTGCCGAAAATATGCTGGCGTCATCGGGCGGTGAAAGGCGTCTTACCGATATTTTACACATCAGCGAACTGTTGCAGGAAGCCGGCACCCAGCTTGAAAGTGAACATGCCCTCGTGCGCTGGCTGGCGCAGCAAATCGCGGATCCAAACAGTAACGCCTCAAGCCAGCAGATGCGTCTTGAGAGCGATAAGCATCTGGTGCAAATCGTCACCATTCACAAATCGAAAGGTCTCGAGTATCCGCTGGTCTGGCTGCCCTTTATCGCCAACTACCGCGTTCAGGATCAGGCCTATTATCATGACCGCGAGACTTTCGATGCGGTGCTCGATCTCAGCAAGGCGGAAACCAGCGTTGAGCTGGCGGAAGCGGAGCGTCTGGCGGAGGATTTGCGCCTGCTTTACGTGGCGCTGACCCGTTCTGTCTGGCATTGCAGCCTGGGCGTCGCGCCGGTTTTCCGCCGTCGCGGGGAGAAAACAGGGGAGAGCGATTTCCATTTAAGCGCCTTAGGGCGGCTTATTCAGCGTGGTGAGCCTAAAGATGCGGCGGGGTTGCGCCTCTGTATTGAGTCGCTTTGCGGAGACGATATCGCCCTGCATATCCCTTCTCTGCCAGACAACAGCCGCTGGGAAATGGCGCAAGAGCCCGCGACCGATCTTAACGCGCGCCAGATCACACGGGTGCTTGCCGACGACTGGCGCGTCACCAGCTACTCTGGCCTGCAACAGCACGGGCAAAGTATTGCGCAGGATCTCATGCCGAAGCTGGACGTGGATGCCGCAGGGGTGGGCGATGTTCCGGTTGAACCGACGTTAACTCCACATCAGTTCCCACGCGGCGCGTCGCCGGGCACCTTTTTGCACAGCCTCTTTGAAGAGCTTGATTTCACTCAGCCTGTCAGTGAGGAGTGGGTGCTGAAGATGTTGCAGAGCGGAGGCTATGACGCGCACTGGCTGCCCGTTATCACTGACTGGATCAACGCCATTTTGCAGGCGCCGCTGACGACGCAGGGCTTCTCTCTTCGCCAGTTAACGGCCAAAAATAAGCAGGTTGAGATGGAGTTTTATCTGCCCGTCGCAGGCCCGCTTAAGGCCGACGCGCTCGATGCGCTCATCCGTCAGTACGATCCGCTGTCAGCCGGTTGCCCGCCGCTGAACTTCCGTCAGGTGCAGGGCATGCTGAAAGGGTTTATCGACCTGGTCTTCCGTCACGAAGGACGGTACTACCTGCTGGATTACAAATCGAACTGGCTGGGCGAGAACAGCGAAGCCTATACCCAGCAGGCGATGGCGGCAGCCATGCAAATGCATCGCTACGATCTGCAATATCAGCTCTATACCCTGGCGCTGCACCGCTATTTGCGCCACCGTATTGCGGATTATCGCTACGACGATCATTTTGGCGGTGTCATCTATCTGTTCCTGCGCGGGGTTGATGCTGCCGATCCGCGCTCCGGGATCTTCAGCACTCGTCCGGATGCGGAATTGATTAATAAAATGGATAACCTGTTTGCAGCAAACACGGAGGAGATGGCATGACGATGCAGGACTTATTGCTGGATGCGGTAGAGCAACGCGTGCTGCGTCAGCTGGACGTGCAGTTTGCCATGATGATTGCCGCTGACCAGCCCGCCGTGATGCTTGCCGCTGCCCTGTTGAGTAAAGACGCCGGAGAGGGGCATGTGTGTCTGCCGCTCTCGCGTCTGGTGGTTGACGAGAAAATGCCGCCTGTCCTCCAGTCCTGCTTTGCGCTGCTGGGGGAAAGGGTGGACTGGCAGAAAATTTTGCGTGAATCGTCAGCCGTCGGGCCGGGAGACAACCAGGCACCGCTGATCCTTACGGGGGAGCGCTTATACCTGAACCGCCTGTGGCGAAACGAACTGACGGTAGCGCGTTTCTTTAGTGAGACCAATGCGCCGCTTCCCTGCGACGAAGCACAGCTTCGCCAGACGCTGGACAGGCTGTTTGACTCCGGTGAGGCCACAGACTGGCAGAAAGTGGCGGCAGCCGTCGCCCTGACGCGGCGGATCTCGGTGATATCCGGCGGCCCGGGAACGGGGAAAACAACGACCGTCGCAAAGCTGCTGGCAGCCCTGATACAGCTTTCAGGCGAGCAGCGATGCCGTATTCGTCTGGCGGCGCCCACCGGGAAGGCCGCGGCGCGTCTGACCGAATCACTGGGCGGTGCGATGCAACGGCTGCCGCTCACCCAAGAACAGCTTGCGCTTTTCCCGGGTGAAGCAAGTACTCTGCACCGTCTGCTCGGCGCGCAGCCGGGTAGCCAGCGGCTGCGCTACCATGCGGGCAATCCGCTGCATCTGGACGTGCTGGTGGTGGATGAAGCCTCCATGATCGACCTGACCATGATGTCGCGCCTGATCGATGCGCTACCACCCCATGCGCGCGTGGTTTTCCTGGGCGATCGCGACCAGCTCGCCTCTGTAGAAGCCGGGGCGGTGCTGGGAGATATCTGTACCTACGCCAGTTACGGTTATACCGCCGCGCGGGCGCAGGAGCTCGCCCGTCTGACCGGTTGCTCGCTTGAACCCGATCACACGCCGATCGCGGGCGCACTGCGTGACAGCCTGTGCCTGCTGCAAAAAAGCTACCGTTTCGGTAGCGACTCCGGCATCGGCCAGCTGGCTGCGGCGGTCAACCGTGGCGACAGGCACGCCACGCGTAGGGTGTTTGACGGTTCCTTCACTGACATTGAAAAGAAATCGCTGCAAAGCGGGGAAGAGTATCAGGCTATGCTTGAGGAGGCTCTCCAGGGATACCAGCATTTTCTGAGCTGCGTGCAGCAGCGCAGTCAGCCCGGGCAGGTCATCGCCGCATTTGGCGAATACCAGCTTCTGTGCGCATTACGGGAAGGGCCGTTTGGCGTCACGGGCCTGAACGACAGGCTGGAGCAGCTGCTGGTGCAGAAGCGCAAAATTAACCGTCAGCTGCATTCGCGATGGTATGAGGGCCGGCCAGTGATGATCTCCCGCAACGACAGTGCGCTGGGGCTGTTCAACGGGGATATCGGCATTGCGCTCGATCGCGGTAACGGTCTGCGCGTCTGGTTCCAGCTACCGGACGGTAGCGTGAAGTCCGTCCAGCCCAGCCGCCTGCCAGAGCATGAAACGGCATGGGCGATGACGGTACATAAATCTCAGGGCTCCGAGTTCAACCATGCGGCGCTGATCCTGCCGACACAGCTGTCGCCGGTTGTGACCCGCGAGCTGGTCTACACTGCCATTACTCGCGCGCGCCAGCGTCTGTCATTGTATGCGGATGAGCGCGTGTTGAGTCAGGCGATTGCCACCCGTACCGAGCGCAGAAGCGGATTAAGCGCGATATTTGAATCTGTCTGAGTGAACGCCCTCTCCAGCAGGAGAGGGTGACTGTTATCCCAGGTCCGCCATTAACACCTTCGAGCGGCGCTGGTAGTTGTACATCTCTTTCTTACTTTCCGGCAGGGAATCAATATCCACCGGCGTGAAGCCGCGCTCCTGGAACCAGTGAATGCTGCGCGTGGTAAGCACGAACAGCTTGCTCAGACCCATCTGGCGCGCCTGTGCCGCCACGCGTTCAAGCAGCAGCTCCCCCCGTGAGGAGCTACGGTAATCAGGATGCACGGCGACGCACGCCATTTCGCCAATCTGCTCTTCCGGGAACGGATAAAGCGCCGCACAGGCAATGGTCAGGTTATCCCGCTGAATGATGGTGAACTTGTCGATCTCCATCTCCAGCTGCTCGCGGGATCGGCGAACCAGAATTCCCTGTTGTTCCAGCGGACGGATCAGCTCCAGAATGCCGCCGATATCGTTGATGGTGGCACGGCGGATCTGCTCGGCGCTCTCCATGACGATCTGCGTACCGATCCCGTCACGGGAGAACAGCTCCTGCAACAGCGCGCCGTCTTCCTGATAGCTGATCAGGTGGCTGCGGCGCACCCCGCTACGGCACGCTTTAACGGCGCCGCGCAGAAAACGCACGGTACCGGAATAGTAATCGCCTTCTGCTTCCAGCGCTTCGACGCGCGCCTGGGCTTCATTCGGAAAAAGTTCTGGCACAATCACGCCCTCATCGTTCACGACACCCTGTGAGGAGCAAAAGCCGATCATTTTTTCCGCTTTCAGCTTGATGGCCAGCTGGGTGGCAATCTCTTCTGAGGTCAGATTAAAACTTTCACCCGTTACGGAGACGGCAACAGGGCCCATCAGAACGATCGCGCCATTGTCTAACTGGCGGTGAATGGCTTCTTCATCAATACGGCGGATGCGGCCGCTGTGGCAGTAATCCACGCCATCGTCCACGCCGAGCGGCTGAGCGATGATAAAGTTGCCGCTCACCACGTTGATGTGCGCGCCCTGCAACGGCGTATTATTCAGGCTCATCGACAGGCGGGCGGTGATATCGAGCTGCAACAGACCCGCCGCCTGTTTGACCAGCTCGAGGGTTTTCGCATCCGTCACGCGCGTGTGTTTGTGGTAGATCGGCTCATGGTGATGGGCGGCCAGGTTGGCTTCAATTTGCGGACGTGCGCCATACACCACCACCAGACGGATGCCGAGGCTGTGCAGCAGGCCGATATCATTGACGATGCTGGAAAAGTTTTCATGCTCAATGGCTTCGCCGCCAAGCATGATGACAAACGTTTTTCCCCGATGGGTGTTGATATAGGGAACAGAATGGCGGAATCCCTGGACCAGTTCGGTTCTGCGTTCCTTAACCATGACACAACCCTTAGTGAATGTTTATTCGTAATTTCTGTATTTTTATTCGATTGTGGCCGCGTGTGCAAGCCTAAATTTTCTGCGACCCACAGAAAATAATAAGTAATCCGTGCGTTAACGTATGATTGTTTACCCTTTTATAGATGACAGTTTATGCGTCATTCGTTAAAGTTTTCGGTCAATTTGGGCGTTTTGTTCATCAATCAGATTTCTTGCTCGGGAGAAGCATGTCGGGATCCAATTCAGCAATAAGCCGCCGCCGCCTGTTAAAAGGGGCCGGGGCGATGTGGTTGCTTAGCGTCAGCCAGGTGGGTCTTGCCGCCACAAGCCAGGTAGTCGCGGTGCGCGTCTGGCCGTCGTCGACCTATACGCGCGTGACGGTCGAGTCCAATCGCGTGCTGAAATACAAGCAATTTGCCCTCAGCAATCCTGAACGTGTGGTGGTTGATCTCGAAGGTGTGAACCTCAACTCCGTGCTTAAAGGCATGGCAGCTCAGATCCGTGGCGACGATCCGTTTATCAAATCGGCGCGCGTCGGGCAGTTCGATCCGCAAACCGTGCGTATGGTGTTTGAGCTGAAGCAGAACGTGAAACCTCAGCTCTTTGCCCTTGCGCCTGTAGCCGCCTTTAAGGAGCGTCTGGTGATGGATCTCTATCCGGCGAATGCGACGGATATTCAGGATCCGCTTCTGGCCTTACTTGAGGATTACAACAAAGGCGATCTCGACAGCCAGGTTCCGCCAGCGCAAAGTGGCCCACAGCCGGGCAAGGCGGGGCGCGATCGCCCGATTGTGATCATGCTCGATCCTGGCCACGGCGGAGAAGATTCCGGCGCCGTCGGGAAATATCGCACCCGCGAAAAAGATGTGGTGCTGCAAATTGCCCGTCGTCTGAAGGCGTTGATCGACAAAGAGGGCAATATGCGCGCCTACATGACGCGCAACGAAGATGTCTTTATCCCGCTGAAGGTCCGCGTGGCAAAAGCGCAAAAGCAGCGCGCGGATCTGTTTGTCTCTATTCACGCGGATGCCTTCACCAGCCGCCAGCCGAGTGGATCTTCAGTGTTTGCCCTGTCAACGAAAGGGGCGACCAGTACCGCCGCGAGATACCTGGCGGACACGCAGAACGCCTCGGATTTAATTGGTGGCGTGAGCAAAAGTGGCGACCGTTACGTCGACCATACGATGTTTGATATGGTGCAGTCGCTGACCATTACCGACAGCCTGAAGTTTGGTAAAGCGGTGCTGGGCAAGTTGGGCCGGGTCAACAAGCTGCACAAAAACAGCGTCGAGCAGGCCGGATTTGCGGTACTGAAAGCGCCAGATATTCCATCCATTCTGGTCGAAACCGCGTTTATCAGTAACGTGGAAGAGGAACGTAAGCTCAAGACGGCTAAATTCCAGCAGGAAGTGGCGGAGTCGATTCTGGCGGGGATCCGGGCCTACTTCTCAGACGGGGAAACGCTGGCGCGGCGGGGGTAGGGCATTAAGCCGGGTATCATGCCCGGCATTTTCACAAACGCCAGATACAAAAAAACACCCTTCAGGGTGTTTATTGTTTTAAGAAGTGTTGGTTGCGGGGGCCGGATTTGAACCGACGACCTTCGGGTTATGAGCCCGACGAGCTACCAGGCTGCTCCACCCCGCGTCCGTCTTTCTACACTTGTAGAAACTTACTTCTTCAAATTTGATTGGTTGCGGGGGCCGGATTTGAACCGACGACCTTCGGGTTATGAGCCCGACGAGCTACCAGGCTGCTCCACCCCGCGTCCGTCTTTCTACAGTCGTAGAAGATACTTCATCAAATTTTAATTGGTTGCGGGGGCCGGATTTGAACCGACGACCTTCGGGTTATGAGCCCGACGAGCTACCAGGCTGCTCCACCCCGCGTCCGTGGAAGCGCACTATACTCGGATAGGTTTGTGATGCAACCCCTTTTTCACATAATTCATTATTTTGTATGCAAAATGAACGGCAAAAGCCACTTTGGACTATTTTTTGTGCAGAATTTGCCAAAGGGAAGGTGATTGCATTTCATTAACACGGTGGGTTTGTTATCTTCATCTCGCGGAATTGGGCAACTAAAAGACGAGATATAATGAAAGGACGTTGGGCGAAGTATCTGATGACAGGCGCAATGGTGGCGATTCTTGCGGCCTGCTCTTCCAAACCGACCGATCGCGGTCAACAGTATAAAGACGGGAAGTTATCCCAGCCTTTCTCTTTAGTTAACCAGCCAGACGCCGTGGGCGCTCCGATCAATGCCGGAGACTTCTCCGAGCAGGTCTACCAGATCCGCACTGCTTCTCCGCGTTTATACGGTTCGCAGAACAACGTCTATAGCGCCGTGCAGGACTGGCTGCGTGCAGGCGGTGATACCCGCAATATGCGCCAGTTTGGTATCGATGCCTGGCAGATGGAGGGGGCGGATAACTACGGTAACGTCCAGTTTACCGGTTACTACACTCCGGTTGTCCAGGCGCGCCACACACGCCAGGGCGAGTTCCAGTATCCCATTTACCGTATGCCGCCGAAACGCGGTCGTCTGCCGTCCCGCGCCGAGATCTACGCTGGCGCGCTGAGCGAAAATTACGTGCTGGCCTACAGCAACTCCCTGATGGACAACTTCATTATGGACGTGCAGGGCAGCGGCTATATTGATTTTGGCGACGGCTCGCCGCTGAACTTCTTTAGCTACGCCGGGAAAAATGGCCATGCCTATCGCAGCATCGGTAAGGTGCTCATCGACCGTGGCGAAGTGAAACGAGAAGATATGTCGATGCAGGCGATCCGCGAGTGGGGCGAAAAACACAGCGAAGCGGAAGTGCGTGAGCTGCTTGAGCAGAACCCATCGTTTGTCTTCTTCAAACCGCAGAACTTTGCGCCGGTGAAAGGGGCGAGCGCCGTCCCGCTGATTGGCCGCGCTTCTGTGGCATCGGATCGTTCGATTATCCCGGCAGGTACTACGCTGCTGGCGGAAGTTCCACTCCTCGACAACAACGGCAAATTCAACGGCAAGTATGAATTACGCCTGATGGTGGCGCTGGACGTGGGTGGGGCGATCAAAGGCCAGCACTTCGACATTTATCAGGGCATCGGCCCGGATGCCGGCCATCGTGCAGGCTGGTATAACCACTACGGACGCGTGTGGGTGCTGAAGGCAGCGCCGGGTACCGGAAACGTATTCAGCGGCTGATTGTGTTATTCTGAGGGCAAGACGGATTACGGTTCAGGGTGAGGAATACCTCACCCTTTTTACATCTGAGGTTTTATGTCTGTGGTAATCAGCGATGCCTGGCGCCAGCGTTTCGGCGGCACGGCACGGTTATATGGTGAAAAAGCCCTGCAACTGTTCGCGGATGCGCATGTCTGCGTGGTGGGCATTGGTGGTGTGGGTTCGTGGGCGGCAGAAGCGCTGGCGAGAACCGGCATTGGCGCAATTACGTTGATTGATATGGATGACGTCTGCGTCACTAACACTAACCGTCAGATCCACGCCCTGCGTGATAACGTCGGTCTGGCGAAGTCCGAGGTGATGGCGGAGCGTATTCGTCTCATCAACCCGGAGTGTAGGGTGACGGTGATCGACGACTTTGTGACGGCAGATAACGTCGCGGAGTACATGAGCAAAGGCTACAGCTATGTGATTGATGCCATCGACAGCGTGCGGCCAAAAGCGGCGCTGATCGCTTACTGTCGTCGTTACAAGGTGCCGCTGGTGACAACGGGCGGCGCGGGTGGACAAATTGATCCGACGCAGATCCAGGTGGCGGATCTGGCGAAGACCATTCAGGATCCGCTGGCCGCTAAGCTGCGCGAGCGCTTAAAAAGCGACTTCAACGTGGTGAAAAATAGCAAAGGCAAGCTGGGCGTGGACTGTGTGTTCTCGACAGAAGCGCTGGTTTATCCGCAGGCGGATGGTTCGGTCTGTGCAATGAAAAGCACGGCGGAAGGGCCAAAGCGGATGGATTGTGCCTCAGGGTTTGGAGCGGCCACCATGGTGACCGCCTCCTTCGGCTTTGTGGCGGTCTCTCACGCCCTGAAGAAGATGATGGCGAAGGCGGAACGTCAGGCCTGAGCCTGACGGGCGGCATCCAGTACCGCGTCGTTTAGCGCAATCAGTCCCTGACCGCGCGAGGCGCTAAGCTGCGCGCGAAGTCCCAACTCATCAAACAGCGCTAGCGGAGAATGCGCCAGCAGCTCTGCGGCGCTTTTCCCTTCGATTGCGGTCAACAGCACCGCCAGCAGACCGCGAACAATGCGTCCCTCGCTGTCGCCGAAGAAATGCAGTTTCTCTCCGGATACACTAAACCCAAGCCAGACGCGGTTCTCGCAGCCTGCGATCTCCTTCGCCTGTAATTTCAGCTCGTCTGACAGTGCAGGCAACTGTTTACCCAGAAGGATCAGCTGACGATATTTATCTTCCCACTGCGTGAGCGGGACGAAGGTCTGTTTTAACGTCTCTTCAGTAATAACGGTGCCGAACGGGTGCCCGGCTAAAGCTGAACTTGTCATTAATCCACCAGTAATTCCAGGGCGCGGTCGACGGCGGAAACCAGCGCATCGACGTCGCTTTTTGTATTGTACGGTGCAAACGAGGCGCGCAGGGTACCGCTCACGCCAATAGCCGCCAGCAGCGGCTGGGCGCAGTGCTGTCCGGCACGCAGGGCAATGCCGTATCCGGCAAGCAACGTCACCATGTCGCTATGGTGCACGCCCGCGAAATCAAAGGCGAGCAGGCTGGAGTCCTGGACGCGGAACGAGCGAAAACCCGGACGTTTTTTCAGTTCTTCTTCCGCCAGCGTCGCCAGACCCCGGCTCCAGCTTTCAGCCTGAACCACGTCCATTTCTGCCAGCCATTCGAGCGCCGCGCTCAGGCCGATAACCCCGGCCACGTTTGGGGTACCGGCTTCCAGGCGGTAGGGTACATCCTGCGTTTTAAAACCGTCGAAGGTGACTTCGGTAATCATCTTGCCGCCGCCGAGCCACGGCGTCATCCGGGCCAGCAGTTCAGGTTTGCCGTACAGCGCGCCGATACCGGTTGGCCCGTACAATTTGTGTCCTGAGAAGGCATAGAAGTCGATATCCAGCGCCTGAACGTCAGCCGGAAAATGCACCACACCCTGCGCACCGTCGACCATCACCACCACGCCGCTGGCATGGGCAATCTCAATGGCACGCGCCAGATCCGGGCAGCCGCCGGTGACGTTGGACATCTGCCCCAGCGCCAGAATACGGCTGCGCGGAGTAATCAGCTCAGGCAGACGCGCCACGTCAGGCAGGAAGTCCGCACCCAACGGGAGCTTTACAACCCGTGCCCCGGTTTGTTCGGCCACCATCAGCCAGGGTACCAGGTTGGCGTGGTGTTCCGCCTCGCTGACGATGATCTCATCCCCGGGCTGCAACAGCGGACGCGCGTAACATTGCGCCACCATGTTAATGGCCTCTGTGGTGCCCCGCGTCCAGACGATGTTCTTACCGCTGTCAGCATTGATCAGGCGCGCGACCTGATCCCGTGCGGCTTCGTATTGCGCCGTTAAGCGCTGCGCGTCGGCATACTGGCTGCGGTGCACGTTCCCGGCGCTCAGGCTGTAAAACTGGCGGGTTGCCTCAATCACCGCCTGCGGTTTAAGGGCCGTGGCGGCGCTATCAAGATAAATGCCGGCATCGGCCAGCGCAGGAAACTGTGCGCGAAACTGCGCAGGACTGAAAGCGTTCATGGAATTCCTCATATCGATTCTACGATCGTCGCGCAAATTCATCGGCAGGGCAAGGAAGTTGATATCTATCAGATTTGTCTGCTTATCCTGGCGAGTCTGAAAAAGCAGGTTATGCTAAATAGTGTTAGGCGGATGTTTTAGCCTGTTATAAATCGAGGTTTGAATAGCATTAATTGCTAAAGGAGATAATCATGAAAAAGACAGCTGCAATCATTTCTGCCTGTGCGTTGACCTTTGCCCTGAGCGCCTGTTCTGGTAATAACTACGTAATGCATACCAACGATGGTCGATCTATCGTCTCTGAAGGGAAACCGACAACCGATAATGATACCGGGATGATTTCTTACAAAGATGCTAACGGGAACAAACAGCAGATCAACCGCAGTGATGTGAAAGAGATGAAGGAAATCGAGCATTAACAGTTAGATAAGCGAAAAAAAAGCACCGCAAGTTGGCGGTGCTACATTAATCACTATGGACAGACAGGGTAAATGTACAGGAAGTGAAAAATTGGTAGCGTTGCTACCGTGGTCTGAATCGCAGACCAATTGCAAACACAACAACACAACATCACAACCGTAAGCCAAAAGCCCTTCAGAACACGCATTCCAAAAAAAGCTTTTCGTTCCGGCTCAGGAAGTGCCGCCACTATAGGTATTTGCTGGTAGTTCCTCAACGGACAAATTATAATGGCTCAGATAAAAAAAACTAATAGGTTAAACGTTGTTTCCTATATGTTAAATCTCGTTAACATCTAAGCCAGATAACCATGTCCAAGCGATTGCCACCCCTAAATGCATTACGTGTTTTTGATGCAGCAGCACGCCACCTCAGCTTCACCCGCGCAGCCGATGAGCTTTTTGTGACACAGGCCGCAGTAAGTCATCAAATCAAGTCTCTGGAGGATTTTCTGGGGCTTAAGCTGTTCCGTCGACGCAACCGTTCGTTGCTGTTGACCGAAGAGGGGCAGAGCTATTTTCAGGATATTAAAGAGATTTTTTCCCAGCTGACGGAAGCCACTCGCAAGCTTCAGGCCCGGAGCGCAAAAGGCGCTCTGACTGTGAGTTTATTGCCCAGTTTTGCCATTCAGTGGCTGGTGCCGCGACTCTCAAGCTTTAACTCAACTTATCCGGGAATCGATGTCCGAATCCAGGCGGTGGACCGTCAGGAAGACAAGCTGGCAGATGATGTGGACGTGGCGATTTTTTACGGTCGCGGTAACTGGCCGGGCTTGCGTGTGGAAAAATTATACGCAGAATATCTGTTGCCGGTCTGTTCACCGCTGCTGCTGACGGGGGATAAAGCGCTCAAAACGCCCGCCGATCTGGCGCAACATACGCTTTTGCACGATGCTTCGCGTCGCGACTGGCAAACTTATACCCGCCAGTTAGGTCTTAATCATATAAACGTGCAGCAGGGGCCCATTTTTAGCCACAGCGCGATGGTGCTACAGGCTGCCATTCACGGGCAGGGCGTGGCGTTGGCAAACAACGTTATGGCGCAGTCCGAAATTGAGGCAGGCCGTCTGGTTTGCCCATTTAACGATGTACTGGTCAGCAAGAATGCATTTTATCTGGTTTGTCATGACAGTCAGGCAGAACTGGGTAAAATAGCCGCTTTCCGGCAGTGGATACTGGCGAAAGCGGCAAGCGAGCAAGAAAAATTCCGCTTCAGGTATGAACAATAACGTTTGTGTGCCGGGCACGCATCAATTCAGGACTTAAACATGACCAGCCGATTCATGCTGATTTTCGCCGCGGTGAGTGGCTTTATTTTTGTAGCTCTGGGCGCGTTTGGCGCGCATGTCTTAAGCAAATCTCTGGGCGTTGTGGAGATGGGTTGGATCCAGACCGGCCTTGAATATCAGGCGTTCCACACGCTGGCAATTTTTGGGCTGGCGGTGGCGATGCAGCGCCGCATCAGCATCTGGTTTTACTGGAGCAGCGTCTTTCTGGCGCTGGGTACCGTACTGTTCAGCGGCAGTCTTTACTGTCTGGCGCTGTCGCATTTACGCCTGTGGGCGTTTGTTACACCTGTCGGCGGCGTCAGCTTCCTGGCGGGTTGGGTGTTAATGTTTATCGGAGCTATCCGTCTGAAACGCAAGGGCGTTGTTCATGAATAAGGTTGTTTTATATTGTCGCCCGGGGTTTGAGAAAGAGTGCGCCGCGGAAATTACCGATAAAGCGGCGAAGCGTGAAGTCTTTGGATTCGCTCGCGTCAAAGAGAACGCGGGCTATGTGGTATTTGAATGCTATCAGCCTGATGATGCCGACAAGCTGGCGCGCGAACTGCCGTTCAGCTCATTGATTTTCGCCCGTCAGATGTTTGTCGCGGGCGAACTGCTGAAAGATCTTCCGCCGGAAGATCGCATCACGCCGATTGTTGGCCTGTTGCAGGGTGTGGTGGAGAAGGGCGGCGATTTGCGCGTGGAAGTGGCCGACACCAACGAAAGCAAAGAGCTGATGAAGTTCTGCCGTAAGTTCACCGTGCCGCTGCGCGCGGCGCTGCGTGATGCGGGTGTGCTGACAAACTACGAAACGCCAAAGCGCCCGGTCGTGCATATCTTCTTTATTGCGCCAGGATGTTGCTACGCCGGCTACTCGTATACCACCAATAATTCGCCGTTCTTTATGGGGATCCCGCGTCTGCGCTTCCCGGCAGATGCGCCGAGCCGTTCAACCCTGAAGCTGGAAGAGGCGTTTCACGTCTTTATCCCGGCGGACGAGTGGGACGAACGTCTGGCAAACGGCATGTATGCCGTCGACCTTGGCGCGTGCCCGGGCGGCTGGACCTATCAGCTGGTGAAACGCAATATGTGGGTTTCGTCTGTGGATAACGGCCCGATGGCGCAAAGCCTGATGGATACCGGGCAGGTCACTTGGCTGCGTGAGGATGGCTTCCGCTATCGCCCGAACCGCAACAACATCTCCTGGATGGTGTGCGACATGGTAGAAAAACCGGCGAAAGTCGCGGCGCTGATGGCCTCCTGGCTGGTGAACGGCTGGTGTCGTGAGACGATTTTCAACCTCAAGCTGCCGATGAAAAAGCGCTACGAAGAGGTGTCGCAGAACCTGGCCTATATTCAGCAGCAGCTGGACGAACACGGGATTAACGCGGAAATCCAGGCGCGTCAGCTTTATCACGACCGCGAAGAAGTGACGGTCCATATTCGTCGCTGGTGGGCGGCAGTGGGTGGGCGTCGCGACGAGCGATAACGTTTGTAACGCCCGGTGGCGCTGCGCTTACCGGGCCTACAAAATCGTGTGGTTGTTTTAACGCTCTAACCTTAACTGCTGTAAATTCCCGTCCAGCTGTAAATCCGTCTGTAGCGTCGCCACCTCCCGGCAGATAAACGCCATCTCTTTATGCGCCTCCAGCTTTTTGCGCCATTTTTCCGGCACTTCATCAAGCCTGGCGTAAATTCCTTCCAGACTCTGAAACTCCGTCAGCAGCTGTGCGGCGCTTTTGGGTCCAATACCGGCGACACCCGGCACTTTAGAGCTGCTGATCCCCGCCAGCCCCCAGTAATCCGGCAGTTGCTCAGGCGATACGCCAAACTCGCTGGCAATGAATGGCGCGTCCAGCCAGCGTTTTTGAAAGTAGTCCCGGATGCGGATCGTTGGAGAGAGCAGCTGGCAGTAGCCTTTGTCGGTTGAAACGATAGTCGCCTGATGCCCGGCGCTCGCGACTTTAACCGCCAGCGTTGCGGCTAAATCGTCAGCCTCATTACCGTGGGCGCCCCAGCACGGAACGCCGCGCTGCTCAAAGGCCGCGCGGATAGCGGGCATTTCTGCGTGCAGATCGTCCGGCATCGGCGCACGTCCGGCTTTGTAGTCCGGCAGGCGCTGGTGCCGCCAGCCGGTATTGCGTGCTTCATCGTCGAATACGGCAACAGCGTGGGTGGGTTCGCTATGGCGAATGAGCTGCTCCAGCGCGTGTAAACAGGTGTCCTTGCAGGGGGTGCCCTGTACCGCATGAATACGGCGAATCAGGTTAAGTGCATCGACGATAAGCAAATGAACGGCCACAGATAATCTCCCTTCTGTCTGATATGTGAAGGGTAACACTGAGCGCAGCATGAAACTATGAATGGTGGCGAAAACAGGAAGAAGCCTCGCAAAACGAGGCTTCCTGAGAGGCTTAATCGCAGGTGACGATCTTCATCGCCAGGCCACCGCGGGAAGTTTCGCGGTATTTGGCGTTCATATCTTTACCGGTTTCGTACATGGTTTCGATAACCTTGTCGAGGCAGACGCGCGGTTCGCTGGTACGACGCAGCGCCATACGGGCCGCGTTCACCGCTTTCACAGAGGCGATGGCGTTACGCTCGATGCATGGCACCTGGACCTGTCCGCCGACCGGATCGCAGGTCAGCCCCAGGTTATGTTCCATGCCGATTTCCGCCGCAATACAAACCTGCGCAGGACTTGCGCCCAGTAATTCGGCCAGACCCGCCGCCGCCATAGAGCAGGCGACGCCCACTTCACCCTGACAGCCCACTTCCGCGCCGGAAATCGAGGCGTTCATCTTGTACAGTGAGCCAATCGCACTGGCGACCAGCATATACCGCGCGAGTGAGTTTGCATTCACTTCACGGATAAACTTGTCGTAATACGCCAGAACCGCCGGAACAATTCCGCACGCCCCGTTGGTTGGCGCGGTGACGACGCGGCCACCCGCGGCGTTCTCTTCGTTCACCGCCAGCGCGAACATGTTGATCCAGTCGACGACGGCCATCGGGTCGGTGGTGGTTTTGTCGGTGCTGACCAGCATGCGGCGCAGCGCAGCCGCACGACGCGGAACACGCAGTTTACCCGGCAGCACGCCTTCGGTAGTGATCCCGCGCTCAATGCCGCTGCGCATCACTTCCCAGACGTTAGCGAAGTGCTGTTCCAGCTCCTCTTTGCTGTGCAGGGCCAGCTCGTTTTTCATCATCAGGCCGGAGAGAGAAAGCCCTGTCTCCTGGCAGTGACGCTGTAAGTCGGCCGCGTTTTTGTAAGGGTACGGCACATCAACGGCAGAATTGGTGCTTTGACCAAAATGCTCCTCGTCGACGATAAACCCGCCGCCGATGGAGTAATACGTCTGGCTGTAAACCGCTTTGTCGCCGGCCAGCGCGGTAATGCGCATGCCATTCTCGTGCAGCGACAGGTTATCCGCATGGAAATTCATGCAGTGATCAACCGGGAATTCAACCTCATGCTCGCCGTTCGCCAGCAGCAAACGACCGTGGGTGTTCACGTCCTGGATAAAGCCAGGTATTGCATCAATATCAACGGTATCCGGCAGATTACCCGCCAGCCCCATGATAATGGCAATATCGGTATGGTGGCCTTTACCGGTCAGGGAAAGGGAACCATATACATCGACAACCACGCGGGTGATGTCGTGCAAAATGCCGCGTGCAATCAAGTCATCCGTGAATTGTTTACCGGCTTTCATTGGTCCGACGGTGTGAGAGCTGGAAGGACCAATACCGATTTTGAAGATATCGAATACGCTAATCATGATGCGTCCATTGCTTCAGTCAGAGGGGAGAAGTGGGGGGGGCGCCGC